>DASSOM010000285.1:0-6639 GCA_035700625.1 Vicinamibacterales bacterium
CACGGGTTGCCCCCCTCAGGCCCCGCATTTCGGCCCAAAAAGCAGGGGTTCCGTGTGCGCTCGTCCTTTGGGCGCTGCGCCGGATCCGCCCACCCTGGCACCAGTTCGGCCATTTCCGCGCCTGCCCGGCTGGGTGGGTCCGCGCCCCTAACCCGCACGGATTTCTTGACTTCGGGTCTGGATCTCCCTACACTGGCCGCGTTTTCAAGCTCAGCGTGCATCGGCCAGACCGGACCGGGCACGCGTGGATCGCGGCGAGATTCGGAGCGTCGTCGGCGCCTGTTCTGCACGTGCACGGGCCGCGTCCTCCGGCCCTGCTCTGCTGCGCCCGGCTTGTCGAAGCCTTCGGGATCATCCCGCGGGCGCCGTTCACTCGGAGGACAGGGGTTATGCCAACCGGCACAATTGCTCGGCTGCTGATCGACAAGGGCTTCGGTTTTATCCGCGACGAGAGCGGGATCGAGCACTTCTTCCACCGCAGCTCCGTCCGTGGCGCCGTCTTCGAGCTGCTGCGCGAGGGGCAGCGCGTCGAGTTCACGCCCGAAGAGTCCGGCAAGGGCCCCCGCGCCGGCGAAGTCCGTCTGATCGAGGGCTGACCGCACTTCCCGTTCACTCCGGCGGCGGGGCGTTCTGCGCCCCGCGACCGGCTCCCGCTCACACCTTCGTCTCTCACCCGCTTCGCACGCCTGTCGTCGATCGTCGTGCGGCCTCGTGTGCCGCAATGGCGGAAGCGCCTGGGAGTCGAACCCAGCCCTCCCGCTCAACGCGGGAAGCATCCGATTTTGAAGACCGGGAGGGCCACCGGGCCCCGTTCGCTTCCGTTCCGCCGATTGTACCGTCGACCGCTTACAACAGCTTCAGGAACGCGTCGCGATCCTCCAGGGTCTCGAAGACGATCTCCGCGCCGCTCGCGCGGAGTTGATCGACCGTGAACCCGCCGGTCGCGACGCCGACGGGCGTCGCGCCGACGGCGAGCGCGCAGGCGACGTCGTGCGGCGTATCGCCGACGACGAGGACGTCGGTCGCGGTAAACTCCCCGAGGCCGCAATCGCGCGCGCGCGTCAGCGCGACCGGCACGAGATGATTCCGATCGGCCGCATCGTCGCCGAACGCGCCGGTGCGGAAGAATCGCCAGAGATCGAAGTGTTCGAGCTTGATGCGCGCCCCTTCGACGAAGTTGCCGGTGAGCAGGCCGAGCGCGACGTCCTCGCGCGCGTGCAGCGCCTCGAGCAGCGGGCGGATGCCGGGCATCACCGCCTTCACGCCGCGGCCCGGCTGATCGATCTCCTCGCGCAGATGGACGAGATAGCGGTCGCGAAGCTCGTGCAGCATCGGCCGATCGAGCTCGCGGCCGACGCGCGCCGCGACGTCCTGAAGGATGATCCAGTCGGTCCGTCCGGCGAGCTGGATGCCCTCGAGGCCGCTGCCGTGGCCGACGAGGTCCTCGCACGCGCGATTCATCGCCCGCAGCCCGGCGCCGCCGGTCAGGACGAGCGTTCCGTCGATGTCGAATAGGATGAGAGCCATAAAAGGAGGAGCACCATGAAGTATCCGATCATAGCCGCGGCCGTGCTGGCGCTGGCCGGCGCGCCGGCCGCCGCGCAGGATCAACCGTCAGCGCCCGCGGCAAAGGCGCACGCCGACATCAAGGGCCCTGGCGTCACCGGCACGGCGGACTTCACGCAGCGGACGATGGGCAGCGCCACGGTCGTCGAGATCGATCTCACGGCGAGCGGGCTGAAGCCGGGCAAGCACGGCGTGCATCTGCATGCCGTCGGCAAATGCGAGCCGGACTTTGGCGCGGCCGGCGGGCATTTCGATCCGGGCCCCGCGTCGAACACCGATCCCGACGCGAACCATCCGTTCCACATGGGAGACATCCCCAACCTCGAGGTCGGCGCGGACGGCAAGGGCACGCTGCACGCGGTGACGACGCGGGTGACGCTGACCGATGGACCGCTGTCGCTCTTCGACGCCGACGGCGCGGCGATCATCGTGCACGGCAATGCGGACCAGATGATCACCGGCGCGCCGAAATCGGGCGTGAGCGGCGGTCCGCGCGCCGCGTGCGGCGTGATTCAGAAGCAGTAACGGCCACCCGCCGAGACGCGCGCGCCAGAGCGGGTCCTGTCCGCGAACAGCCCCACCCGTGCTCGGCGCGAAAAACACTTGTCACGTGGGACGCGCCTGCGCGCGGGCGGGGCGGCCCCGTTCGCGGCCACCCGCCGAGACGCGCGCGCGCCAGTGCGGGTCCTGTCCGCGGCGCTCACCCGCGCACGAGGCGGCCCGTGGCGGCCTGCAGCGCGAACACGCGGTGGGCCGCGCGCGCCGCGAACGTGCGGTCCTCGGTGATGATGAGCGTCGCGAGACGCCGCTCGCCGGCGAGTCGCGCCACGTCCGCCCCGAACGCGGCCGACGCGGCCGCCGGCAGCGCGGCCGTGGGATGCTCGAGGACGAGCAGCGACGGGCCGAGCGCGACCGCTCGCGCCAGGTGCGCGCGCGCGCGAACGTCCGGTGGAGCGTCCCCGGCTTGACGCGGGAGCCATGCGGGATCGATTCCCGCTTCGGCGGCAAGCGCGCGGACGCGGTCCGCGACTGCGGCCTCGATCGGGTCGATCTGCAGCGTGAACGGCATCGCCAGATTCTGCAGCACCGTCGATCCCTCGAGCAGGACCGCACGCGGACTGACGATGCCGAAGCGGTCGAGCGAGGCGAGCCATTCCTCGCCGCTTGCGATCGAGGCCGTGCTGCGTCCGTCGATCCGGACCTCCCCCTCATCGGGGACGGACGCGCCGGTCACCAGATTGACGAGCACTTCCGACGCCGCGGCGTCGAGGCCGGAGATCGCGACGCGCTCCCCGTCTGCGACCATCAGATCGTCGATCCGCAGCGGCCGCAGGCCCTGGTACGCCTTGCGCACCTTCGACATGTGGAGCACGGGCGTCACGGCCGTGGTCGTCCCGCCCGCTGGCGAAGCGCTTCGAAATCCGCCGCCGGCAGCGTGACGACGCCGAGTGCGGCTTCCGTATCGCCGGGATCGCCGTGGAAGTCCGAGCCGCCGCTCACGAGTAAACCGTGATCCGCCGCGAGCCGGCGATAGTGGCGCTCCGTGTTCTCATCGTGCTGGCTGTGCCGCGCCTCGAGCGCGTCGAGTCCGGCCCGCGCGAGCGCGGGAATCAGATCATCGCGTTCGTTCAGACCGGGGTGCGCCAGCGACGCGACGCCGCCGGCCGCGTGGATGATGTCGATCACCTCGGCGGGAGCCGCGCCGGCGCGCGACAGAAACGCCGGCCGCCCGCGCGCGAGCCACTGCTCGAAGGCATCATGCCGCGAGCGCACGTGGCCGGCGCGGATGAGCGCGTCCGCCAGGTGCGGTCGTCCGATGGTGCGACCACGCGCCGCGTCCTCCAGGATCGAGGACATATCGATCGGCATCCCGAGCGCCGCGAGCCGATCCGCCATGCCGCGCAGCCGGCGCAATCGATCCCGCTGCTGACGCGTCAGCAGATCGACGATCGCATCCACCTCCGGATCGATGAAGTAGCCCAGCACGTGAATGTCGCGTTCGTCGTCGATGGCCGTGATTTCGATCCCACGTACGCAATCCAGCCCGCACGCCTCTGCCGCACGGACGGCCTCGGCGATGCCGGCCGTGGTGTCGTGATCCGTGATCGCAATCGTGCGCAGGCCGGCGGCGCGCGCCGCATCGACCAGCGCGGCGGGCGGGAGGAGGCCGTCGGACGCCGTGGTGTGCAGGTGAAGATCGATCACGCGGGACGGCCGCGGCGCCGGTCTCCCAGCGCCCGCACCGCCCGAATCAGCAGATCGAGGTGGCCGCGCTCGGCGGCCGCGATCTCCAGGAAGATGCGCTTGTCCGCTTCGTCCTCGAAGCGCGCGCTGTGGCGGCGGAAGAAGCGATGCGCGCCGCGTACGCATCGGATGGCGACCGTCAGCGTCTGGCGTGCGGTCGGATGCGGCGGCAGTTCCGCCGCCCCCGCGGCGAACAGGCCGTTGGCCGCCCCCGTGAAGAAGAGGACGGTCGCGCGCGACTCGACTTGCGGCGCCTCTCTCAGCAGCTCGCGATAGCGTCGCTCGAGGATGGACAGATGATCCCGTGCCTTTCCCGCGAGCTTCTCGAACAGCCGCCGCCCGCGCGCCCGGGTCATCAGCCGCGCCGCGCGCGTGTAGAACTCGAGGCCGCTTCGTTCGGTCGCCATCGCAATCCGCAGCGCGTCGCGCGTGAAGACGATTCGCGCGGCTTCTGCTTCCGCCAGCGCCGGGCGTCCGGTCCGGCAGCTCTCGCACGTGCCGTGGATCTGCAGCACGCTCTGGCGCAGCGTGAAGCTCCGCGCCGCGGCGATGTCTTCGATCAGCGCTTCGATGTCGGAGCTGAAGAACTCGAACGACCGGTTGCAGCTCCGGCAGATCAGATGGAAGTGCCGCGGCTGCCGGTACGAGTGCTCGAACCGGAACCGTCCTTGGCCGAGATCGATCTTGCGGGCGATGCCCGCGTCAACCATCCACTGCAGCGCGCGATAGACGCTGGCGCGGCTGATCTGCTGATCTTCACGCCGCACGAGCTCGACGAGCTCGTCGGCGGTGACGTGCCCTTCCTGTCCCAGGAAGATGCTGACGACGCGATCCCGCTTGGTCGATCGGCTGGTGGGGGAATGAAGCGGGCCGGAGGCGGGTTTGGAGGCTGGCTGCATGGTGGGCCCTCGCGGACCAGCCTCCTGCCGCTACACGCTGAACGAGGAACCGCAGCCGCAGGTCGACTTCGCGTTCGGATTGCGAATCGTGAACCCGCCGCCGGTGACGTTATCGACGAAATCCACTTCCGCGCCGCGCAGGTAGCGCGCGCTGATCGGGTCGACGAGCAGCTTGACGCCGTGGACCTCGATGACCGCGTCGGTGGACGTGTCCCCTTCGCCTTCGTCGATCATCAGCCCGTACTGGAACCCTGAACAGCCCCCGCCCTGCACGAACACGCGCAGGCCGGCGCCGGCCTTGTTCTCTTCGGCCAGCAGCTCGTTGATCTTCGAGGCGGCCGTCTCTGTGACATTGATCATCTGCGGTTCTCCTGCCCCCGAGGGGGTCTTCAGATTATAGCATTCCGGCCGGCCTATACTGGGGCGTGGCCCTCATCGAGCAGCTCCTCCACGACCATCTCGTGCCCCGGATCTGGCGCCGCGATACCAGCATCTGGGCATCATCCGGCACGCCGGCTGCCGACTCAGTGGCCAACCGGCTGGGCTGGCTCGACGTGCCCACCGGCATGGCGGCCGAAGTCTCGCGGGTGGAGACGCTGGCGGACGCCGTCCGCCGCGACGGCATCCGGGTCGTGTACCTGCTCGGCATGGGGGGCAGCAGCCTCTGTGCGGAAGTCATCCGATCGGTCTACGGCGTCGCCGACGGGCACCCGGATCTCATCGTCATGGATACGACGGACGAGGAGGCGATCCATGGCGCGGCCGCGAGGCTGGAACCTGAGCGGACGCTGTTTCTCGTCGCGAGCAAGAGCGGCGGCACGATCGAGCCCCGATCGATGGAGCGCCTGTTCCGATCGCGGATGTCGGCTGCGCTCGGCTCGCTGACGGGCCGCCACTTCGTCGCGATTACGGATCCCTCCACCGAACTGCAGGCGCTCGGCGAACGCGAAGGCTACCGGCAGGTGTTCCTCAACCCGCCGGACATTGGCGGACGGTATTCGGCGTTGTCGCTGTTCGGACTCGTCCCCGCGGCGTTGATCGGTGCGCCTGCGGACCAGATGCTGCGCGCGGGCGCCGAGATGGCGGACGGCTGCCGTCAGGAAAGCGATCGCAATCCCGGACTGCAGCTCGGCGCGTTCATGGGTGGATGCGCGCGCAACGGACGCGACAAGCTGACCGTCGCGCTGCCGCCGTCGCTGCGAACGCTCGGCCTCTGGATCGAGCAGCTCGTCGCCGAAAGCACGGGCAAGCAGGGCAAAGGTCTGCTGCCCGTCGTGGACGAGCCGCTCGGACGGCCGGACGAGTACGGCGCCGACCGCTGTTTCGTCGCGGTTTCGACGGAGCGCGACGCACCGGATGCCGATCGTCTCGGCGCGCTCGAACGCGCGGGCCATCCCGTGTTCCGTCTGTCGACGCGCGTCGACGGCCTCGGCGCGGAATTCTTCCGGTGGGAGTTCGCAACGGCGGTCGCGGGCGCCGTGCTCGGCATCAATCCGTTCGACGAGCCGAACGTCAAGGAAGCCAAGGACAAAACGAACGCGCTGCTCGCCAGAGGCGCGATCGAGGACGGCACGCCGGCCGCGCAGGACGATGCCGTGAAGGTGTTCTCCCGCTTCTCCGGCCGCTCTCCCGCCGACGTCGTCGGCGCCGCGCTCGCGTCCCTGAAGCCGCCCGACTATGTCGCCTTCCTGTCGTACCTGCCGGCGTCGCCGGAGGTGGAAACGGCGATTGCCGAAATCCGCTCCGGCATCCGTGCGCGCGCACATGTCGCCACGACGTTCGGCGTCGGGCCGCGGTATCTCCACTCGACGGGGCAGTACCACAAGGGTGGGCCGAACACGGCGCTCGCGTTCGTCATCACGGGCGACGATGCGACCGAGACGCCGATTCCGGATGCGCCGTACTCGTTCTCGACGCTGAAGCGCGCGCA
>DASSOM010000286.1:0-7480 GCA_035700625.1 Vicinamibacterales bacterium
CGATTTCCTTGTAGTGGACAATGACAGAACGCATTTTTCAATCGGGGCTCCGCCCCGAACCCCGGCTCACTTCAACCGGTGCGCGGTCCGCGACGCGGGTTCCGCTCGCGAAGGCTGCCGCCGCGTGGCCGCTGACGACCGCGCTCTCGATTGTGGCCGGCAGGCCGGTGGCAATCCAGTCGCCGGCGAGCAGCAGACCCGCGATCGGCGTCGTGGTCGAGGGGCGCGCCGGCTCGCCGGGCGCGAGCGAAAACGTCGCGCGCTTCTCGCGCACGACCTTCGTGCGCGTCAGCGTCGCGGCCACCGCGGCCGGGAGTGCCCCGCGAATTTCCGCGATCGCGATCGCCGCAATCTCCTCGTTGGACTGCGCCACGATCTCCGCCGCGCCGCTCGAGACGAGCGAGAGGTGCGAAGCCTGTTCGCCGAAGACGAAGCGCTTGTCGAACACCCACTGCATGACGCGGCCGGGCAGGCCGAGGAACGGCACATCCAGCACCGGGCGATCGAACCACAGATTGACGGTGACGATCGGCGATGCGCGCAGCCGTGTGGCGGCGTCAATCAGCGGCCCGAGCGCGGACGGCGGATCCGGGATCAGATCCGTCATCGCGAACCAGGGGACGGCCGCAATCACGACCGGCGCCTCGAACGACTCCTGCCGAACGGTCACGCGCGACACGCGATCGGCGTCGACATGGACGCGCGCCGGCGCGTTGGTCCGGACGCAGCCGCCGTGCGCTTCGAGATACTGGCGTGCCGGCTCGGCATAGAGCTGGTCCAGCGGCACGGCGGGCAAGCCGATTGCCGCCGCCTTCGGATCGCGCCCGAACATCTCGGCCAGCACACGGATGAACGTGGCCGCGGCCGCCTCGCGCGGCGGCTGATTGAGCGCCGCCAGCGCGAGCGGCTCCCACAGCATCTCGCGGAGCCGCTCGTTCTGCCCGCGGGCGATGAGCCACGCCTCGACGGTCTCGGCCATCGCCGAGTCGTCGACCGGCGCACCGGCGGCGAGCCGCCGGCGCGCACCGTCGATCGCCGGTCCGATCCGCAGCGCCGCCAGCCGATCGCCGAGACCGAGCGCATCCCATCCGAGCAGGCCGAAGACCAGGTGCCACGGCGCCGGCAGCGTCGGACATTTCAGGCGGGTCCGCCGGCCCCGTCGATCGATCATCTCGAGCGCGAGCCGCGGCTGAAGCGAGACACCCTGTTCCGCGCCGATCCGCCGGAGAAAGGCGAAGGTCTCGCGGTAGCAGCCGACCAGCACGTGCTGGCCGTTGTCGACCGCCTCGCCAGTCGCCGGATCGACGAAGGCGGTCGCGCGGCCGCCCAGGCCGGGCCGCGCCTCGAGCACGAGTACGCGCGCCCCTTCCGCGGCCAGCGCGGTCGCGGCGCTGAGGCCGGCAAAGCCCCCGCCGATGACGATCGCGTCCCAGCGCGTCCCGCTCACAGCCCGACCATCGTCGCGGCCCAGGTGCGGGCGGCGATGAGCGCCTGCCGCGGACGCGAGACGCGCGCCCGCGTCGAGAAGACGTCGTAGCCGCCGCGCTCGATGTGCCGGAGGATCTCGAAATAGATGGCGCGCATGATCTCGGCCGCGACGAGCTGTCGCGCGTCACGGCGCGGGCGGCCCGTGGCCGCGCGCTCGTAGTAGCTGCGCGCGCGCGCACTCGTACTGCAGCAGCGCCCGGATGGGCGCCGTCAGTTTCCCCGCCCGGAGCTCGTCCGCCGTGCAGCCGAACTGGCGCAAATCGTCCGACGGCAGATACAGCCGGCCGCGCGCCAGATCGCCGCGCACGTCGCGGATGATGTTCGTGAGCTGCAGCGCCACGCCGAGATCGATCGCGTAGCGGCGCGTCGCCGGATCGCGGTACCCGAAGACCTCGATGCAGATCAATCCGACCGCCGAGGCCACGCGCCGGCAGTACTCGAACAGATCCTCGAAGCTCGCGTACGTCGGCGGGTGCACGTCCATTTCGACGCCGTCGATCACGTCTTCGAACGGCTGCCGCGGCAGCGAGAACTCCTCGATGAAGGGCAGCAGACCGCGGCCCTGCTCCGTCTGCGGCGCCTGGCCGGCGTAGCAGCGCTCCAGCTCCGCGCGCCAACCGGCCAGCGCGTTTTGCACCAGCGCGTCGCGCCCCGGTGTTCCCTCCGCCGGCGCCTCGTCTACCGCATCGTCGACAGCGCGGCAGAAGTCCCACACGGCGATAATCGCGTCGCGCTTGCGCGGCGGGAGGCAGAGAAAGGCGTAGTAAAAATTTGTGGGGCGACTCATTCGACGATTCCGGCCAACATTATTCAATGGGCGTGGGGCCCCACATTTCTCACATCGCCAACGGTCAGGGCGTCCGCTTCCAAGTCAAGGCTCGCCACACCAGCGGCGGCGCGTCGACGGCGCCGAGCGCGGGGCGATCGATGAGGCCGTTGTCGCCGGCCGCGTCGACCCGATCGAGGATGCGCGAACCTCCGAGCCAGGTGAAGCGGAGCTCGAAGCGCAGCCGGCCGCGCACGCCGTCGCAGACGGCGCGGCCTTCGTCGAAGAGCGCACGCGTCCGCTCGGTCATCGTCTTCATGACGGCTCGCCACGGAGCGGTCAGCCGCCCGGCTTCGAGGTCCTCCTCGCGTGCGCCGGCCGCCGCACAGTCCTCGAGCGGGACATACAGGCGACCCGCTCGAAAGTCGCGACCGAAGTCCTGCCAGAAGTTGGCGAGCTGCAAGGCCGTGCACAAGGCGTCGGAGGAGCGGTCGAGGTGCTCCTCACGATAGCCGGCGATACGCAGGACGAGCCGACCGACCGGGTTCGCCGATCGACGGCAGTAGTCGAGCACGTCCGCCCACGTGCGGTACCGGCGCGTTTCGACATCCTGCCGAAACGCGCTCAACAGATCCTCGAACAGGCTCACGGGGAGATCGCATGCGCGGATGGAGGTGCCCAGCGCCAGAAAGATCAGCGAGTCGCGATCGTCGGCTCCGGAGCCCGCGGAAGCCGGGGCGCCGTGCACGCACCCATGGAGCCGCGCCAGCCAGCCATCGAGCAGGCGATACCGCTCCTCGACCGGCCGGCGGCCTTCATCCGCGAAATCGTCGGCGACACGCGCGAATGCGTAGACCGCGGCGACGTGCGGGCGCATCGCGGCCGGCAACAGGAGCGAGGCGACCGGAAAGTTCTCGTAATGGCTCCGCGCCATCGTCTCGCACGCGGCGTAAGCGCGCCGGATGGCATCCGCTCCGCCAAGATCGGCTGCTGCGACAGGTCGCGCGGGCACAATTGGGTTACCATGCCACCTCGGCCGCGCCCGCACGGTGATTGACCGCGCGCGCGAGGACGAAGAGGAAGTCGGAGAGGCGATTCGCGTACGTGAGCAGATCGGGATCAGGCGGCGGATCGAGCTGGACCATGTGCCGCTCGGCGCGCCGGCAAATCGTCCGCGCCAGGTGCAGCGCGGCGCCGGCCGGACAGCCGCCGGCCAGAATGAAGTGGCGCAGCGGGGGGATCTCCGCTTCGAGCCGATCGATCGTCTGCTCGAGCCTTTCGATGTCGGCCGCGCCCAGATGGGTCTTCGACACGCGCTCGGCGATCTTGTGCGCCGGGTCGGCGAGCTGCGCGCCAAGCGCGAAGAGATCGCGCTGCACCTGGAGCAGGATGGCGGCGATCTCCTCGTCGAGGCCGTCGCTGGCGCGCGCGACTCCGATCATCGCGTTCAGCTCGTCGACCTCGCCGTAGGTCGCCACGCGCGGATCGGCCTTGCTGACGCGCGTGCCGTCGAAGAGCGAAGTCTCGCCCGCGTCGCCCGTGCGTGTGTAAATCTTCACGGGACCGATTATACGGGAGCCATTTATCGGATGTCGAAGAAGGGGCCGGCGCGCCGGCCGACGACCGCTGACCTGCCGGCGCCGGCCGACCGCCGCCGCTTCCGTACGGCCTTGCTGAAATGGTATCGGCGCTACGGACGCGACCTGCCCTGGCGACGGACGGACGATCCGTATCACGTCCTCGTCTCCGAGATCATGCTCCAGCAGACGCAGGTCGATCGCGTGCTCACGAAGTACGACGACTGGCTGAAGACCTATCCCTCGCTCGCCGCGCTGGCGGAGGCCCCCGAGCACGAAGTCGTCGAACAGTGGTACCCGCTCGGCTACAACATCCGGCCGCGGCGCCTGCACGCCATCGCGCGCGAGGCGGTCGCCAACTACGGCGGCGAGCTGCCCTCGGACGAAGCAACCCTCCGGTCGTTCAAGGGCATCGGCGCCTATACCGCCGGCGCGATCCGCAGCTTCGCCTTCCGCGAGCGCGCGGCCATCGTCGACACGAACGTCGCGCGCGTGCTGTTCCGCGTCTTCATCGCGACCGGCGATCCGAAGAGCCACGCCATGAAGCGGCGTCTGTGGCGTATCTCCGAAGCGCTCGTCCCTCGCCGGCACGTGTTCGACTTCAACCAGGCGTTGATGGATTTCGGCGCGATGGTCTGCGTGGCCCGCCGCCCCCGATGCCTGGTCTGCCCTCTGGCGGGATTCTGCCGCGCGTACCCGTTCAACCCGGATGGCGATCGATGAGCGACGCGCCGGCCCCGCTCGTCGTCGTCGCCGCGGTCATCGAGCAAGAGGATCGTTTTCTCGTGACACGTCGGCTCGCCGGCACACACCTCGAAGGCTTCTGGGAATTCCCTGGCGGGAAATGCGAACCGGGCGAATCCCACGAGCACTGCCTCGTTCGCGAAATCGACGAGGAGATCGGCGCGCGTATCGAGGTCGGCCGCGAGATCTGTACGGTCACGCACGACTACGGCGACCGACAGATTCACCTGCACTTTCGCGCCTGCCGCCTGCTCGGCCCGGCACGGCCGCGACTCGGGCAGGAGATGCGATGGGTGGCGCGCACCGCGTTGCGCACGCTGCCGTTTCCCCCGGCCGATCGCGAGCTCATCGAGCGTCTTTCGCGCGAGGACGGGTGCTGAGATCCGTTACGCGGAGACGAACGGCAGACGCGTGACGACGGCCGGCACGCGCGCGCCTTCGGCGTCAATTTCCACCGCGGTCCCCGGCTCCTGGAAATCGCGATGCACGTAGCCGAGCGCAATCGGCCGGTTGAGGGCCGGCGAGAGAATGCTGCTCGTCACACGCCCGATCTCGCGGTCGCCGCTCACCAGTTGCCGCCCGGGCGGCGGGACCACCGTTCCGCTCAACGTGAGGCCCACCAGCTTGCGCGCCACGCGTCCGTGGCCACGATGCATCACGCGCACGATCACTTCCTGCCCGACATAGCAACCCTTGTCGAAGCTGATGGCCTGGCGTTCGAGTCCGGCTTCGAGCGGGATGGTCGTCTCGTCGATGTCGACGTGAAAACGTGGAATCCCGGCCTCGACACGGAGGGCGTCGACAACCTCGGCGGGCAGGTCGACGGCGCCCGCGTCGACGAGCAGCCCGTGCAAAGCGGCGGTGCGGCCCGCCTCGACATACACGTCGAACCCGGCAAGGCCGGTCGCATCGACGCGGACGATGCGGCCGTCGTGGCCGCCGATGCGCACGCGAAGGTGATCGAGCTCACCCAGCGCCGACAGCCGCTCCCTCGCGAGCGGCTCATCATCGAGCCCGGCGATGGACGCGAGAATGGCGGCCGCATCCGGCCCGCACAGATGCCACTGCGCCATTGACGACCCGACGTCTTCGATCGTCACCTGCTCGGCGAAGATCAATTGATCCAGTTTCTGCATCAGCGGCGCCGTGAGATCGCCGTCGACGCCCAGCCACAGTGCCTCGCCGACGTCCAGGACGTCGAGATCCGCGATCAACCGTCCCTGCGGCGTGAGGTACAGCGCATGGCAGCCCCGGCCATCGGCGAGCGTGGCAACGTCGTTCGTCAGGATCGCGTGGAGAAAGGAGGTCCGATCGTCGCCGGACACCCGCAGGCGGCCCCGACTCGAGCGGTCGAAGAGGCCCGCGCGAGCGCGAGCGGCATGATAGGCGTCGGTGAAAAGCGTCATGGTATTCTGCCCCACATGCGGTCTCTCTATCTTACCCTTGCGGCCTCGATCCTCCTGGTCGCCGCAAGCGCGGGCGCATCTCAACCAGCGCCGGCTCTCGGCTCGTCGGCCGCGGTCTTCACGGTCTTCTCCCACGGCTCGCCGGTCGGCAGCCTCCAGGCGTCCGTCGACGAAAGCGCCGATGGCTGGACGATTACCTCCTCCGGCCGCCTCGGCTCGCCGATGGGCATCATCCTCCGGCGCGCGACGATCCGCTACGATTCGACCTGGCATCCGCGCGAGCTGAGCATCGATGCGACGACGCACGGCGAGCCGACGTCGGTTGAGACGAGCTTCGCGAACGGGACCGCCACCGAGCGGATCACGACGAAGGGAACGCCGGCCACGAGCACGGAAGCGGTTCCCGCCGATGCGATTGTGCTGCCCAACCCCTTTTTCGGCGCATACGAAGCGTTGGCCGCCCGCCTCGCGCACGCCGCGCCCGGCACGACGCTGCACATCTACGCCGCGCCGCACGTGCAGTACGAGGCCCGCGTCGGCGGCTCGTCTTCGGAGAGGCTCCAGACGGCCGATCGCCTGATCGACGCGCGCCTGACGCGGATCACCTTCCTCCCGACCGGCCAGCCGCCCGTCCAGGCGACGGTGCTGATCGATCCGTCCGGCCGGCTGCTGCGCCTCGACATTCCCGCGCAGGCCCTGCAGGTCGTACGGGAAGACATCGCCTCCGTCTCGACGCGACGCGTCACCGTCTCACGTCCCAACGATCGATCCGTGAACGTCCCCGACAACGGCTTCTCCCTCGCGGGGACGCTCTCGCAGCCATCGAACGCCCGCGGCTCGGCGGAGAAGATGCCCGCGATCGTGCTCGTCGCGCCCGCTTCACAGACGGACCGGGACGGCGTGACCGCCGGCGTGCCGGTCATCGGTGAACTGGCCGGGGCGCTGGCCGACGCCGGATTCGCCGTGCTGCGGTACGACAACCGCGGCACGGGTCAGAGCGGTGGACGGGCCGACGCCGCGACGCTCGACGACTACGCCGAAGACGCCCGCGCGGCCGTGAAATTCATGGCCGATCGCGACGGCATCGATGAGGACCGGGTGGCGCTGCTCGGCTACGGCGACGGCGGATACATCGCGATGCTGGCCGCCTCGAAGGAAAAGAAGATCAAGGCGCTCGTGCTCGTCAATGCGCCGTCGACGACGGGCGCCGCGCTCACGCTCGAACGGCAGGAGCGCGCGCTCGCGCAATCGCATCTGTCCGAGGCCGACAAGCAGCAGCGGATCGCGCTGCAGAAAAAGGTGCAGCAGGCGGTGCTCACCGGAAAGGGATGGGACGGCGTGCCGGCCGCCGTGCGGCAACAGAGCGACACGCCGTTGTTCAAGAGCTTCCTGGCGTTCGATCCCGCCGAGGTGATGAAGGATGTGCGGCAGCCCGTCCTGGTCGTGCAGGGCGACCGCGACGAGCAGGTGCCGCCGGCCGACGCGCAGCAACTCGAGCA
>DASSOM010000287.1:0-4013 GCA_035700625.1 Vicinamibacterales bacterium
CAGGCTGATCCCCGCGACCATCGTGTGGACGTCTTCGCGCTCGAGCGCCGCGAACAGCGCTCCGTAGAGCGCGGTCCCGCATCCTCGGCCGCAGGCGTCCGGATGGCAGTAGACGCTGACTTCGACGGTGGTGTCGTACGCGGGCTTCGGACGCCATCGGCTGCTGCTCGCGTACCCGAGGCACCTGCCATCCTTGTCGCAGGCGACGAGCAGGCGGTGAGGGCCTGCGTCGCTGTGGTCATCGAACCAGGCGCGGCGTTCGGCACTCGCGAACGGCCGGAGATCGAACGTGATCGCGGAATGGACGACGTAGTGATTGTAGATGTCCGTCATCGCACCGAGGTCGTCGAGCGTGGCCGGCCGGACGGCGAAATCGGTCATGTGGGGATTGTACGCGTCGGCGAACATGGCGGTAGCGTGCGCGGTGGAGTACGAGTACACGCGTCTGCGTTAGCGACCCTCACGACCGCCTCTCGCGTCCTCGCGTCGACCCGGCGACGTACCCCGTGCGCGTGCGGACCTTGATCTTCATGCCCGGCGGCGGCTGCACGACGAGCCGAATCGGCCGGTACGTCCCGTCGTGCGTTTCGTTCGACGAGACGAAACCGAGCGTGTACGTATGCCGGATGTCCTGGGCAATGTGCTTCAGCACGTCGCCCACCTCGTCGATGCTTTTCGGCCTGAAAGCCTCTCCGCCCGTCGCCCGGGCGAGTTCCTTGAGCAGCTTCGGATTGTTGTCGCGGACGACCGGGTCGATGAGGGCGACGGTGTAGATCAGCGCATTCGATGCCCGCGCGCGAGCGAGGACGTTCTGAAAGGTCGTGCGGCTGGCGTTATCGGCGCCATCGCTGACGACGACCAGGACCTTGCGCTCGTAATGCCCACGATTCAGGTATTGGAGCCCTGCCGCCACGGCATCGAAGAGCGCCGTGCGCCCGCGTGCGCTCAGCGATCGCACGAGCGCCGCGCGCAGCGTTGCGGGGTCGCCCGTAAACGGCGCGTCGGCCGGCAGCACGGCTCGGACGTCATCGTCGAACCTCAGCGCGAACACTTCATCCTGCGGATGACTCGTCGCCGCGAAGTCGAGCGCGGCGGCGATCAACTGGTTGCGGTTGGGCCGCATGCTGCCGCTGTTGTCCAGGATGAGGCCGACGGTGACCGGCGCATCTTCGGGCGCGAAGAAGCTGATCGTCTGCGGCTGGCCCCCTTCGAGGATTGAGAAGGCGTCCTTCGTCAGGCCGGGCACGTACCCGCCGTGCCGATCCTCGACCGACACGTGCAGCACGACCATGTCGGTCCGCGTGGAGAACTGCGACCGATCGGATTGCGGCCGCGCGGCGGCCGCCGTGCAGAAGAGCATCCCGACGAATACCAGCCGAAGTGGTCGCATGGCGTGGGACTCCCGCCGGCACCGTCGCCGGCGGGAGGTGGGATGTTTATGGACGGAGTTCCGGGACCGGTGGCAGGTCCGCGTGTACCGCCATCCCTGTACTCGAGGAGGAGACGCGCGCGAGAGAGTCGCTGACGCCATGCGTCAGTCTGCGCACCTGGTCCTTCGAGTAGATGAACTCGTAACCGATACGACTGCCCGGATACCACCAGGTCTCGATGGCCGGCGCCATGCCTTTGGCCGTCTCCATGAACCGGACTTCCGGCTGAGGCGCGGGGTCAGGGCGCACGGCGAGAATCGAGAAGAAGTACCCGTACGGGATGTGGCCGTTGCCGCTGCGCACCTCGATGAGCCTGCTGCTGGTCATGGGATCGGCGACCCTGAACAGGTATTGTCCAGGGGGCAGCGTTCGCCCGGGGAGCGCCACCGGGCCGCTGAAGGTGAAGTACGTCTGCTTGTCTGGGACCTGCGCCGCCGCTGTCGTCGCCATGACGAAGGCGAGCAACGGAACCACGCAGACGACGCGAAGAACTGAGCGCCGCATATGTGTAATCCTCCTGTAATGAACCTCCAAATCGCTGAGCGTCCGGTCTGCTGTTGCTTCGTCTCAGCCCTCTCTTATTGGGACGATCCCACGACCTTCGTGGTTTCTCCAGGATTGGGCCGAGGCGCTCGTGCCGCTCTTCGCCCATAACGCCACGATCGAGTGCCGCGGTCGACGGTAAGATTCAGAAGACGAGTTCAAGGGGTTCGTCTCTCGGGAAACTTCAGCTTGAGGTACTCGCCCACCAGAATGGCCGCCGGGTAGAGCACCTGCTCTTCCGTCTGCGCGTGCGCCGTCAGCTCCTCAGCGAACCGGCTGGCGTCCGGGTAGTGTTCGGCTTCGGCGGCCCGTCCGAGCTCGTTCAGCGCCTCGACGATCGCCTGGTGTTCGCGCAGCATCTGCGGCATGTCGTGCTTCAGCCGATCCGTCAGCGCGATCACCGAGCGCATCTCCGGCGTGGCGTGCCCGTCGGCGATCGGCGCGAGCAGCGCCAGCGGCGGCATCGCGACCTGTTCTTCCTTCACGAAATGTTCGTGAAGGACCGCTGCCACGTGCTTCGCCGCTTCACCGGTCCTGCCAGGCAGCGTCGTCAGCGCCGACAAGTCGGTGTGCAGCTTCTCGTGATCAGCCTTCAGCGAGGAGGGGATGTCGGCGTGCTGTGCTGCCGCGAGCGTCGTCACGCCAACCATCACTAGCACAAAGGGGATAAAAGCCTTCATCGCTGATTCTCCGTGATCGACCGCGCTTCGCTTCTCATCCCGCCGCGGACCGTGCGTTCCAGGCCGCGCGCGAGGCGGTCCCGATCCGCGGGGCTCAGCCGCGCGTGTGCGTGCATGAGCTGATAAATCCGAAGCGGCATCTCGCCTTCGAGGACTTCTTCGGCGGCGTCCTTTGCTTCCTTCTGCGGCCGCTGCCATTCCGAAAAATTCAACGCGGCGCGCCCTTCGGCGATGTCGCGCTGGATCAGCCACGAGACGGGCGCGACGTGCGAGTAGACCGGCCACGCCGTTTCGTTGCTGTGGCAGTCGAAGCAGGCCTGTCTGGCCAGCGCCCGCGTCTCGGGTGAATCCCACACCGGTTCCGCCACGACCGGCGGGTTGACGTGATCGCGTCCGTATGGGACGAACTGCACGCCGACGAAGGCCACGGCCAGTACGAGACCGGCCCGGAGCCAGAACCGACGGCCTGGAAGTTTCATAGACAGCTCCGTGGATGCTCATGTCCGCTGAAGCAGGTGGCGTGCCGTGGAACTGACTACTCAGGATGTGGAGGTGGCGGCTGTGTGCGCGATAACGCGAGCCTTCGAGAGCGAAAGGCGTGCGGAAAATTTCGCCGCCGTCCGGAAGTTTCCCCATCGAGCACCCCGTCTATCGGCTGCTACAGTGGCGGTGTGAGGAGCACGGCGTTGCCGCACCGATGATCACACGGCCTGTTCCAACCGATCGGCTCACACCGGACTGGCCGCACTCCAGGGGGCTGGACGCGCGGGACGTCGCTGCGATCCGCGGGCAGTACGGGTTCAACGACATCGTCGACGCCGTCGAGCACTCGTGGTGGGCGCTGGTGCGCGACACCGCGAAGGACCCGATGATCTGGTTCTTCGCCGCGACGAGTATCCTGTACGCGATCGTCGGTCAGCGCGTCGAAGCGGCGACGCTCCTCGTGGCGATCGTGCCGGTCGTCGTGATGGACGCCTTCCTCCACCGGCGCACGCAGGCCTCCACCGAAGGATTGCAGAGCCGGCTCGCGAGCACGGCGACGGTCATTCGCGATGGTGCACGCGTCGACATCGCCGCGCGAGACGTCGTGCCCGGCGATCTGGCGGTGGTCGCCGCGGGCGAGACCGTGCCCGCCGATGGCATCGTGGTCGCCGGCGACGACCCGCAGATCGACGAATCCTCGCTCACGGGCGAGTCGTACCCGGTCCGGAAGCGCGCGCTCGCTGCCGCCTCTGACCGCGGCGTGACGCCGCGCGTCGGCCACGACCACTGGGCGTTCGCCGGGACGCGGCTCCTGACCGGTCGCGCGTCCGTGGTCATCGCCTATACGGGCGGCGACACGTTATATGGCGAGATCGTT
>DASSOM010000288.1:0-8667 GCA_035700625.1 Vicinamibacterales bacterium
GGGCGCCGCCGGCCGGACGCGTCGTCCGCGCGCGCCGAACGGCGGCCAGCATGGCGCGCAGCGCGTCGGGGCGGCAGGCTATCGTCGTCGGACAGAACGCCGTCACGCCATACCGCGGCAGGCGCTCGGCGACCCGCGCAACGGCCCCGTCGTCTTCGTCGAGCACGTCGGCGCCGCCCACACCGTGGACGTGGACGTCGATGAACCCCGGAACGACGTACCGCTGCGACAGATCGAAGAACACGGCGCCGTCGCGAGGCAGCGCGCCCGCGAGCACGTCGACGATCCGATCTCCGTCGATGACGATCGTGCCCGGACTGATCAGCCGATCGGGCAGCACCAGGTCGGCGCCGGAGAGAACAATCATCGCGTCGGCATCATCCCGTCGTGGTCACACGCCGGCGCGATCGTCGTCGAGCTGATCCAGCGTCCCGATGTTCCACGTGAGTTTGCGTCCTTCGAGAGGCAGCGCGGCGCCGCGGAAGAACTGCCGGTCCGCCTCGGCGAGGAGGCGGCGCAGCCAGCGCTCGTCGGGGGCAGCCAGCACGATGACGCCGGCGCCGTCCGCCGGCGGGAAGCGGTGGTCGTCGAGGTAATCGCGATCGAGCGTCACGAGCGTGCGCCCGAGCTGCCGCGCCAGCCGATAGTGCTCGATGTCAGGCGCGCGGCGAAGATCGTCGTGCTCGATCACGAACAGCACGTCCCACCGCAGCGTCTCCCGCATGAACGCGACCACGCCGTTCGGCAGATTCGCGTCAGCGTAAATCCGCGGCGCCGCGCCGGCCATGCCCGCCACGAACGGCGTGAGCTCAGATGACAGCGTGCCCAAAGAACGCTACCAGCTCCCAGCCGCCAGCTTCCAGCTGCCAGCCTTCAGCTTGATGATGCGGTTCAGCATTCGGCATTCGACATTCAGCATTGACACCGATCACCGGTGGCGGTCCAGTTCGGCCGGCTCCGCCTTCATCTCGCCGGGGGCGGACGTCGAGGCCTGGCGCTTCAGATCGGCGACGAGCGCGTCGCGGCGGTGAATGAGCTCGCGCCGCGGACGGCGGTTGTGTTCCGAGGCGACGGCGTATTCGCACAGGAGCGGGAACGCGATCGTCGAGTCGCAGTACGCGACGACGGTGTCGGGCAGGACGCCCGGATTGATCTTCCCCCAGCTCACGGCCTCGGCGGGCGTCGCGCCCGAGAGCCCGCCCCACACGACCTGGTCGGTCGTGATCTGGATGAAGAAGTCGTTCCCCCCCTTCGGAATGCCGTAGACCTCCCACAGCGTCGGCTGCCCCTGGAGGTAGAAGTTCTTCGGGGAGCCGCCGCCGAGGATCACACAGCCGTTGTGCGTACCCGCGAGAATGATCGCGCAGACCTCGTTCACGTCACGCGACGGGTCCAGCACGAGCGACGAGCCGCCGAGCAGCGCGTGCGACGCCACGTTCATCCCGATGGAGCTGTCGCCGGGCGACGACGTGTAGATCGGCACGCCGGCGGCAGCCGCGCGGGCGACGACCGAGTATTCGACGCATGCGGGATTGCGCGCGAGGAGATCGAGACCGAGCCGGTAGTGCAGCTCCGACGTCGCAATGGGACCCGAGAGGCCGCTGCGCTGGAGGAAATCGCGCAGGTACGCGTCGGTTTCGAGCAGCACCGTCGCCGGAAACAGGACGTCGTAAATCCGGATGATTCCCTGCTCGTAGAGCTCGACGTCGTCGAGGAACGGCGATCCGCGATGCAGCTGGAAGTTCAGCGCGTAATGGAGATCGTGATAGAGGTTCGCGCCGGTGCTGACGATGAAATCCACGAGGCCGCGATCCATCAGCTCGATCACGCAGCCGCCGAGGCCGGCCGGCGTCATCGCGCCGGCAATCGTCAAGCCGATCGTGGTGTCGTTTTCGGGCGCCAGCATCTTCCTCGCGAAGATGTGGCACGCCTCGGACAGCCGTCCGGCATTGAAGGCCTGGAATCCAGAGTCGATGAGCGCCCGAATGTCCGCGCTGCCGCGGGGCCGGTAGTACTGAATCGGACGGCCCTTCAGATAGTGGCTGGCATGCTGGCCCGGCTGACCGGGCGCGCGTCCTTCGGCGTCGCCCGGGCTGCCCTGAGCGCCAGTCGAAGGGCGATGGGGCACGGAACGGTCCTCCTTCGCAGCAGCATAACATCATTGCTGCAGAGCCGCGGCTGTCGATCCGATACTTCTTGACAGCAGCCGGGCGAGGGAGCGAAGGTTGTCGCGCTCCCGCCGCACCGCCGGATCCATGAACGAACCCGGGTTGGCTTCACCGTGGCTCTGGGCACTCGCGGCCGTCCTCCTGCTGGCCGTCGTCGCGGCGTTTTTCCACGCGAAGGGTCGCCGCGTGGCCGGCGCGCACGTCTTCCGCGCCAGCCGTCTGAGCCGCGGCAATCTGCTGTTTCCCACGCAGGTGGCGGTCACGCCCGCCAGCGTGGTGCAGTACACGCCGCAGTGGGTGGGCCGGCTCGAACATTCGATCCACGTGGCGCACATTTCGTCCGTGCTGATCGATACGAACCTGTTCTTTTCCGACGTGCTGATTGAAACGAGCGGCGGCGCGAGCCCGGTTCGCTGCCACGGACACCGCAAGCGGGATGCGATCGAAATGAAACAGCTGATCGAACGGTTCCAGAGCGAGTACTACCGCGGGCAGTCGCAGCCCGCCCGCCCCTGACGCATGGCGAACGTCGACCTGTCACTCCCGGGGCGCCGCGCCGAACCCACCGAGCTGGAAGCGCGCTTCCAGTCGCTCGTGCAGTCGCCGCTGCGCGCCGGGCTGCTCCGGTTCCTGTGCGCGCGTCCCTCGGAAGCGTTCGACGTCGAAGCGTTGATGCAGACGTTCGGGCGGATGCGGCTGGACGTCGACAACTGCGTGCGCGAGCTGGTCGCCTTCGGCCTCGTCCGCCGCGTGCCGTCCGCGGGCCTGCCGAAGTTCGGCTTCGCCCAGCCGGACAGCGCGGCGCTGCGCGATCTGCTCGACGAATTCCTCGAGCGACGCGCGATGGTCTCGCACGAAGACCGCTCGCCGGCGGTTCAGCGCTTCCGCGAGATGATCGGCCGCGACGAGAAGATGCTCGTCATCTTCGAGTGGATCCGCACCGCGGCCAAGTCCGACATCTCCGTGCTGATCCTCGGGCCGACCGGATCGGGCAAGGAGGTCGTCGCGCGGATGATCCACGAGCTGAGCCGTCGCGCGACGCACAAGTTTCAGGCGGTCAACTGTGCCGCCCTGCCGGACACGCTGTTCGAGTCGGAAATCTTCGGCTACGAGAAGGGGGCGTTCACCGGCGCGCACGACCGCAAGCCGGGGCGCCTTGAAATGGCGAACAACGGCACGCTGTTCCTCGACGAAATCGGCGACCTGTCGATCGTCGCGCAGGCCAAGCTCCTGCGCGTCCTGGAGGATCGGCGCTTCGAGCGCCTTGGCGGCAACACGGCCATCGAGGTGAACTTCCGGCTCATCTCGGCGACGAACCGTCCGCTCGATCAATTCGTCCGCGACAGCCGCTTCCGCGAGGATCTGTACTATCGCGTCAACGCGTTCTCGATCCGGCTGCCCTCGCTGCGCGAACGCGCCACGGACATTCCCGTGCTCGCGCAGCGGTTCCTGGCGCGCTACTGCGCCGCCAACGGGCTGCCGCTCGACGCGAAGGCCTTCGCCAAGGATGCACAGGATCTCCTGATGCAGTACCACTGGCCGGGGAACATCCGCGAGCTGGAGAGCACGGTGTCGCGCGCGGCGCTGTCGTCGCCCGGCCGGATCATCCGCGGCAGCGATATCGAGTTCCTGCACGCGAGCGAGGCGCCGACCGAGCCGACGCTCGAGCGGCTGCCGTCGCTCGCCGAGGCTGAACGCGCGCACATCGGCCGCGTGCTCGAAAGCGTCGGCTGGAACAAAAAGCAGGCGGCCTCGGTCCTCGAAATCAGCCGCGGCACGCTGTATCGGAAGATCCTCGAGTACGGGCTCGAGGCGGAGCCCAAGACGCTCCGCGGGCGGGCCCGGCGCGAGGAGGGGTGAAACCGCGTGTTTCAAAATGGCACGCTCCGCGTGGACCCCACCCCTGCACTCCAGCAGGATGAAGGACGATAAGTACTTCGGTTGCAGCAGCTTAGACCTGGCGCCCGCAAGCGCGATGCACGGCAGCCTGCTTGCAATGGGTCGGCGGTTGCGATCGGTTTCCGCACCCTGCGAATGCTGAAACGTCTGCTGCTCACCGCTGCCCTCGCCTGCGTCGCGTCGGCAGCGACCGCCGCGCCGCCGCCAGGATCGCTCGATCCGGCCCTGCGGGCGCGCGCCGACGGCGTCATCGGACGCTCGCGGGTGATCGTCCGCCTGGCGCCCGGTGCGGACATCGCCGACGACGTCGAGCGCCTCGGGGGAACCACAGGACGCCATCTCACGATCCTCCACAGCGTCGTCGCGGACGTGCCCAACTCCGCCCTCGACGATCTCGCGACGCTGGCCGGCGTGCGAGCGGTCAGCCTCGATCGCCGTGTGGCGGGGACGGCGGATCCCGCGACGACCGCCATCGGCGCCGGCTGGGTCCGCCGCGCGCTTGGATACGATGGCTCGGGCGTGGGCGTCGCCATCGTCGACTCCGGCGTCGCCGCGTGGCACGACGACCTCGGACCGAACCGCGTCGTGCACTTCGTCGATTTCGTGAACTTCCAGCCGACGCCGTATGACGACTACGGCCACGGCACGCACGTCGCGGGGATCATCGCCGGCAGCGGTTACGACTCCGGCGGGGCGCGCGCGGGCGTCGCTCCCGGCGCATCGCTGATCGTGCTGAAAGTGCTCGACGCCGACGGCCAGGGCTACATCAGCAACGTGATCGCGGCGATCGACTACGCGATCGCGCATCGCGACGCATACGGCATCCGCGTCCTCAATCTGTCGGTCGCCGCCGGCGTGTACGAGTCGTATCTCACGGATCCACTGACGCTCGCCGCGCGGCGCGCCGTCGAAGCGGGGATCGTGGTGGTTTCGGCGGCGGGCAATCTCGGGCGCGACGAACGGGGAGATGCGCGCTACGGCGGCATCGGCGCCCCCGGCAACGCGCCGTGGGTGCTGACGGTCGGCGCCGCGAACGCGGAAGGGACGGCGGATCGCGAAGACGACCGCGTCGCGTCGTTCAGTTCGCGCGGCCCCGGCGCGATCGATCGCGCGGCCAAGCCCGATCTCGTCGCGCCGGGCGCGGGAATCGTGTCGATCACCGATGCCGCAACGACGCTCTATCGGACCCGGCCGGCGGCGCGCGTGTGGGGAATCGTCGCCACCGCGACGGAGCCGTATCTGTCGATGAGCGGCACGAGCATGGCCGCCCCGATCGTCAGCGGGACGATTGCGCTGATGCTGCAGGCGAACCCGGCGCTCACGCCGAATCTCGTGAAGGCGATTCTGCAGTACACCGCGGAAACGAAACGCGGTTATGACGCGCTCACGCAGGGAGCCGGCTTTCTCAACGCACGCGGCGCGGTGGAGCTCGCGCGGGCGCTCGCCGCGGGCGGCACGCTCGGGCGCTCACAGGACGGCGATCCGGTCGAGTGGGGACGCCACATCATCTGGGGCCGTACGCGAACCGGCGGCGGCGCACTGCAGGCGGACGCCAGCGCGTGGCGGACCGACGTGCTCTGGGGAAGCGACACGACGCCGGACGGCGGCGCCGTCGTCTGGGGCACGGCGTGCGGACCGCGGGACTGCCGCGATCTCGCCGCCGGCATCGACACGGGCGCCCGGCCCGTCTGGAGCACGCAGAGCCCGGGCGAGGACGTCATCGTGGAAGCGCGCAGCGCGCGCGTCGAGGGACGCTGACGTGAAAATCCGCCGCAAAGCCGTCTGGGGCACACGATGAAGTCGCTGCCAGTTGCCGCGCGCATCTACGTGTGCTCGATCATCGGCGTCGGCGCGGTCCTGCTGGCGGCGTTCTTCCCGGTGCCCGGCACGCGCGTCAGCGTCTTCGTCCTGCTGCTGCTGCTCTCGTCGATCACGTCCGTCTTCAAGGTCAACCTCCCGCTCGCCCGCAGCGGCTCGACGATGTCCGTCTCGTACGCGGTGGATTTTGCCTCGCTCCTGCTGCTGGGGCCGAACGAGACGATGGTGGTCGCCGCGGCGAGCGCGTACAGCCAGTGCACGTTCCGCATCAAGGAACCCAATCCGACCTACAAGACGCTCTTCAGCATGGCGTGCCTCGTCGTCACGGTGCAGGCCGCCGGCGCGGTCTATCTGTGGCTGGGCGGACATCCGGGCAGCATCGAGCTGGGGACGCTGGCGAAGCCGCTCGTCGGTGCGGCGACGACGTACTTCGTCGTCAATACGATCGCGATTGCGACCGCGATCGCGCTGTCGACCCGGCAGTCGGTCATCAAGGTCTGGAACGAGAACTTCCTGTGGAGCGCGCCGAGCTACTTCGTCGGCGCAGGCGCGGCGGCGCTCGCGACGTGGATCGTCGGCATCTCCGGCCACTGGCTCGCGCCGCTGGCGGCCGCGCCGCTCTATCTCACCTACCGGACGTACAAGGTCTATCTCGGACGCATCGAGGACGAGCAGCGCCACGTGCACGAGATGGCCGAACTCCACCTCGCCACGATCGAGGCGCTCGCGCTCGCGATCGACGCGAAGGACCAGACGTCTCAGTCGCACATCCGCCGCGTGCAGCTCTACGCAGCGGCTGTGGCCCGCGCGCTCGGCATGACCGAAAACGACATCCAGGGCGTGAAGACCGCGGCGCTGCTCCACGACATCGGCAAGCTCGCCGTCCCCGAGCACATCCTGTCGAAGCCGGGCCCGCTGACGCCCGAGGAGTTCCTGAAGATCCGCGCGCATCCGAAGGTCGGCGCCGACATCGTCAGCTCGGTCCCGTTCCCGTACCCCGTCGCGCCGCTGATTCTCAGCCACCACGAACGCTGGGACGGCAAGGGGTACCCGACGGGACTCAAAGGCGAGGAGATTCCGCTCGGCGCGCGCATCCTGGCGGTCGTCGACTACTTCGACGCGCTGATGGCGGAGCGTCCGTACCACAAGGCGATGGGGTTCGACTCCGCTATCGCGCTGCTGCAGCAGGAAGCCGGCCGGGGGCTCGATCCGACCGTCGTCGCGAAGTTCATCGAGCTGCTGCCGATGCTCCAGGAAGAGGCCGCGCAGCTCGACATGGCGCTCCGGCCGAAGCCGGCGATCGAGGAACTGCCGCCGACGGGGGAGCCGGCAACGGGGCTCACGCCGGAGCCGTCGCAGAAGAACGTCTTCGAGGACATCGCGCTCGCGCACCGCGAGATCTACGCGCTGTACGAGATCGCGCAGGCGATGGGAACGAGCCTTGGCGTCGCCGATACGATGGCGCTCATCTCGGCGAAGCTGAGCAACCTCGTGCCGTTTTCGTGCGCCGCGCTGTTCCTGTACGACGAGGAGAGCGAGACGCTGCGCTGCCGCTTCGCGACGGGCACCGATGCCGAGATCATCCAGAAGATTGCGGTGCACACCGGCGAAGGGCTGACGGGATGGGTCGCGCGCAACCGCCGTCCGCTCGTCAACGCGCGGCCGAGCGCCGATCTCGAAGCCGCCGGCCTGGCCGACGCGACGCAGCTGCAATCGGCCCTCGTCTGTCCGCTGATGTTCGGCGAGCAGTTCATCGGGACACTGTCGGTCTACCACGCGGAGCCGGCGTACTATCGCGACGACCACCGGCGCCTGCTGGATCGCGTGTCGGAGCAGGCGGGAGCCGTCATCAAGAACTCGATGCTGTTCGAGCAGACCAAGGAGGATTCGCTCACGGATCCGCTGACGGGGCTGCCGAACTTCCGGTTCATGTTCATGCACCTGAACCGCGAGCTCGCGCGCACCGAGCGCCTGCAGACGGAGCTGTCGCTGATGGTGATGGATCTCGACAACTTCAAGGAGATCAACGACAACCACGGCCATCACGTGGGCGACCGCGCGCTGTGCGAAGTCGCGCGGGTGCTGCGCGCCGCGATCCGCCCGTACGACATGTGCGTGCGCTACGCGGGAGACGAGTTCGTCATCGTCCTCTCCGGCTGTGGCGCCGACGAAGTGGAGCACAAGCGGCGCGAGCTGCAGACCAGCATCGACGAGGTCTACTTCGAGGCGCGCCCCGGACGCCGGCTGAAACTCGGGATCAGCATCGGGACGGCGGTCTGTCCGCAGGACGGCGAGTCGTACGAGGCGCTGCTCGCCACGGCCGACAGCCGCATGTATCAGGACAAGGCCGCGCGCAAGCGGCGCGCGGGGCGTGAGCCCGGGCGGCCCGACGAGAACGTCGCCGTCTCCGGCTACCAGCTCACCGACGGCGAGATCCAGCGATCTGCATCCGGTCTAATCTGAACCGAGGGGCTTCGCCCCTCGGACTCCCCTGCACGCTCGCTCGCGGGGGCCCAACGCCTCGCTCCGCTCACGTGGCTCACTCGCTCCGCTCGTTCGCGCCCCGCATTCCGCATCCCGCGCCTCGCACCTCGAACCTCGAACCTCGCACCTCGCGTCCCGCACCCCGCGACCCGCGACCCGCACCCCGCGCCCCGCGCCCCGCGTTACCAGCGTTCGGATCGGATCCGGTTCGCGGCGATCCCGAACGAGCGCAGCACGTCCGACAACTCCACCACCATCGCGGATGGTCCGCAGAGAAAGCACAGCGTTGCCGGGTCGT
>DASSOM010000289.1:0-28673 GCA_035700625.1 Vicinamibacterales bacterium
CACACCGCTGCTCGACGAAGGGGACATCCTGATCGACGGCGGCAACTCCTGGTTCCAGGACACGCGGCGGCGCGAAGCGGCGCTGCGCGAGTCGCGCCGGCACTTCGTCGGGTGCGGCGTGTCGGGCGGCGAAGAGGGGGCGCGGTTCGGCCCGTCGCTGATGCCGGGCGGATCGGTGGAGGCGTGGAACCGCATTCGCGATGTGCTGGAAGCGATCGCCGCGAAGACGGAGGCCGGCCCGTGCGTCACGCACGTCGGCCCGGACGGCGCCGGCCACTTCGTCAAGATGGTGCACAACGGGATCGAGTACGGCGACATGCAGCTCATCGCCGAGACGTACGACGTGCTGCATCGCGGCCTCGGCCTGCCGACACCGGAGACCGCCGACGTGTTCGAGCGCTGGAACGAGGGGCCGCTCGAATCGTTCCTGATGGAACTGACGGCGAGCGTGTGCCGCGTGATCGATCCGGCGACGCAGCAGCCGCTCGTCGATTTGATCCTCGACAAGGCCGGCCAGAAGGGGACGGGACGGTGGACCGTGCAGGTCGCGCTCGATCTCGGCGTGGCCATTCCGACGATTGCCGCGGCGGTTGACGCGCGCGTCCTCTCCAGCCTGCGCGACGAACGCGTCGCGGCGAGCCGCGTCCTCCGCGGACCCGATACCGCGGCGGCGTTCGCGGACGACGATCGCCGCGCCGTGATCGACGACCTCGAGCTCGCGCTGTACGGCGCGCGGATTGGCGCGTACGCGCAGGGCATGGCGCTCATCGCCGCCGGATCTGCCGAGTACAACTGGCGGATCGATCGTGCGGAGATCGGCCGGATCTGGAAGGGCGGCTGCATCATCCGCGCACGGCTGCTCGATCCCGTACGCGCGGCGTTCGGCCGCGATCCGGACCTCGTCAACCTCGTCCTCGATCCCGCGATGCGCGACGAGATCGTCCGCGCGGAGGGACCGTGGCGACGAACGGTCGCGCGCGCCGCGCGCGCCGGCATTCCCGTGCCGGCGCTCTCGGCGGGACTGGCATGGCTCGACAGTTATCGCACCGCGCGGCTTCCGCAGAACCTCACGCAGGCGCAGCGTGATGCGTTCGGCGCTCACACGTACGAACGCCTCGATCGGCCAGGGCGTCAGCACGGCGGCTGGGAAGCCACGGACGAACGCGAAAAGGCAGCCACGGAAAAACACGGAAGAACACAGAAGGGGACGTAGAGCGGTGGCACCCCGCTTGCTCCGTTGCGGCAGTTCAGTGAAAGGAGCAGCGATGCAAGCCCGAGAACTGATGACCCCGGACCCGGTCTGTTGCCTGCCCACCGATCCCGTCACCGACGCCGCGGCCGCGATGAAGCGCGAAAACGTCGGCTCCCTTCCCGTCGTCGAATCGCGCGACAACAAGCGGCTGGTCGGGATGGTGACCGATCGCGATCTCGTCGTGAAGGTGCTGGCCGATGGAGGGGATGTCCGTCAGGCAACGGTGCGCGACGCGATGTCGACCTCGCCCGTGTGCTGCAGCGAAGGGGATGATGTGGGCAAAGTGGTGGACGCGATGGCGCGCCGTCAGGTCCGTCGGATGCCCATCGTCGACGATCGCCAGCAGTTGCGAGGGATCATCGCCCAGGCCGACGTCGCCACGCGCGGCGAGAAAGACGCGAGGACGGGAGAACTGGTCGAGGCCATCTCCGAACCCAGCCGGTGAACGCCGCGGAACACTGAGATAGAAGGCCGCAGAAGAACACGGAAAAACACAGAATTTTCCTTAGCTCATCCATTTCAGGCGCGTCGCTGGCGCACATTTCTGTGTTTTTCCGTGTTTTTCTGTGGCTCCCGTCTTTCTGTGTTCTTCCGTGTTTTTCTGTGGCTCCCGTCTTTCTGTGTTCTTCCGCGTTTTTCTGTGGCTTCCGTTCTTTCTGTGTTCGTCTGTGGCCTTCTGTGGCCTCCGTGGCTGCGATAGAATCGCTTCCGCATGGCTCTGGAGCTTCCTGGATCCCACCATCGCTCGACCGGGCTCGTCGACGTGCTCGATCGAGTGCTGGACAAAGGGCTTGTCGTCGCGGGGGACATCAAGGTGTCGCTCGCCGAAGTCGAACTGCTGACCATCCGGATCAGGCTCATCATTTGCTCGCTCGACAAGGCACAGGAAATCGGGCTCGACTGGTGGCGCTACGACCGGGAGCTGTCCCCGGGACGTGCGCGCGGCGCTATCACGGAACACGACGAACTGCGCGCGCAGGTGCGCGCGCTCGAAGCGCGAATCGACACGCTGGCCGCGGCGGGACGCCGACGGCCGCGCTGAAGCACCCGGGAGGGGGAGCAGAGCATGGCTGTAGAACGGGCGGCCGGCGGCACAAGTCTGATCGACGTGCTCGATCGCGTGCTCGACAAGGGCATCGTGATCGACGCGTGGGTCCGCGTGTCGCTGGTTGGCATCGATCTGATTACCGTCGAGGCGCGGGTCGTCGTCGCGTCGATTGACACGTACCTGAAGTACTCGGAGGCGGTCGGATCGGTGTCGCCGGTCTCGAGGCCGGCCGCCGAACTGCCTTCTCACCAGGATGTGATCGCCGAGAACGCAGCGCTCCGCGCCGAACTGGCCGCGTCGAAAGCCCAGCGCGTGCGGCGGCGGCGGAACGTCGAGGGATAGCCCGTTGCCCCGGGCGGCCGCCTCCCCGCTCTCCGTCTCGGGCGCTGATGCCGAGGCGAAGCTCGCGCTGACGGAGTTCCTCCTCACATCGATCGACATGCAGGAGTCCGCGCGGCGGGCGGTGGACTGGCTCGCCGCGCACACCCCCGTCGTCGAAGCCGCCGTGCTCGTCGCCGACCCGGTCTCTCCCGACATCCTGCCGGTCGCCGAACGCGGAGTCACTTTCTCGACCGAGGACTTCTCGCTGACGCGCGACGACGCGTCGCATCCGCTCGTGCAGGCGCTCATGAACGACGCGCCGGCGTTCATCGACAGCGTGCCGTCCACGGTCCAGTGGCCTCTGACGTCCCGATCCGCGCACGTGATCCCGCTGCGCAGCGAGCACGAACCGCCGGCCGGCCTGCTCGTGCTCAACTCCGGCGGCCCCGAGTTGTGTCCGCAGGCGACGTGGCTGGCCAGCGTTCTCGGGAAACAGATCGCGCGCCTGTACAGCCGCGCGACCCTCGCGGACACCCGCTTCGGCCAGGAGCGGATGCTGCTCTACAGCATCATCAACGCCGTCACCGACCCCATTCTCCTGACGGATACCGAAGGCAAGCTGATCATCGCCAACGGCCACGCCGAGAAGCTGTTTGCGGCGCCGGATGATTCGAGCGAAGGCTGGCGCCGCGCCGTCGCGCTCAACAACATGCTGTTCTCCGCGGCGCTCTCGACGAGCGCCGTGGGCGAGACCGAACTGCGCCGCGAGCTGCTGCTCGTCGATCCGCTCGAAGGCTCCGACCTGCTGTTCGAGCTGCTCAGTTCGCGGGCCAAGGACGAGCGGCAGGGCACATATGTCGTCTCGATCCTGCGGAACGTCACCGACCTCGCGCGCGCGAAAGAGGAAATCGAAGAGAGCTACCGCACGCTGCGCGTCGCGCAGGCGGAAGTGCGCGACGAGCGGCACCGCCTCGATCTCATCATCGATTCGGTCGCCGACCCCATCCTCGTCACCGATCAGGAGGGGGACATCGTCCTCATGAACGCGCCGGCCGAGCGCCTGTTCAACGCGCCGGGAGAAGACGACGCGGTGCATCGCCGCGTCCGGGGCAACGGCGCGAACCTGACGTCGTTCGTCTCGAACGTGCTCACGCGATCCGGCGAACAGCGGTATCGCGGCGAGATTCAGCTCGCGGATCCACGCTCCGGTCGCCCGCTGCCGGTGGAGGCGCTCGCGGGCACGATCCTCTCCGAGCAGGGAGAGCTGATGTGGGTCGTGACGATCCTGCACGACCTCACCGAGCAGATCGAAAAGGCGAAACTGTACGAGCAGCTGAAGCAGGGGTCGGCGCAACTCGAACGCAAGGTGCAGGAAGCGACCGCGGAGCTCGCGCAGCAGAACGAGCTGCTGCGGCGCCAGCACATCGCGCTCGAACAGGCGTCCGCGCTCAAATCACAGTTCCTCGCGAACATGTCGCACGAGTTCAGAACCCCGCTCAATGCGATTCTGGGCTACACGCACATGCTGCTCAACAACGTGACCGGGACGGCCACCGACGCGCAGCGAAAGAGCCTCTCGCGGATCGACTCGAATGCGCGCCATCTGCTCGCGCTGATCAACGACATCCTCGACATCACGCGGATCGAAGCCGGGCGCATGCCGCTCAACCTGACGACGCTGGTGGTGCCCGATCTGATGAACGAGGTGATGGCGGAGCTGGAGCCGATCATCCGGCGATCGAATCTGGCCGTCCGGACGAAGATTCGCGGACGTCTGCCCGTCCTGCGGACGGATCGGCAGAAGGTCAAGCAGATCGTGCTCAACCTGCTCAGCAACGCGCTGAAGTTCACGCCGGCGGGCAGCGTGACGATGTCGGCGGCTTACGACGAGCGTCTCAAATGCGTCGTCATCGAGGTGCAGGACACGGGGGTCGGCATCCCGAAAGAGGATCAGAAAAAAGTGTTCGAGGACTTCCGGCAGCTCGACAGCTCGCCGGCCCGCGGCTACGGCGGCACGGGCCTGGGCCTGTCGATCTGCCGCCGGCTGTCCCAGATGCTCGGCGGCACGATCGAGCTCGAAAGCGATGAGGGGCGGGGCGCCCGGTTCACGCTGCGGCTGCCCGTCCGGTCGAAGCGGCGGTAGCCATGCCGGAGGCGCGCACCCAGCCGCTCGTGCTCGTCGTCGAGGATTATCAGGACGCGCGGGAGATGTACGCGGCGTATCTGGCGTTTTCCGGCTTCGACGTGGAGGAAGCCACCAACGGGCTCGAGGCGATCGAGAAAGCGATCACCATGAAGCCGGATATCGTGCTGATGGATCTGGCGCTTCCGCAGATGGACGGCTGGGAGGCGACGCGTCGGCTGAAGACCGACGAACGGACGCGGCACATCCCAATCGTTGCGTTGACGGGGCATGCGCTGGCGGGGCACGCCGAAGGGGCGCGACAGGCGGGCTGCGACGCGTTCGTGACGAAGCCCTGTCTGCCCGACGCGCTCGTGGCCGAGATCAAGCGTATTCTTGCGTTGCACGGACGGGACAACGGCGGCCGGCCGGCCCGATCCAGCGGTCAGCGCCGGCCCTGAGGACGGTTCCCACATTCATGGCGAAGACAGCAGCGAAGAAGAAGGGGAAGCCCACCGCCCGTGGCAGAAGCGGGGGCGCGGGCCGCACGCGCCGCCCCGCCGGGTCGTCGGTGCCGCGGGAGCGTACCGCCGCGCCGACGGGGCGCAGCCGGCTCGAGCGCGTCAAACTGCCCGCCGCCGTTTCCCCGTCGCGCGAGGACGGGAACGAAGGCAAGTACGTCTACTGCATCATCCGATCGGAGTCGCCGCTGGTGTTCGGACCGCTCGGTCTCGGGCCGGAGCCGTCCGACGTGCACACGGTGCACTATCGCGACATCGCCGCCGTCGTGTCGAACACGCCGATCGTCGTCCAGGACCCGACGCGGGAGAACGTGCTGGCGCACCAGCGCGTGAACGAGACCGTGATGCAGAAGCACACCGTCATCCCGATGTCGTTCGGCACGGTGTTCAAGACGCACGACGACATCATCGAGCTGCTGCGATCCGCCTACGAGGCCTTCAGCGACGTGCTGAACAAGATGCAGGAGAAGTTCGAGTTCGGCCTGAAGGTGCTGTGGGATCGCGATCAGATCATCCGCGAGATCGAAGACGAGGACGAGGACATCCGGCGCCTGAAGGGGGAGATCTCGTCCCAGAAGGGCTCCACGTACTTCGCGCGGATGCAGTACGGACGCCTGATCGATGCCGCGCTGCAGGCGCGGTCGGAGCGCTACGTGGCCGAGATCTTCAACGCGCTGCGCGGCGTGTCCGTCGCCTCGCGGTCGAACAAGCCGATCGGCGATCGGATGATCATGAACGCCGCGTTCCTCGTGTCGCGCGAGCGCGAGCAGGCGTTCGACGCGCGCGTGAAGGAAATCGGCCAGCAGTTCGACAAGCTCACCTTCAAGTACACCGGACCCTGGCCGCCGTACAACTTCGTGAACATCCGCCTGAAGCTCGAACGGGCGCACTGAGCGGCACGTGCTGATCATCGATCGTCTGCTCGCCAGCGGCATCCGGTTCGTGCTCGACAAGGTCGCCGCGGCGGCCGATGCCGAGCTGAACGACACGGACGCGCTGCGCGAGCAGCTGCTGGAGGCGCAGATGCGCCTCGAGCTCGGCGAGATCGACCAGCAGGAGTTCGACGCACTCGAATCCGATCTTCTCGCCCGCATCCGCGAGATCCGCGAGCGCGAGGGAGGGCCGACGGTGGTCTCGCCCGACGAGTACACGATCACCGGCATCGACGCGACGTTCGAAGGGGACGAGCATTAGCGCCGACCGATCGTCCATCGCCACCTACACCTACTGCGTCGTCCGCGCCCCGCGCGCGCCGGCGCTGACGCGCGTGCCGTCCGGTCTGCCCTCGGGCACGCCTCCCACCCGGCTTGCCATCGCGAAGGACTGGTGGGCGATCGTGTCGGACGTGCCGCTCGAGATCTACGGCAGCGCGGGGCTGGAGCGGCGCCTGCGCGATCTCGAATGGGTCGGCGGCGTCGCGCTGGCGCACGAACGCGTGGTCGAGCACTTTTTCAGCCTGCGCGGGGCGACCGTCGTGCCGCTGAAGCTGTTCACGATGTTCTCGTCGGCCGAGCGCGCCGTGAGCGAGTTGAAGAGCCGGCGTGGCGCGCTGGTGCGCACGGCGCGCCGCATCGCCGGAGCGCAGGAGTGGGGCCTGCGGATTACGCGCGCGCCGGAGCGGAGCGCTCGTTCCAGGGCCGCTCCCGCGCGAGCGTCCAGCGGCACGGCCTTTCTCGCGGCGAAGCGGCGCGCGCGCGACGCCGCCGCCGAGCGCCGGGCCGCCGTCCTGGAGGCAGCCGAGTCGGCGTTCGATGCGCTCTCGGCGATCGCGCGCGACGCACGCGCGCGCGATGCGCGGCACGAGCCCGGCACGAACCCGCCCGTGCTCGAGGCGGCACTGCTCGTGCCCACCAGCGCGCGGGCGGCCTTCGCCCGCGAAGCGCGCCGTCAGGCCGCCGCCTGCTCGAAGGCGGGCGCGGTATTGACGATCACCGGCCCGTGGCCGGCCTATAACTTCGTGCAGCCGTCGGAGGACGCGCAGTGAAGCGTCCCGCGCGTCCCGCTCCACCGCGCTCGCGGCGGCACTCGACGGTCGGCCCCGCGCTGCCGCCGCGCCGGGAGCCGCCTCGCAGCAACCCCCCCGCGCGCATTCCCGCGCGCCGCCGCTCCGGCCGGCTCTCGGAAGCCGACGAGCTGTCGCTGCTCGACGTCATCGACAATCTGCTCGGCAAGGGGGTCGTCCTCAACGCGGAACTCGTGCTGGCGCTCGCCGACGTGGATCTCGTGTTCGTGCGACTGTCCGCGCTGCTGTGCGCGGCGGATCGCGTCCTTCCCCCGCGTCCGCGCTGATGGCGCTGTACGTGTTCGCGCTGCTCGAGACCGCCCCGCGTCCGCCGCTGCCGCGCGGCCTCGACGGTCCGATCGGACTTCGCCGCGCCGGTTCCTGGATCGCCGCCGTCGAAACGCGACGGCGTCCGCCGGCGATCGACCTGGCCACCTTGCAGCGGCAGCACGATGTCGTGGAGCGCCTCGCCAGGCGATCGCGGGCAATCCTGCCCGTCCGGTTCGGCACGATCCTGACCGCGCGCGAGCTGGACGATGTTGTCCGCGGCGGCGCGGACGACGTTCGCGCCGCGTTCGCGCGAGTGCGGGGCTGCGTGCAGATGACGTGGCGGATGGCCGCGGCGCCGCGCGCGCAGACACGAACGGCGCCAGCGTCCGGCCGGGCGTATCTTGCGGCCCGGCTGCGGCAGGCGCGTCCGCCGCGCCGATGGAACCCGGTGCGCGACGCGATGACGGCGCTCGTCGCGGCCGAACGCTACGAGCCTGCGTCCGGCGGCGCGCGCGACGCGCTGTACCATCTCGTGCCGCGCGGCGACGTCCGTTCCTACCTGATCGCCGCGCGCGGCGTCCGGGCCGCGCTGCCGGCGGCGCGCCTCACGGGCCCCACGGCCCCTTACGCGTTCACACCGGAAATCCTGCGCGCGTCCGGCGCTGCGAGGCCCGCATGAAGAAGCGGAAATCGACCGGGACGCGCCGCGGAACGAGCCCGCGGCGCAGGCCGCCACGCACACGACGCGTGGCGGCGGCGGCGCCCGCCGCGGAGCTCGACGCGATTCGCGCCGAGCTGCAGCGCCTCTCGACGCCGCGCCCGCCCCGCTGGAACGCCGATCCCGAAGACGTCCGCCGCTCCGTGCTCAAGCTCGTGCTCACGCTCGTCGAATTGATCCGGCAGCTGCTCGAGCGCCAGGCCATCCGCCGCATGGAGCGCGGCACGATGACCGACGACGAGACCGAAGCCGTCGGCCTCGCGCTCATGCGGCTCCAGGAGACGATCCACGACCTCGCAAAGCAGTTCGACATTCCGGTCGAGGAGCTGAATCTCGATCTGGGGCCGGTTGGGAAGTTGATCTGAAGCGGGATGCGGGATGCGGGATTAGGGATCCGCGATCAACGATTCGGGATAACGATTAGGGATTCGAGGATCAGGGATGAGGGATTCGTGATCAGGGATTCGATCGTCACCAGTCCTTCGGCACCGCGAATTCATAACACCCCGGCGTGACGAGCACTCTGCCGTCGCGCGTGAAGAACAGACTGTCGGGTGCGATCGCGCCAGTCGCGCCGCGGAACTGGACGACGTGGATGCGGTCGCCGGCGGCGTCGTAGACGTACGTGTAGCCGCTCGTGAGCGACACCCACACCCGACCGCTCCGATCCACCGCCGCGGTGCGGACGGCCGGCGGCACGAGCGGGATCACGTCTCCCTGATCCGTCCGACGCCGCGGCCACGTCGTCGGCAGCGTCCGCAGATAGTCGTCGAGTTCGGTCCCTTCGATGTGGCGTTCGAAGACGAGCTGCCCTCGCGCGTCGTACTTGCGGAACAGCGGCGCGCCGGACTGAAAGACGAACACGTAGCCCCCGGTGGGGTCGACCAGCGGCAGACCGACGTTGAGCGCGAGATGTACGTCGCGGTCCGCTTCCTGTCCGGTCGCCCGCAGCTGGCCGAACGTCTTCACGATCGATCCGTCGAAGTGGTACTCGATGACGAGCGATCCCGTCTCGGGCTGATTCAGCAGGATGGACGATCCCGTGTACTGCAGCGAGCCAATGCCGTTGAGGACGAACGGCCCGAGCGTGACGCGCGGCACGCTCTGTCCCGGCAGGAGGAACGCGCCGAGCTGCCCGAGGGTGCTCGTGAACGTCTGGAGGCGCTGGCGGCTGCCAGGGGCGTCGGCGACGACGAAGCTGCCATCCGCGGGGTCGAGGTCGAACGCGCTCGGATCGAGGACGCGCCCGGGCTCGGCGCCGAGCGACAGCAGCTGCTGCGGCGCATCCGCTCCGGGCGCGACGGTGTAGATCGTGTGGGCCCGGCGGTCGAAGACGTAGTACACGCCGGCGTCCGTCTGTTCGAAGCCGAGGACCTGCCGGAACCGGCCGGCGATGTGCGCGGGCAGGGCGCCCGTCGCGCGGAGCTGTTCGACGCGCGGCGGCCGATCGGCGCCGGGGAGGAGCGCGGCGGCAAGCAGAACGGCAAGGCCGCGCAGCCGCATACGTCAGACCGTCAGAATCGCGCGATCTGCTGGATGGCCTCGAGCACGTCGGCCGCCTGCGGCAGGATCACTTCCTCGAGGTCCGGACAGTACGCGACGGGGGTGTCGAGCGCGGCGACCCGACGCACCGGGGCGTCGAGATGCTCGAAGAGTTCATCGGCGATGCGGGCCGCGAGCTCGGCGCCGAAGCCGCACGTGAGCTGATCTTCGTGCGCGATGATGACGCGGTTCGTCCGGCGCACGGCGTCCGCGATCCCATCCCAGTCGAACGGCGCAATCGTGCGCAGGTCGACGACCATCGCGCTGATGCCGTCCTTCTCCGCCTGTTGCGCGGCGAGCAGCGAGCGCTGCACCAGCGCGCCCCACGTGAGGATCACCACGTCCGTCCCCTCGCGGCGCACGCTCGACTTTCCGAACGGCACCATGTAGCCGGCGCCCGGATACTCGCCCTTGTTGTACGTCTGCCGGTACAGGTGCTTGTGCTCGAGGAACATCACCGGGTCGTCGCACCGGATCGCGGTGCGCAGGAGGCCGGCGGCGTCCTGCGCGTTCGACGGGAACGCGATGCGCAGGCCCGGGCAGTGCGCGAAGATGCTCTCGCCCGACTGGCTGTGGTACGGCGCGCCGCCGCGCAGGTAGCCGCCGATCGCCACGCGGATCACGATCGGCGCGCTGAACGCGTTGTTCGACCGGTAGCGCATCATCGACAGCTCGTCGCGAATCTGCATCATCGCCGGCCAGATGTAGTCGAAGAACTGGATCTCGACGACGGGCTTGATGCCGCGGGTCGCCATGCCGATCGCGCGTCCGATGATGTTGGCTTCGGCCAGCGGCGAATTGAACACGCGGGTGCCGCCGAAGGCGCGCTGCAGGCCGTGCGTCACCTTGAACACGCCGCCTTTGCCCGGCACCGACGTCAGCGAGGCTTCGCGGCTGCAGTCCGCGACGTCCTCGCCGAACACGACGATGCGGGCCTCGCGCGCCATTTCGTCCTTCAGCGTGCGGTTGATGGCTGCCACCATCGTGTCCGGTTTGCCCTGCGGGTCCGCGTCCGTCGCGAACGCGGACGAGGTCGGATCGACCGTGGGCGAGTACACGAACAGCGTCGCGGTGTCCGGCGCCGGCTTCGCGGCCTTCAGCGCCTCCGCCGTCGCGTCGTTCACCTCCTGCTCAACCTCGCGGACGATCTGCTGCAGATCCGATTCGGTGGCCAGGCCCTCGGCTTCGAGCCATGCCGCCATCTTCGTGATCGGATCGCGCAGCGCCTCCGCTGCCCGTTCCTCCGCCGGCTTGTACAGCTTCTCGTCGTCCGACAGCGAATGGGAGTACGGCCGGATGACGCGCGCGTGCACGAGCGCGGGGCCGCGGCGCTCGCGCGCATGCCGGATGGCGGAGCCCATGGCGGCGTAGCTGTCGAGGAACTCCGTGCCGTCGACGCTCTGCACGTACAGGTCCGGGAAACCGGACACCAGCTTCGAAATGTCGCCGCCGGCCGTCTGTACTTCGACCGGGACGGAAATCGCGTAGCCGTTGTCTTCAACGAGGTACACGACGGGCAGGCGCCCCTGGCACGCGGAGTTCAGCGACTCCCAGAACTCTCCCTCGCTCGTCGTCCCCTCGCCGATGGAGACGTACACGACTTCGTCGCTGCGGAAGCGATCCTCGCGTCCTTCGATGCCGGTGACCTTTTCGTAGAGTCGTCCCGCCTCAGCGCAGCCGACCGCCTGCAGGCACTGCGTGCCGGTGGGGCTCGACTGCGACACGATGTTCAGGCCGACGTGCCCCCAGTGCGACGGCATCTGCCGGCCGCCGGAATTCGGGTCGTCCTTCGCGCCGACGCCGCTGAGCAGCATTTCGAGCGGCGTCATGCCGAGCGTGAGGCACAGGGCGCGATCGCGATAGTACGGATAGAACCAGTCGTGGCCTGGACGCAGCGCGAGGCCGGCCGCGACGAGCACCGCTTCGTGGCCCGCGCCGCTGATCTGGAAGAAGATCAGACTCTGGTTTTTCAGCTGGATTTCCTTGTCATCCAGCTTGCGCGACAGCACCATCGTGCGGTACGCGCGCAGCAGATCCGCGCGCGACAGCCCTGCGTACGTGCCCGCGGTCGCGGCCGCGCTCCTGCCGTTCTTCACCGCGCTCGGTTTCATGGCTGCAGAAATTATAGCCCGATCGGGTAGACTCGCTGTCCGGGGGAGCCATGAACCAGACCGTCAGCCTGCACCGGTGGGACGAGCTCGCGCTCGAAAAAGTGACCGAGATGATCTCGCGCAAGATCGTCACGGGGGAGCGCGAAATGATCGCGCAGATTTACCTGAAAAAAGGGGCGCTCGTCCCCATGCACTCGCACGAAAGCGAGCAGATGACGTACGTGCTGCAGGGGGCGCTCAAGTTCCTGATCGGCGCGGAGGAAATCACCGTGCGGGAAGGGGAGATCCTGCACATCCCGTCATGGGTCGAGCACCAGGCCGAGGCGCTCGACGACACGTTCGAACTCGACGTCTTCAGTCCGATCCGCACCGACTGGCTCGACGGCACGGACACGTACTTTCACCGTTAATGAACGTGCCGGTCCCAGTCTGAGCGGCCGCCGGAGTAGACGTCGAACTTCCGGCGCAGCCGGTTCATCTTCCACTTCAGGTAGCGGTACTTGATCTCCGCCGTGATCCCGCCGCGGCCTCCCTGCAGATACAGGTAGCCGACGAGCAGACCGCCAAGGTGCGCGGTCGCCGCGACGGTCGTGCCGCCGCTCGTCGACGTCAGGAACGCAATCGCGCCGAGGATCATCACGAAGTACTTCGCCGGGATCGGAAAGAGCAGGAACATCAGGATCGGCCGGTTCGGGAAGTACAGCGCGTACGCGAGCAGCAGACCGTAGAGCGCGCCCGACGCGCCGATCGTGACGGAGTAGTAGGTCGCCGTCGTCGCGGCGAACGGGAGCAGCGACACCAGCACCGTCGTGAGCCCCGCGCCGATGCCCGTGATCGCGTAGTACTTGAGGAAGAAGCGCGTTCCCCACATCCGTTCGAGCTCCACGCCGAACATCCACAGTCCGAGCATGTTGAACAGGATGTGGGTGACGTGGTGCACGTCGTGCAGGAACATGTACGTGACCGGCTGCCAGATCCACTGGTGCTCGATCACGGCTTCGGGGATCAGACCAAGATAGGGAATCAGCGAGCGAACGAACAGCGTGACGACGTAGACGCCGATGTTGATCAGGAGGAGCCACTTCACGGCCCGCGTCACCGGACCGGGCCCGAAGGAGTAGCTGAGAGCGGTCGCGCGAGAGTACCGGGACATCAATCAACGTCCGAATCGCTATCGTACCATACGGGGTGCTCGCAAACTTCGCGCCGGATGCGGCTGTGGATGGGCATGCGGCGGCAACGGCAGTGCGCACAGCGCCGCGGCCAGCGGGACGAAGGCCAGACACAGCAGCGTCCGCTCGATGCCGATTCGATCCGCCAGCATGCCCACGAACGGCACGCTGAGTCCACCCGTCCCCCACGCGAAGCCCATCATCAGCGACGACACTGTCGCCGCGCTGACAGGCGCGAGCGCCTGGCCGAACACCACGTTGACCGGCAGCGTGGACTGCAGAAACAGTCCGCCGATCGCCAGCGCGACGATGAACGCCCAGCCCGACAAGAGCGGAGCGGCGGCGAGAAACGGACACGCGAGCACCAGCGATATCGCGATGACGCGGCGCGGACCGAAGCGATCGGCCGACGGACCGCCCAGCAGGCCGCCGAGGCCGCTCGCGAACAGGTACGCCGCCACGACGGCGCCCGCCTGCCCGACGCTCATCCCGCGGCGCGTGAGCATGACGGGCACGAACGTGGCGAACGCCAGCGACGTCAGCGTGCGCAGCACCACGATCGCGTAGAGCAGTCCGAGGGGCCGCGCGTAGGGGCGCAGCGCGCCGAATCCGCGACGCGTCCCCTCGTGCAGCGTAATGCTCGGCACGTGCGTCACGAAGAAGGCGATCACCAGCAGGCCGGGCAGCGCCAGCAGCGGCGTCCACGTCAACCCGAACCGCTCCGCGGCGGGCGCGAACAGCAGCGGTCCGAGCGAGAAGCCGAGCGTGCCGCCGGTGATGTGCACCGACATCGCCAGTCCAGGACGGTCGCCGCCGAGGCGATGCGCGAGGGCCGCCGCCGGCGGATGGAAGGCCGCTCCTCCGAGCCCTCCGAGGATCAGCACCGCCGACAGCGCTTCGGTCGTCGGCGCGATTCCCACGAGGCTGAGGATCGTCACCGACGCAATCGGGCCGGCCATCACGAGCAGCCTCGGACGCCAGCGATCCGCGATCTGCCCGAAGCCGACCTGCGCGACCGATGCCGCCATCTGATACAGCATCGTCAAGGTTCCCGCGGCCGCGAGCGACAATCCCAGTTTGGGGATGAGCAGCGGGAGGAGCGGGGCGTAGATGTTGCCGTAGGCGTCCACCATCATGTGCGCGCTGGCCATGAGGAGGACGGTCGGATGCAGACGCAATCTGGAGGCGAGCGACACGAATCAACCGGCGGACGGCGTCAGGCGCGCGAGCGCCTGCCGCATGGCGTATTGGAATTCATCGATGCGCAGCAGCCGCGCCGCCGCGGCAAGCACCAGCAACCCGGCCGTGATCGCGGCGAGCACCCGGACGCCTCTCAGCAGCGTCGCCGCGCCGGGCAGCACGGCTTCGAGCCACGCGTTCATCGACCAGGCAGCGGCGCCCATGGCGATCGACGCGATCGCGATCCCGGCAAACGCGCGCAGCATGCGCCGCCCTTCCAGCCCCTGCAGCGTGCCGCGCAGCTGCCACAGCAGCATCGCCGCGTTGAGCAGCGCCGCGGCCGACGTCCCCGCCGCCAGCCCACGATATCCCATCACGCGGACCAGCGTAACGTTCAAGACGAGATTGGCCACGATCGCGATGACGCTTGCGGCCACCGGCGTCCGCGCGTTCCCCAACGCGTAGAACCCGGGAGACGCGATCTTGACGGCCGAGTACCCGATGAGTCCTGGCGCGTACCACATGAGCGCGCCCGCGGTGGCGGCGGTATCGGCCGCGGAGAACTGCCCGTGTTCCAGCACGAGCGCGACCACCGGACGGGCGAGCACGATCAGACCGACGGCTGCCGGTACGTTCATCATCAGCATCAGCCGCATGGCCGACGACACCGTCTTGCGCACCGCCGGGAGATCCGCCGACGCGGCGTGCCGCGCGAACTCCGGCAGCGCCGCGGTCGCAATCGACGCGCCGAAGAGGCCGATTGGGAGATGCACGAGGCGGAACGCGTAGTTCAGCCACGACACCGCGCCGGTGCCCTCGCCGGTCGCGAGCATCGTGTTGACGAAGACATTGACCTGCACTGCCGCAAGGCCGAGCGTGCCGGGACCGACGAGCATCAGGATTTCTCGCAGGCCATCGTCGCGCCAGTCGAACACCGGACGGTAGCGCCAGCCTTCTCCGCGCAGCACCGGCCACTGCAGCAGCACCTGCCCGACGCCGCCGAGCAGCGCGCCGATCGCGATACCGGTAATCGGCGGCCATCCCGCGCGCGCCGCCAGCGGCACGAGGATGAACGCCGACGCAATCGTCGCGACGTTGAACATCGCCGGCGACAGTGCGGGAACGAAGAACCGCCGCAGCGAGTTCAGCATCCCCATGAACGCCGCGCTCACGGCAACGGCGAGCAGGAAGGGCAGCAGGATGCGCGTGAGCGTGATCGTGAGCGGCAGCTTCCCGGGGACGCTCGCGTACTGCGGCGCGATCGCGCGCACCAGCGCCGGCGCGATCAGCCATCCGACGACGACGACCACGATCGTCAGCATCGCCACGGCATTGATGACGACGTTGCCGAGCCGCCAGGCCTCGCCGCGGCCGGCCCGCAGCAGCCGCCGCGTGAACGCCGGGACGAACGCGGCGCTCATCGCGCCTTCGCCGAGCAGATCGCGCAGCAGGTTCGGAATCCGGAAGGCGACGTTGAAGGCGTCCATCGCGTTGCCGGCGCCGAAGAGCGCGGCGAACACGGTCTCGCGGACGACGCCGAGCACCCGGCTCGTCATCGTCGCGGCGCCGATCAGTCCGGCCGATCGCGCAAGGCGCGAAGTCATGCCGGACGCGGGGCGGACGGCGTGACGGACGTGAGGACGAAGACTGTGACGGACGGCGTGATCACCGCTGTCGAGCGTATCACTGTCCGTTCTCGCAAAAAGAGCCCCTGCCTGTCGACAGGGGCTCCATGGAGGATGGGAATGAGAGGCTTGTGCGTGCCTTTCAATTCCATTAGACGGCGGCCGCAGAAAAAAGTTTGCGCTAGGTGTGCGACAGCTTGCGACGGACGAGCTCGTTGACCGCCTTGCCGTCCGCACCGCGCCCCGCCAGCTTCGGCATCACCGCCTTCATCACCTGGCCGAGATCCTTCGCCGACACCGCCTGTGTTTCGGCGATCGCGGCGTCCACGAGCCGTTCGAGTTCCGCGGCATCCATCGGCGGCGGCAGATAGCTCTCGAGCACCGCGATTTCCGCGCGTTCGCGATCGACGAGATCGGTGCGTCCGGCGGAGGCGAACTGCTCGATCGAGTCGCGGCGCTGCTTCACGAGGCTCGCCAGCACCTGCTGCGTCTCCGCCTCATCCAGATCGCGGCCTTTCGCGACGACGGCGTTCATGAGGGCAGCCTTTGCCATGCGCAGGGCCGAGAGTCGCGCCTGATCGCGCGCGCGCATCGCACCGGCGATATCCTGGGTGAGGCGATCGCTCAGAGTCATGCGTGTATCTTAGCGCGGCCGGCACACGGCCGCCGCGACGCGATCAACGATCGCGGTCCGAATCGCCGAGCGTGACGTGCCAGTCGTCGGTCGATGTGTAGAACGCGGGCGCCACGTCGACCGCGTTGATCTTCACGATCAACGCCATCGTGGAACGGACCATGAAGTAGCCGGAACTGCGCAGTACGCGGCGGAACCCGGCGTGCATGGCGTGGCAGCGGATCTTGTCGGAGTCGGCGGCCCGCGCTTCCCGATCCACCCATCGCAGCAGCGCCTGCAGTCCGCGCCGATCGTCGGGGTCGGTGAGGAAGTCCGTCAGCAGCGTGGCGCGTCCGAGGGGTTCCTGCACGTGACGGTACACGGCGTAGCCTGCGGGATGACCGTCGCGCAGCAGCGCGGCGAGGCTGTACCGCACGTGCGGCGCGGAGGCGAACTTCCAATTCAGGTACGGCGCGTCACGCACGGCGGCGAGGCCGAACGCGGGGGCGAGACGCTGCCAGAGTTCCGTGAAGCGTTCGTCGAAGCGCTGGATCAGCCGCACTTCTTCGCGAAGCGGCCGCCGGCGCGCGACGATCTTGACGATCGGCAGCGTGACCGCGGAGACGAGACGGTTGATCGCGCCCGGCCAGGCCGGCCGGCGCAGCGCACGGCGCGTCAGCGGCTTTGCGAGACAGGGTACAGGGACGGCGTCCGGCCAGCGCAGCTTGCGGAACAGTCCTTCCGACGACTCGGAAAGGCCGAGTCCCAGCGATGCGCCAACATTGCGATCCCATGCACGAAACAGGCGTTCGCCAAGACCCTGCCGCTGGCGTTCGGGCGCGACCATCACGTCGGTGCCCCAGGAGCCCGCGATTTCCCGTCCGTTGAGCGAGAGTCGGACGGGCATCGTCGCGTAGTGGCCGACGATGGCGGGACCTTCGCGCGCGACCCAGATCTCCGGCTCCCCGGCGCGGTTGTTGGGGTTGCGGGTGTACTGCCAGTCCCAGCGGAGACGGCTGGCGTCCGCCTCGTCGCGGCCGAAGACACGGCGGTACAACGCCTCCACGGCGCGGCGGTCGTCGGGACGATACCGGTCTATGTCGGCCATCCGCGGTCAGATCTGGTTTCTCGCGCCACCGTCATCTTTTCTGCCGTCAGATCCGACGAAGTCGTCCATACTTCTGGACATTCGTGCAAGAAACAAGATCTGACCCCATGATACCCGCGCTCTCCATCATCGTCCCTACCTACAACGAGCGTGACCGGCTGAGCGAACTCGTCACCGCCGTGCTCGACGCCTGCGCGCGCGAACGGGTCGCCGCGGAAGTCGTGGTCGTCGACGATCATTCGCCGGACGGAACGGGCGAGCTGGCCGATGCGCTCGCGCGCATGCATCCCGTGAGGGTCGTGCACCGGCCCGGCAAGCTCGGGCTCGGCAGCGCCGTCATCGACGGGTTCAATCTCGCGAGCGCACCGATCGTGGGCGTCATCGACGCGGACATGAGCCACCCGCCGGCGCTGCTGCCGCGGATGCTCATGGTGATGCAGCAGGCAGACGCGGATTTCGTCATCGGCAGCCGGTACGTGCCGGGCGGCGGATTCCACAACTGGTCCCTCGTTCGCCTGATGCTGTCCCGGCTGGCGTGCCTGCTGGCGATGCCGCTCACGCCGGTACGCGATGCGACGTCGGGGTTGTTCCTCATTCGCCGCGAGCTCGCGCGCGACGTCCGCATCGCGGCGGGGGGATTCAAGATCTGCCTGGAGCTGTTGATTCGGAGTCGTCCGCGCCGGGTGATCGAGGTGCCGTACGTGTTCGAGGGACGCACGGCCGGGGAGAGCAAGATGAACGCCGCGGAGGCGCTGGGCTATCTCGTGCAGCTCAGGAACCTCCGCCGGTTCCGGCGCGATCACCGCGCGGCCGCGCCGGAGTACGCCGCGCTCACCGCGGCGGAGCGCGACGGTGCCGTATGGCGGCGCGGGTCGTCGGACGGGGTTCAGCGATCCGGTTGACCGTCCGGTCCGCCGGGCCCGCCAGGGCCGCCCGGTCCACCAGGTCTCGGCTGCGGCATCGGCATCGGCGGCTGACCCGGCACGGCGTTCGGATTCTGCTGCTGCTGCGGCTGCGGGAGCATGCCCGGACGCGGCGATGTCAGCACCGGAGCGGGCTGAGGCTGGGCGCCGTCAGGATCGGGTTGTCCCGTTGGCTGCGGCGGCACGCCCGGGTAGGGGGACAGCACCTGCTGCTGCTGTTGAGGCGCGTCCTGCGGCGTCATGTCCGGCGGCACGTCGACGTCGGGCGTCGCCACGACCGGCGCCTCGACGAGACCCTGTTCGCCCGGATCGTTATCCGCGTCGCCATCCACCGGCATCATCTGCATTGGCATCGGCCGCGGATACGCGGGCGGCGGCGTGACGGCGCTCATCGCCGGCGCGCTGCTCGTCGGCAGAATCACGATGCGATCGATCGCCGACACGCCGACCGATCCGATCGCGCGCGGCGCGGCGAGATAGCCGCTGACCGATCCCAGGACGACCTCGAGCGCCTCCTGTTCCGGCACGTTGACGAGCTGCAGGGTCACGGGCGGGCCGACGACCTTGTCCGCATTGACGATCGTCGTCTGGCCGACGCGCGCCCATTCCGCCAGGATCTGACGTACCGGCGCATTCTGCGCGATGAGCGTCACGCGCCCGTTCTGCATCGACAACGTGATATCACCGGCGAAGGCGGGTGCCGCGATCACGAGAGCGGCGGCCGGCAGCAGCAGGAAGCGCAGCAGTTTCTTCATTAAGGATCTCCCGGGCAGAAAATCAGTATACGCCTGGTACGACGACGGGGCGAGCACATCGGCCGGGCGTAACAGCTGAGCGGGAGAACGAGCGGGCTGGGTCGTCCGAGAATCGTGAAGCGCTCAAATGTTCGCGCGAACGAGCGCAGCGATTCTACTGCTGCCGGAAGTATTCGATGACGCGCCCCAGTGTCTCGTCGAGGTCGACCGTGGGCTCATAGCCGACGAGCGCGCGGAGGCGGGAAATGTCCGGCACGCGGCGCGGCATGTCTTCGAAGCCGGCTTCGTAGGCGCGCTCGTAAGGAATCTCGACAATCTCGGATCGGCTCGCCGTCAGCGCCTTGATCCGTTCGGCGAGGCCGCGGATGGTGATCTCCTGCCCGCTGCCGATGTTGAACACCTGCCCGACCGCGCGCGGTTCGTCGATCAAGGCGACGATCGCGCGCACGACGTCGCCGACGTACGTGAAGCTGCGCGACTGCGCCCCGTCGCCGAACACGGTGATCGGCTGGCCTGAGAGCGCCTGGCGGACGAAGGTTGGAATCACCATGCCGTAGCGCCCGGTCTGCCGCGGGCCGACCGTGTTGAACAGCCGCACGATGATGACGGGCAGCTTCCGTTCTTTCCAGTACGCGAGCGCGAGGAACTCGTCGATCAGCTTGCTGCACGCGTACGCCCAGCGATGCTTCACCGTCGCGCCGAGCACGAGGTCCGCGTCTTCGCGGAATGGGACGTCGGCGCTCTTGCCGTAGACCTCCGACGTCGAGGCGATCAGCACCAGCTTCTTCTTTTTGTTCGCGTGCTTCAGCACCACCTCGGTGCCGTGGACGTTCGTCTCGATCGTGTGGACCGGCGCCTCGACGATCAGTTTGACGCCGACCGCGGCGGCCAGATGGACGACGACGTCGCTGCGGTCGATGAGTTCGGCGAGGATCGGCTCGTTCGTGATCGACTCGATCGTGTACTCGAATCCGGAACGCCCTTTCAGATGGGCGATGTTGTCAATCGAACCCGTCGAGAGATTGTCGAGGACGAGCACGTGGTCGCCGCGGTCGAGCAGCGCTTCCGCGAGATGGGAGCCGACGAAGCCGGCGCCGCCGGTAATCAACACACGCATCGAAGAGAGTCCTTGCTGGATGATGGCAACGCCGCATCATATCGGATGCCGCGCCGTCCCTACCCGCGCCGGCCGCGCAGGATCAACCGCCACGGCATCACGAACGATTCGAGCAGGACGGCGCCCGACAGCTTCGAGTAGCCCTGTTGCCGCTCGACGAAGATGATCGGCACCTCGCCGATGCGGCACCCGAGCCGGTGAGCTTCGTACAGCATTTCGACCAGAAACGAGTAGCCGTCCGACACCATGCGCGCGAGCGGCAGCCGCGCGAGCGCCTCGCGGCGCCAGCATCGGAACCCGCTCGTGCAGTCGGTGGCGCGCAGGTTCGTGACGAGGCGGATGTAGCGGTTGGCGAACGCGCTCAGGATGATCCGATGCAGCGGCCAGTTGACGACGCTCACGCCGTGCAGGTACCGCGAACCGATGACCACGTCGTGCGCCGCGGCCGCGGAAACCATGGCCGGGAGATACGCCGGGTCGTGCGAGAGATCCGCGTCCATCTGGCAGATGCACTCCGCATCCGGATCCGCGAGCGCCCGCTGCAGGCCGTCCACGTACGACCGGCCGAGGCCGCGCGTCCCCGACCGGTGCATCACCATGACGCGGCCCGGATGCGCCGCCGTGAGTTCGTCGGCGATGGCCCCCGTGCCGTCTGGCGACCCGTCGTCGACGACGAGGACGCGGTAGCCGTCGTGCCGGAGCACGCCCGCGACGAGGAGCGGCAGATTGTCCCGCTCGTTGTACGTCGGCACGACCACCAGCACGCTCACGCCGCCCTCTCGAGCATCCCTTTATTCCCGTCCTTCGAACCGCAGCGCCGTGATCTGCTCGGAGACCAGGCCCACGAGAAAGATGATCACCGCGAGCACGATGAGCAGCACCGACGAGTTCGTGATGTGGTGCTGCGTCACCACGGTCCAGATCAGATACGCGAAGCCGAGCAGGAACGACGCGAGGCTGACGGGAAGGAACACGCGCAGCGGGCTGAAGATCGTCACGATCTTGAGGATCATCATCAGGAACGTCGCGCCGTCCCGGGCGAGGCGGATCTTGCTCTTCCCGACGCGCGGCCGCGCCTCGATCGGTTCGAACCGTACGCTGTATCCCGCCTTGAGGAACGCAAGGGTGGTCGTCGTCGGCGTCGAGAAGCCGTTCGGCAGCAGGTGGATGAACTCGCAGAGGTGGGCGCGGCGCGCGGCGCGAAAACCGGATGTGAGATCGGGGATCTGCGTGTCGGCCAGATATCCCGCAAGCGCGTTCAGCAGCGCATTGCCGGTGCGGCGGGCGAGACTGGCCTGCGTCGAGGCCTTGCGCGCACCGATCACGAGATCGTACTCCCCCAGGTGCGAGACGAGCCGCAGTGCGTCCTCCGGCCGGTGCTGGCCGTCGCCGTCGACGATCAACACGTACTCGCCGGCCGCCCGCCGGATGCCGCTCTTGACCGCCGCGCCGTTCCCCTTGTTGTAGGGCTGACGGATGACGATTGCTCCCGCCGCCGCGGCGCGCGCGCCGGTGTCATCCGACGACCCGTCGTCGACGACGATGATTTCGCGCCAGCACGCGGCGGCGCGCAGAGCGCCGACGACGTCGGCAATCACGCCCGCCTCGTTGAACGCGGGGACCACGACTGAGACGGATGACGGCTCGGCCATCAACACATCAGTCTTTCGATGACGTGATCCCACGTGACGCCGCGGACCCGCTCCGCTCCGGCGTCGCCCATGGATCGCGCCGCCGCGCGATTCGCGGCCAGCCGGTTCACCGCCGCGGCGATCGCGTCGGGCGCCGGTTCGCACACCAGCCCGTTCACCCTATCGATGACGAACTCGTTCGGTCCGCCGGCGTCCGTGGTCGTGATCACGGGCCGGTGCGCGAAGAACGCTTCGAGCGTGACGTAGCCGAAATCCTCGTCGAACGGCGGATAGAGGACGGCGAGTGCGTCACGGTACAGCGCGATCAGCTGCTCGTCCGGCACGGCGCCCAGAAACGTCACGCGCGCCGCGACGCCAAGCTGCTCCGCGAGCGATTCCAGATCGGCGCGGCGCGGGCCTTCGCCCGCGACGATGAGGCGCAGCGGCTCGTCGATGGCGCCCATCGCGCGGACCAGCATGTCCACGCGCTTGATTTCCTCGAGCCGCCCTACCGACAGCACGTAGTCGCCGTACGGCCCCGATTCGAGGCGCGCCGCGAGGCGGGGAGGATGATACAGCGGTTCGGCCTCGAGGCCGTTGTACCGGCGCGCACGATCCGCGGTGTTGCGCGAGATGGCGTAGAGCCGCCGGCATTCGCCGAGCATCTGCGTATCCAGCCGCATGATCGTCTCGCGCAGCCCGACGTCCGCCTCGATGTGCTCGAAATCTCCGAACGGCGTTCCGCACAACTCGTACGCCGCGCGGTGCTGATGCGTGAGCCACGCCACCTTGTCGGGATGGCGCGCGAAGTAGGTGGGGAACTTGGTGGTGATGATGCGGTCGATCCGCCGGCCGTTGCTCTCGCTCAGGTCGAGGAGACGCCAGGCGGCCGCGTGCGTCAGGATTTCGTCTTTCGGATACCACTTGAAGGGGATGCTCACGCGCTCGGTGTCGTAGCCGCGCGCCGTCAGCTCGTGCAGGAGCTGCCGCACGAGTTCTTCCGCGCCGCCATGCACGAACGGCACCTGCGTCTCGCAGACGACGACCGTTCGTACTGTCATGAACGCGCGGCTATCCCTCGATGTGTCCTGAAAACTGGCGGAATCCTATCACGTGGCGTGCCGGAAGTTGATCACGTCGCCGTCCTGCACGATGTAGTCCTTGCCTTCGAGGCGCAGCTCCCCGTGCTCACGGCACGCGGCCAGGCTGCCGCGCGCGAGCAGGTGCTCGTAGCGGACGACTTCCGCCCGGATGAAGCCGCGCGCGATGTCGGTGTGGATCTCGCCGGCCGCCGCCTGCGCCGGGGTGTTGTGGGGAATGGACCACGCACGGCACTCGTCCTCGCCGACCGTGAAGAACGAGATGTAGCCGAGCAGATCGTAGCTGGCGCGGATGACGCGATCGAGTCCGGACTCGCGCAGCCCCAGGTCCGCCATGAACGCCCGCGCGTCCGCGTCATCGAGCTGCGCGATCTCGAGCTCGATCTTCGCGCAGATCGGCACGGCGCGCGTGCGCGCGTCGCCCACGAACGTTGCCAGCCCCGACTGCTCGATCATCCTGTCCGCCTGCGGGAGATCCGCTTCGTCGAGATTCAGCACGATGAGCAGGGATTTCGCCGACAGGAACTGAAAGCCGCGCAGCCGCTTCTCTTCTTCCCCCGACAATTCGAGCCCGCGCAGCGGTTTTCCGTCGTCGAGCATGGCGCGGCATCGGAGCAGGATGTCCTGCTCCTTCTTCAGGTCGGCGGCGCCCCCCTTCTTGAGATCGCGCTCGAGGCGCTCGAGCCGCCGCTCGACGACGCCGAGATCCGCCAGGATCACTTCGTCTTCCATCGTCCGCACGTCGCGCACGGGATCGACGGATCCGGCGGCGTGCGGGACCGCGGGATCGCGGAACAGGCGGACGACGTGCAGGAGCGCGTCGGCGTTGCGGAACGGCGCGACATCGAGCAGGGCGGCGGCGCCGGTCCGGGTGCCCGCCGCGCCGCCCATGTCGGCGAACTCCACGGTCGCCGGCACGTGCTTGCGGGGGTTGAAGAGCGCCGTGAGCTGATCGAGCCGCTCGTCAGGCACGCGCGACATGCCGACGTTCGCCTCGGTGCGGCCGCCGGTGCGCGGCGCCTCGCGGGCGCTGGTGAGCAGTTGAAACAGGGTGGTTTTCCCGGACGCGGGGAAGCCGATCAGACCGGCACGCAGCATACGACAGAGAGCCTCTCCACCCGCCGGCGTCGGCCGGCGCGGTCAGAACTGCTCATGCTAGCACGCGCTGTCAGTCAGCCGTGCGCCGAGAGGGGCGAAAAGAAGGCGTAACGTCAAGGCTGTCTGTATTTTGCCGTTGACATCCCACCGGCCGTTTTCTACTATCGCCGTGGATTTTTGTGGAGCAAAGTGGAGTAGCAAAGCGCCTCCGGGGGAATTATGCCGCCAAGATCGACGACAAGGGGCGGCTCAAAATCCCGAACGCCTTCCGGACGATCGTCCAGGACACGCACGGCAGCGACGTGTTCGTGACGAGCCTCACGGGGGAGTTCGTGCGCATCTACCCGATGACGGTCTGGCACGCGCTCGAGGAAAAGCTCGCGGGGGTGCCGTCGACGCACCCGGCGCGGCTGAAGTTTCTGGACCGCGTGAACTACTACGGACAGACGGCGGAGATCGACGGACAGGGGCGCGTCGTGATTCACGCGCGCCTGCGCGGCGCGGCCGGGATGTCGGGGGAAGTCGACGTCCTCGGCCAGTACGACTATCTCGACGTCTGGAGCCACGAGCGGTTCGTCGCGAAGATGCAGCGCGAACCGTACACGGACGAGGACGCGAAGGCGCTGGCGGAGTTCGGGATTTGACGGCGATGGCACACGAGCCGGTGCTGGTGTCGGAAGTGGTCGACCTGCTCGCGCCGGCGCGGGGCGGCACGTTCCTGGACTGCACGGTGGGCCTCGGTGGGCACAGCCGCGCGCTGCTCGAAGCGGGCGCGACGCGCCTCATCGGCGTCGATCGCGATCGCGAGGCGCTGGCGCTCGCGGCCGAGGCGCTCGCGGCGTGGCGCGATCGCGTCGAGCTCGTGCACGCGGATTATCGCGACGTCGCACGCGAGCTGGACGCGCGCGGCATCGCCGCGGTCGACGGCGCGCTGGCGGATCTCGGCGTCTCGTCGATGCAGTTCGACGCGGAGGGGCGCGGGTTCAGCTTCCGCCGCGACGAGCCGCTCGACATGCGCATGGATCGATCGCAGGGGATGACCGCGGCGGATCTGGTGCGCGATCTGCCGGAGGACGAGCTCGCGGACGTCATCTTCGAGTACGGCGAAGAGCGCCACTCGCGCCGCATCGCGCGCGCGATCGTCCACGCGCGGCGGGAGGCACCCGTCGACACGACGGGACGGCTTGCCGCGGTCGTCCGCCGCGCGGTGCCGCACCGCGGGTATCAGCGCATCGATCCGGCGACGCGCACGTTCCAGGCGCTCCGCATCCGCGTGAACCAGGAGCTCGAAGGCCTCGAATCGTTTCTCGCCGCGGTCGTCGCGCGTCTGCTACGCGGCGCGCGGCTCGCGGTGATTTCGTTCCACTCGCTCGAGGACCGCCTCGTGAAGCACGGGTTTCGCGCGCTGGCGGCGGCCGGCGAGGTCCGGATTCTGACGAAGCGGCCGATTGTTCCCGGTGAAGCCGAGGTGGCGCGCAATCCGCGCGCGCGCAGCGCGAAGCTGCGCGCGGTCGAAAGGTTTGCATGAGCGCGATCGATTTCGAGTACGCGATCCGCAAGGACGTTCGCAACAACCCGATCCTGCGCGAGGTCGACGAGGCGCGGCAGAAGCAGCTCTGGCGGTCGATGGGGATCGGCCTGTTTCTCGTGGTGGTGGTCCTGTTCTCCGCGTGGCAGCACTTCGAGCTGGTGCGGCACGGGTACCGCATCGAACGCATGCAGCAGGAGCGCGCCGCGGAAGAGGAAGTGAACCGCCACCTCCGGCTGGAACTGGAAACGCTGCGCGCGCCGCGCCGGATCGAACGCATCGCGACGGAGCAGCTCCATCTGGTCGCCCCCGCGCGGGGGCAGGCGATCGTGATCGAACGCGTCGTGCCGGGGGCGCCTCCCGGCAAGTCGATCGTCGCGGCACGCTGACGCCCGGAGGATCCGGTGGCCGAACAGCAGGGCAACAGCCGATTCCGATTCCCGTGGCGGCCCGCCGCCCCGGCGCGATCGGTCCGCCGTGACGCGGAGCCGCGCCCCGACGAGTGGCGCTCGACCGTCCGGAGCCGGCTGCTCGTCTGTGCGGCGGCGTTCGCGCTGTGGACGACGGCGATCGAAGCGCGGCTGGTGTACCTGCAGGTCGTCGATCACGCCGAGCTGACGGCGCGCGCCGAGCGCCAGCAGATGCGCACGGTGACGCCGCCGGCCAAGCGCGGCGAGATCTTCGATCGCCACGGGCGCGTGCTCGCCTACAGCGTCGACGCCGACACGATTGCGGCCGTCCCGACCGAAATCGATCACCCGCAGGCCACGGCCAACGCGCTCTGTTCCGCCCTCGACGAGTGCAGCGCCGACGATCGCCAGTCCATCCTGCGGAGCCTGACGCGGCGATCGCAGTTCGCGTACATCGCGCGGCAGGTGTCCCCGGAAGCGGCGCGCCGCGTCCGCGACCTCTCGCTGCCGGGCATCGTCTTTCTGAAGGAGAGCCGCCGGTACTATCCGAAGAAGGACCTGGCGGCCCAGGTGCTCGGCTACGTCGGCGTCGACAACGTCGGGCTCGCCGGCATCGAATCGGTCTACGACGCGCAGATTCGCGGACGCGACGGCAAGGTGCTGATCCAGGCGGACGCGCGGCGGCAGCGCCTGTTCAGCCTCGTGGAACGTCCGGCCACCGCGGGCGCCGGCATCGAACTCACGATCGATCAGTACCTGCAATACATCGCGGAGCGCGAGCTGCGCGCGGGCGTGCTCGACAACCGCGCCGCCGCCGGCACGGCCGTGATTCTCGACCCGTCGACGGGGGAAATCCTCGCGATGGCGAGCTATCCGACGTTCAATCCGAATGCGTTCGGCCGCGCCGACGATCGCCAGCGGCGGAACCGCGCGATCCAGGATCTCTACGAGCCTGGCTCGACCTTCAAGGTCATCACCGCCTCGGCGGCGCTCGAGGAGCACGCGTTCAACCCCGACACGCTCATCGACACGGAGCAGGGGACGATCACCTTCGGCGCCCGCGTGATCCACGACACGCACCGCTACGGCACGATCCCCTTCACCGACGTGATCGTGAAGTCGAGCAACGTCGGCGCGATCAAGGTCGGGATGCGGCTGGGCGCCGATCGGCTCGGCCGCTACATCTCACGCTTCGGCTTCGGCCAGGTGCTCGGGCCCGACTTCCGTGGCGAAAGCCCCGGCATCGTCTGGGACCCGGCGCAGTTGAACGCCAGCGCCCTCGCGTCGGTGTCGATGGGCTACCAGATTGGCGTGACACCGCTGCAGATGGTCAGCGCCGTCGCGTCGGTCGCCAACGGCGGCGAGCTGTTCGAGCCCCGCGTCGTTCGTGCGTTCATCCGCGACGGACGCCGCATCGAGGTGCCGCACAAGGTGCTGCGGCGGACGATCTCGCCGCGGACGGCGGCGACACTGACCGCGATCCTCGAGCAGGTCGTGGACCGCGGCACCGCGGAGACCGCGCAGATTCCCGGCTACACGGTGGCCGGGAAGACCGGGACGGCGGCGAAGCTCGTCGACGGCCACTACTCGAAGTCGGAATACAACGCGTCGTTCGTCGGATTCGTTCCGTCGCGCAATCCCGCGCTCGCGATTCTCGTCGTCATCGATTCGCCGCATGCGGCCGGATACTACGGCGGCACCGTGTCCGCGCCCGTGTTCCGGCGCATCGCGGAAGCGGCCCTGACGTATCTCGGCGTCCCGCCGAACATCGATCCGATGCCGCCGGTCCTCGTGGCGCGCGATGATGCGCCGCCGGCCCCGGAAATGGCCGCGCGCCCGGCGAGCGTCGTCGCCGCGCCGCCGGTGCCGGCGCCCGCGCGCGAAGGGGTGATGCCCGACCTGCGCGGGATGAGCGCGCGCGAGGCGCTCCGCACGCTCGCGCAGATCGGCATCACGCCGCGGCTGACCGGAAGCGGGTTCGTCGTGGAGCAGCAGCCCGAAGCCGGCGAGGCGCTGATGCCCGGCCATGACTGCGTCGTCCGCCTGGGACGCCGGGTGACACCCGCAGGGAGTGCGCCGCAATGACGCTGCGCGATCTGCTTCAGACGATTGCGCCGTTGCGCGCGCCGGCGTCCGGCGGCGAGCTGCCGGATGCCGTTGGCGGCGAGGAGGTGCGTGCGGTCGCGTATGACTCGCGCCGCGCGTCGCCGGGCTCCGTGTTCGTCGCGCTGCGCGGCGAGCATGCCGACGGCGCCGCGTTTGCGCCTCAAGCGATCGCGAAGGGCGCGATCGCGGTCGTCGCCGAAACGGCCGCGCCCGACGCGATTCGAGTGCCGTGGCTGCAGGTGACGGACGCACGCGCCGCGATCGCGGCCGTTGCCGCGGCGTTCTTCGGCAACCCGAGCGAAGAGCTCGCGCTCGTCGGCATCACCGGCACGAACGGCAAGACGACCACGTCGTACCTGTTGGAGGCGATCTTCGAAGCGGCCGGCGTGCGCTGCGGGCGC
>DASSOM010000290.1:0-15726 GCA_035700625.1 Vicinamibacterales bacterium
TCGGCCACTGAGGATTTGGCAGCCACAGAAGAACACAGAAGAACACAGAATATTAAGAATACAAAATTCAGTGGCTGGCCAGACGCGCCGCCAGGCGGATGGCCTCGACGAGGCTGCCGGGATCCGCGATGCCGCGGCCGGCGATATCGAACGCGGTGCCGTGATCCACGGAGGTGCGGACGATCGGCAGGCCCAGCGTCACGTTGACGGCTCGGCCAAAAGCGAGCAGCTTGACCGGAATCAATCCCTGATCGTGGTAGCACGCGATCACGACGTGGAACTCGCCGCGGGCGGCGCGGCCGAACACCGTATCGGCAGGCCACGGCCCGCTGACATCGATCCCTCGCGCGCGCGCACGCTCGATCGCGGGCCGCAGCACGGCCTCGTCCTCCCCCCCGATGACGCCGTGCTCGCCGGCATGCGGGTTCAGCCCCGCGACACCGATCCGCGGCGACGCGAACCCGAAGCGCGGCAGCGAGTGCGCGGTGAGGTCGATGATGTCGTCGACCAGTGATCCGGTGAGGAGACGCGGAACCTCGGCGAGCGGCACGTGCACCGTCGCGAGGACGACCCGCAACGGATCGCTGTGGAACATCATCGCCACGCGGCCCGCGCCCGTGAGGTGCGCGAGCAGATCGGTGTGCCCTTTCCACGGGAGGCCGGCGAGCGCGAACGCCTCCTTGTTCACCGGCGCCGTCGCGATCGCCGCGATCCGGCCGGCCCGGGCATCCTCGACGGCGGCGACGATAGCGTCGTAGGCGGCGCGCCCGGCCTCCGCGCTCAGGCGGCCCGGCGCGAACGCCTTCAGCGCGGCCTCGTCGTGCGGTCCGTAGAGCACCGGCGTGCACACCTCGCGCACGCGCGGATCGGCCGACGCTTTGGCTGCGATCTCCGGACCGATGCCGGATGGATCGCCCACCGTAATCCCGATTGTGGGCATGGGTGACACGTTACTCCGAATGCCCGCACGATCCACAGTCGGTCCCGCACCCGGTGGGGTTCGTGCAGCTGCCGCGATCGGCGCAGCCCGCGTGCTTCACGCCTTCGCCGTTCGGCAGCTCGTAGCGGAGGCAGCATTTCAACCGGCCGCACTGACCCGACAACTTCGAGGGATTCAGGCTGAGCTGCTGCTGCTTCGCCATCTTGATCGAGACCGGCTCGAACGAGCGCAGCCACGTCGTGCAGCAGAGCGGACGGCCGCACGATCCGTAGCCGCCGAGCATCTTCGCTTCGTCGCGCACGCCGATCTGGCGCATCTCGATCCGCACGTGGAAGTGCGCCGCGAGGTCCCGCACCAGCTCGCGGAAGTCGACGCGGCTCTCCGCGGTGTAATAGAACGTCAGGCGGCCGCCGTCGAACGGTTCCTCGACGCGCGTGAGCTTCATCGGCAGGCCGCGCTCGCGAATCTTGAGCTGCGCGACGCGAAACGCCTCCTGCTCGCGCCGCTGCTGCTTCAGCCGCTGCACCACGTCGTCGCGCGAGGCGCGCCGGACGACGCGGGTCGTGGCGTCGGCGGGCGGCTCCCGCCGTTCCGCGACGACAGAGGGGACGCGCGTCACCGTTCCGAGCGCGTGTCCATCCGGCGCGTCCACGACGACGCGATCGCCGGGCGCGAGCGGCCGGCCTTCGTCATCGAACGCCAGATCGGGGACGAGAAACGAGAACGTCCGCCCCGCGGGGGCGAACTTCACGCTGACGAACGTCCGCCTGGGCGTGTCGCTCATGAATGCGATCTCGGGCTCCCTCTTACCCGCGTAAAGCACTCTCGCGGGTGGCCGCGAACGGGGCCGCCGCGGCACCCCAACGCGGCTGCCGCGTTGGGGACCCCGCCCCGCCCGCCCCGCAGGCGCCTCTCACGTGACAGATGTTTTTGGCGCCGAGGACGGGTGGGGCTGTTCGCGGACAGGACCCGCCTTCGGTGCTTTACGTCCCGGTGCGCGATGCCGTCGTGCTGACGCAGTCACAACTGGACCGCAATCCAGTCGGCGACGATCTTCGGGCTGGCGTTCCGCTCCAGCGCGTTCAGCGCGCGGTCGACGGCCGCAAATGCGCGCAGCGCGCGATCGGCGTCGAAGGCGCGGCAGAGCTGCCGGAGCGCGGGCTCGAGATCCGCATTCGCGAGCGTGCGCGCGTCGGCCTCCGCGAAGAGCAGGCCGAGATCGCGCAGCAGCGACGCGAGCGCCTGCAGCCGGCGCGCGAGCTCGTCGCGATTCGCGGCGCCGCCGGCGGACAGCACTTTCGCGCCGGCGAGCCGCCGCCGCGGATCGCGGCTCGATGCGGCGGTCTCGAGGAGCCGGGCCGCGGCCTCGCGGGCATCCGCCATCCCCTCGGACGCCGCCTCGAGCGCGCGGCCGACGCTGCCGTCGGACGCCGAGGCGGCCGCGTGCGCCGCTTCCGCGCTGAATCCGTGATCGCGCATCAGCACGCCGGCCACCTCGGACGGCGAGAGCGGACCGAACCGCAGCCGCGGGCAGCGCGACAGCACGGTCGGCAGCAGCACGTCGGGACGCGCGGTCACGAGGACGAACATCGACGCCGCAGGCGGCTCCTCGAGCGTCTTCAAGAGCGCGTTCTGTGCCTCCGGCATCAGCGCGTCCGCTTCATCGACGATGAACACGCGGCGGCGTCCCTCGAAGGGACGATAGCCCGCCATGTCGATCGCCTCGCGCACCTGTTCGACCTTGATGACGCCGGTGTCGCCCGGCTCGATGAGGAGAACGTCGGCGTGCACGCCACGTGAGATGCGGGTGCAGGATCGGCACTCGCCGCAGGAATCGGGAGGTTCGAGGTTCGAGGGGGGAGGTTCGAGGGGCGAGGTTCTGGGATCGATCCGTTCGCAGTTCAGCAGTTGCGCCAGCGCGACGGCCGTCGCCCGCTTGCCGACGCCGTCGGGGCCCGCGAAGATCAGGCTCGGCGGCAGCGTCGCGCGTGTCGCGGCGCGCGCCAGCAGCTCCAGCAGATGTCGATGGCCGGCGATGGTGCGGAATGGCATGCGATCGGCTCGAATCCTGGCGGAATCGTATCATGGGGGCTGGAGGCGACCCATGCGGCACACGCGGCTCGGCGACACGTACCTGCTGCGGCTCGAAACGGATGAAGAGATCGTCGGCGCGGTGACGCGCTTTGCGGCCGACCATGGCATTCAGGCCGCGTCGGTCGAAGGGATTGGTTCGGTCCACGCCGCCGTGCTCGGCTATTTCGATCGCGCGACGAAGCAGTACCTCCGCCGCACGTTCGACGACGACATGGAAATCCTGTCGCTGCTCGGGAATCTTGCGCTGAACGACGGCAAGCCCTTCGCGCACGTGCACGTCGTCCTGGGCGATCGGGAGTTCAAGGCGGCGGCGGGGCACCTGTTCGAAGGGAAGACCGCGGCGACGTGCGAACTGGTGATCCGGCCGCTGAGCGGCTCTGCGCGCCGCGCGAAAGATGAGGCGACGGGGCTGGCGCTGCTGGATCTATGACTTCATGTCAGGGCTAAAGCCCTGACCCACCCGCCTTCGCGGCTGCGCCGCTACGGCGGGCAAGCATGTGGGTCAGCCCTTTATGGGCTGACGCCGCCGCCGGGCTTCTTGGGCGGGTCCTTCTTCTCATCCTTTTTCTTGTCGTCGCCGATGCCGAAGAGGCGCTTCCAGAAGCCGCGCTTCTTCTTCTCCTCTTCGACCTTCTGCTGATCCGCCTTCTGGTCGGGCTTCACGGACGACTGCCCCGACGTGGCCTTCGCGGCTTCCTCGGCGGTCAGCCCAATCTGATCGGGAGGCACGGGCTTGCCGACTTCCTTGCCGAAGACACCCGCGAGGCGATCGAAGAAGCCCACGCCCCGATGCACCGGGCATTCGGTGGTCGGCTGTGTGCCGCGGACGAAGTACTCCGTGTAGACCAGCGAACGGACCTGGGTGTTGCCGTCGGCGTCGATCGTCTCCACGTGCGTGCAGCCGTCGTTGGGGAGCTTTCCCGACAGGCGGCAGATGTTGACGCCGATCACGTTGCGCGGGCGATCGAACCAGTCCGGCTTGTCCCCTTTCGTCGCGTCCTTCATGAAGCGGGCCCAGATCGGGACCGCCAGCTCCGCGGCGTAGCCGTTGGGGACGATCGTCTGCGGCTGATCGAAGCCGACCCACACGCCGCTCACGAGATGCGGCGTATAGCCGATGAACCACGCGTCGTTGTAGTCGTTGGTCGTGCCGGTCTTGCCGGCGGCCGGGAGCATGAACCCGACCTGGCGCGCGCGGTACGCGGTGCCGGCGTTGATGACGTCGGCCAGCATGCTCGACATGAGAAACGCGGTGCTCTCGCTGAAGGCGCGCGACGACGCCTGCGGAGCCTGATACAGGACGTTGCCGTCGCGGTCCACCACTTTGCGGACCAGGTACGGCGTGTGCACGATCCCCTTGTCGGCAAACGCGCCGTACGCCGCTGTGAGCGTCAGCAGCGTGACGTCGCCCGATCCGAGCGCGAGCGAGGGCACGCTCGGCGGTGTGGGGATGTTGAGCTTTTCCGCGTACGACACCGTCTTCTGGATGCCGACTGCGTCGAGCAGCTGCACGGCGGCGCGGTTGCTCGACGTGCGCAGCGCCGTACGCAGCGTCATCGCGCTCGCGTCGGAGTGCTCGTCCTCGGGGACCCAGTCTCCCTGATCGGTCGCGATGGGATTGTTCAGGCCAGTGATGAGCGTCGCCGGCGTGTAGCCCGCCTCCAGCGCGGTCGCGTAGACGAGCGGCTTGAACGCGGAGCCGGGCTGTCGGCGCGCCTGCGTCGCGCGATTGAACCGGCTGTCGTCGAAATCGCGCCCGCCGATCAGCGCACGCACGGCGCCGGTGTGCGGGTCCATCGCGATGAGCGCCCCCTGCAGATAAGCGGGGCTGCCGGTGTCCTCGGGGCTGCCGTTCTCGTCCGCGGGTCCGTCGCCGGCAACGGCCTCCGCCTTCACGACGCGGACGTCGTGCGCGTACGCGCGGCCGTGCTCGATGTCCTCGAGCCCTTTCTCGAGCTGCTTCTCGGCCATCTGCTGCAGCTTCGGCTCGAGCGTCGTGTACACCTGCAGGCCGCCCTGGTAGACGCGCTGCCAGCCGAAGCGCTGGACGAGTTCCTTCCGGACCTCCTCCTTGAAGTACAGGCCGAACGACTCCTCGATCTTCAGGCCGTCGACGAGCTGCACCTCCGCGTGGCTCGCCTTCTCCGCCTCAGCGCCCTTGATCGCGCCGGACGCCACCATCGTCTGCAGCACGACGTTGCGCCGCGCGACGGCGCGATCGAGATTCACCGTCGGCGCATAGCTCGAGGGGGACTGAATGAGGCCGGCCAGCAGCGCTGCCTCCGGCACCGTCAGCTCGGCGGCGTGCTTCCCGAAGTAGCCGCGCGACGCCGCTTCGACGCCGTAGAGACCGTCGCCGAAGTACACCTTGTTCAGATACAGCTCGAGGATGTCGTGCTTGCTGAACTGGTGCTCGATGCGCGCCGCGAGGATGACTTCCTTCAGCTTCCGCCGGAACGTCTTGTCGCGCGTGAGGAAACTCTGGCGCGCGAGCTGCTGCGTGATCGTGCTGCCCCCCTGCGCGCGCCGGCCCGCGCGCAAGTTCCCGACGACCGCCGCCGCGACGCGGATCGCATCGACGCCGTTGTGCTCGTAGAAGCGTTGATCTTCGACCGAGAGGACCGCCTGAATCAGGTGCGGCGACATCCGCTCGAGCGGAATCTCGATCCGCTGCTCCTTGTAGATCGTGAATACCGGGTGATCGTCCGCATCGAACAGCGTCGTCGACTGCGCCATGTCGCCGATGTCGTGCAGCGCCGCCGCATCGGGGAGCCCCGACGTGAGGTCGTAACTGAACCTCGCGGCCCCCACGGCTGCCGTGAACACCACGAGCGCGGCGATCGCGATGAGGCCGGCGAGCAGCCGCGGACGGTTGCGCAATGCGCGATGCAGCACAGGAGCGATGCGGGGGAGATTCATCCGTCGATCACTGATGGCAAGAAGCGAGCCGTTCGAACAAGCCCGTCTGAACGGGGGGCGACGTCCTGTCTGTACAAGTATTGATCAGTCGCGTTGCAATACGGTCGAGGCGATCTTTCTTTCAGTCGGGTCCGGCAAGATGACGGCGACACCAGTCGACGGCGAGATCGGCGACCCGTTCGAGCGCACCGGTTTCCTCGAAGAGGTGCGTGGCGCCCGGAATGATTTCCAGCGACACCGGCGCGCGCATCCGGTGCATCGCTTCGCGGTTCATCTCGATCACCGGCTCGTCGTCTCCGCCGACGATCAGCAGCGTCGGCGCCTGGACGTCCGGCAGCGCGTCCCCCGCGAGATCGGGGCGGCCGCCGCGGGAGATCACGGCGCGCGTCACCTCGGGCCGCGCGGCCGCGGCGATCAGCGCCGCGGCGGCGCCGGTGCTTGCGCCGAAGAGCGCGAGCGGCAGCCCGTGGAGATCCGGCCGCGACTGCTTCCAGTCCGCGGCCGCAATCACGCGGCGGCCGAGCAGGCTGATGTCGAAGCGGTATTCACGCGTGCGTTCGTCCACGCGCTCTTCGTCCGCGGTGAGCAGATCGAGCAGCAGGGTCCCGAAGCCGGCGCGCTCCAGGCTCGCGGCGACGGCGCGATTGCGCCGGCTGAAGCGGCTGCTGCCGCTGCCGTGCGCGAACACCACGAGACCGGCAGCACGGTCGGGGACGCGGAGATCGGCGTCGAGCGCGACGCCGGCGCTCTCGATGCGGGCGGCTTCCTGAATCTGGGCGTGCGCCATCGGGTCCTCACATGCCGGACGGATAGGTTTCCGGCAGCTCCGTTTCGTCCACGGACCAGCGTTCGAGGGGGGTGAGCGCGCTCGTGCGATCGATGTGCAGCACGGCGTCGAACTGCTCCGCGAGGCGCGCGCGGAAGTAATGGCTCATCCGCTCGCTCTCGGGGCGATAGATGACGCCGATCGCGCGCTCCAGGCGCTCGGCGCTCAGCACCTCGCGCGCCGCGCTGTCGCGCAGCAGCAGCAGGAACCGCTCGGGCCCTGCGTCGTGAAAGAGCCGCTCGAGGCTGCCGGGCAGCGACGGACGGACGATCCGCCGTTCGGCCGGATCGTCCCAGTTGCGCGCGGCGGTCACCGTCCCCTCGTGCGTGGTGAAGCCGATCAGCCACGCGTCGCGGTCGAACCGTTCGCGCACCAGCTGCCCGAGATTCAGCTCACCCCCGGCGCTCATCTGCGTCGCGCGCGCGTCGCCCAGGTGCGAGTTGTGCGCCCAGACGATGGCCCGGGCGCGCCGGTCGGGACGATCGGCGTGGGCAAGGAGCGCCTCGAGCGTTTCCATCATGTGCGAGTCGCGCACGTTCCACGACCGCGCGCCGGCGCCGAACATCGCGCGATAGTAGGTCTCGGCGTTCGCGACCAGCCGCGCGTTCTGTTCGGCGAAGAAGTACTCGTCAGCCGCCACGCGGCCGTCGCGTCCGGCATAATCGAGCGCCGCGCGCCGCAGATCGAGGAGCTGCGACACCACTTCGTCCTCGCAATCGCGCGACAGTCCGAGCGTGGACGCATAGCCGTACGACTGCGGATCGTCGCCGAACATCTCGAAGCAGCCGTAGCGCGCGAGCGCGCGCGCCGCGGCATCCGGATCGACCTTGCGCAGGTACGCGAGCACCGCCTCGATCGATCGATGCAGGCTGTAGAGGTCGAGCCCGTAGAACCCGGTGCGCTGATCGGGCGGGACGCGGATGTTGCGATCGCGCAGCCAGCCGAGGAACTCGACGACGTCCGTATTCCGCCACATCCACCGGGGAAAGCGCGTGAAGTCATCGAGCGCGGCCTCAGGGCCCGCCTCCTCGCTCGCGCCACGGACCCAGCGGTTCACGCGGTACGCGTCGGGCCAGTCGGCTTCCACGGCGACGAACGCGAAGTCCTGCTCCTCGATGAGCGTCTTCGTCAGCTCGGCCCGCGTCCGGTAGAACTCGTGCGTCCCGTGCGTCGCCTCGCCAATCAGGACCAGCCGCGCGTCGCCAATGGCCTCGACGAGCGGCTGCAATCCGCCGGACTCCGGCTCGAACCAGAGCGCCTCGGCCCGGATGGCGTCGAACGCGGGGTGTCTCATTTGCACAAACCATCGTCGGCGCGGAGGATGTCGCGCACCCACCATTCGTGCTTCTCGTGGATCTGCACGAACCGCGAGTACAGGTCGACGGTGCCCGGATCGCCGCGCTCGTCGGCCAGGCGCGCCCCCTCGCGCATGTCCTTGATGACCTCGAGCAGGTTGCGCCGCGCCTCCTCCATCATTTCGCGCATCGTCGAATGCGGCGCGGCGGGGGCTACGCCGGCGAGGTCCGCCATCGCGCTCGCATGAGCTGGCGGATCCTGGCCGATCATGCGAATCCGCTCGGCGAACGGATCGATCGTCGCGAACACCTCGTCCGCAAAATCGTCGAACAGCTTGTGGAGATCGCGGAACAGGGGTCCGTACGTCTGCCAGTGATAGTGCTTGTAGTTCAGGTACAGGACGAACGCGGTCGCGACCTGGCGTCGCAGATGCTGCACGAGCGGACTGTCGGCGTTGTTCTCGGACGACACCTGGCGTTCGACGGACGCGGTTCGCTCCGCGGGCGGATGCTTGGCGGCGTGGGCCATCGGTCCTCCTCTCGAGGTGCACCGCGGGATGCGGTGCTCATGAAAACATGCAAGACGCGGGCGCAGAACGCGGGCGTGCCGATGCCGATCAGGAGATGCCGGCGGAGCGGCCGCCGTACATCTTCGACCGGCCGCCGGCCGGCGTCCGCGGCAGCTCCGGCGCGCCGACGATGACGGGCAGCCGCACGTGGAACGTCGCGCCGTGCCCCTCTCCCTCGCTGGCCGCGGTGATCGTGCCGCCGTGCATCTCGACGATGTGCCGCGCGATGGCGAGGCCGAGCCCGAGGCCCCCGTGCTCGCGCGTGAAGCTGGCGTTGGCCTGCCGGAAGCGCTGAAACACGTACGGGAGGAAATCCGGACGGATGCCGGCGCCCGTGTCGCTGACGACGATCTGCAGGTAGCCATCGAGCGGTTCGAGGCGGAGCTCGACGCGGCCATCGCGCGGCGTGAACTTGACGGCGTTCACGAGCAGATTCCACACGACCTGCTGCAGCCGATCCGGATCGCCCGAAACGCGATCCGGCAGCGGCTCGAGGATCGCGTCGAGGTGCACCCCCTTGGCGTGCGCCGCCGGCTGCACCGTCGCGAGCGCGTCGTGCAACACCATCGACAGATCGACCGTCTGCATGTTCAGGCGGATCTTGCCCGCCACGATGCGCGACACGTCGAGGATGTCTTCGACAATCTGGTTGAGCGCCACCGCATTGCGCTCGAGCACCTCGAACGCCTTCTCCTGCTTGTCGGCCAGGAAGACGCCGGCGCGCATCATGCGGGTGTAGCCGAGCACCGCGTTGAGCGGCGTCCGCAGTTCGTGCGAGAGCGTCGCGAGGAATTCGTCCTTCACGCGGTTGGCCTGACGTGCGTCCTCGTACAGCGAGGCCATCGCCAGCGCCGAGCACGCGAGGTTGCCGAGCGCGATCGCGACGCGGCGATCGTCGACGCCGATCGACACGGGACGGCGGTAGTACGCGACGACGGTCGCCTCGCTGGGACTCGCTTCCGGCAGCAGCGGGATGATCGTCAGCGACCGGATGCCTTCCGCCTCGTACGCGCTGCGGCGCTGCGACAGCAGCGGAACGCCCTGGATGTCCTCCACGAACAGGGGCTCCCGAAGTCCGGGCGCCCGGTCGGCGCGCCAGTTCGCGATCGATCGCTGGAACGCGGCCGACAGACCGCGCTGCCACACGACGCCCCAGTCGCCGCCCGAGGGCTGCCGATGCCACACCGCGTGCGCGTCGGCGGCAATCAACCGCTCGGCCAGCTCGCCGATCTTCGGCAGCACGTGTTCGACGGTGAGCGAGGTGACGAGGGCGGACGAGGCTTCGGTCAGGGCGATCAGGCGATCGCGTACGCGCTGTTCGCGCGACAGGGCCGCATCGGCGACGCGCTCCGCGCGGCGGCGACGCGCCACTTCCTGCTCGAGATCGACAACTTTCCTGGACAGATCGGCAAATCCGCGGCCGGCGGCGTCACGGCGCAAGAGGCGCAGCAGCACCATCGGGGTCTCCGGCGACGCGCGGAACAGCGCCCCTTCGGCCCGGCACGCAATGACGCCCCCGTCGAGGTGGCGGATCGTCAGCCCGCCCAGGAGAAACGCGGTGGTCGTCCGGCAGTGGCGGAGATAGTCCCTGAGGTCCGCTTCGGGTGTGGCCACGTGGCGCGCGAACATACGGCCGACGATCTCCTCGCGCGGCCAGCCGAACGTCGACGTGAACGCGCGGCTCACCGACGCGACCGTCCCGTCCGTCCGCACCAGCACGAGCGGTTCAGGAAAGATGTCCGCGAGCGAGTGAAACGCGCTGAGATCGACAGGCATGCGCCGTCGTCAACTCCCGAAATATTCGCGGCCGTCGGTCGTGTCCGGAGACGCCGGCGGCGTAAGATGCACGACCACGCGGCAGCCGGCATCCCCCTGGGCGATCGTCTGCTCGAGCGCGATGCGCGCGTAGCCGAGATTCTCCGCCGCGATCCGGCCGAACACGTTCGACGTCATCATGCACAAGGCCGGACGGCCGATCACCTTGTCGCCGAACGGACACGCACGGTTGCCGAGCACGATCCGGTCGTCGTTGGCCTCGATCACATAGAACTCCCCGTGGATACGGCGCTTGAGATCGACGAGCACCTGGGCGACCTGCTCGCGGGTGAGCTGACTGACCTGCAGCGCCTGCCGGTAGTCCGCGTTGATCTCGTCCCCGATGCGCTGGCCCACCACGCTGACGAAGCCGGCGGCCTCCGGCAGGCCGACGACGTCCTGCAGCGTCCCGGCGAGATGCCGCAGCACCGTGCGCAGGAACAGGTCGCGCTCGAGCGATACCGGCAGATCGCGCAAATCTTCCGCATTCGACACGACGCTCATGTTTCCTCCCGACGTGAGCGATATTTCTGAGGCGTGTATGAAACGCAAGTGACGTGCCGCGCGGCTTTTCCCTGTAAACAGGCGCATTGGCGCGGGGTTCAGCGGTTCATCGCGTATCCGAATGCTCCAGCTGGCGAGTGGCCGTGTTCGATTCACTTACGCGAGGCGCACGGCAAACTTTTCCGCCTCGACCCCGTCTAACGCTGTTACCAAGAATATCTTGGTAATAGCGATATGCCCGCGCCATCCAAACCGCCCAACGCCCTGCTGCACGGAACGCTCGACGCGCTGATCCTGAAGACCCTGACCTCCGGGCCCCGGCACGGGTATGCCATCGCGCGCTTCATCGAAGACACGACGGGGGACGCCGTGCTCGTCGAAGAAGGCTCGCTCTATCCGGCGCTCTACCGGCTCGAACGGCGCGGCTGGGTCGAGGCCGAGTGGGGCACCTCCGAGCTCGGCCGTCGCGCGAAGCTGTATCGCTTGACCGCCGCCGGCCGACGGCAGCTCGCGGCCGAGATGGACACGTGGCGGCGCTTTTCCGCCGGCGTCTCCAGAATGCTGTTCGCCGAATGAAGCGCTCCCTTCGCTCATGGCTGTGGCGCGTGCCCGTCGATCGCGAGGTCGAGGACGAGCTGGCGTTTCACATCGAGATGCGGACGCGCGAACTGATCCAGGGCGGCATGGATCCGGCGGCCGCTCGCGACGCGGCGGCGCGCCGGCTCGGCGATCGCGCGCGCCTCACGGAAACCTGCCGGGACCTGGCCAGAAAGAGAGATCGCGACATGCGCCTCGTGCAATGGATCGACGAGTTCGGCGACGACGTGAGATTCGCGCTGCGGCAGATGCGCGGCGCGGCCGCCTTCACCTGTGTCGCGGCGCTCACGCTGGCGTTCGGGATCGGCGCCAACACCGCGATCTTCGCGCTGGTGGATGCGGCGCTGCTCCGCCCGCTGCCCTTTCCGCAGCCCGACCGGCTGGTGATGCTCTGGGAGCGGACGAACACGTCGGAGCATGCCGGCGTCTCGCCGATGAACCTCGCGGACTGGCACGAGCGAAGCCGGACGATCGAACGGGTGGGAGCCTTCGTCCCCTCCGTCGGCGGCATGGTGATGGCCGGCGCCGACGGCAACGCGGAAACCGTGCCGCGGCAATGGGTCGATTCCGGCATCTTCAACGCGCTCGGCATCACGCCGATCGCCGGACGCACGTTCCAGCCGGACGACGATCGACAGCGCGCCAACGTGTTCGTGATCAGCGAGGCCTTCTGGCAGTCCCGGTTCGGCCGCGATCCGTCGGTCATCGGCCGCACGGTTCGTCTCGACGGCGATCCGTTCACATTGATCGGCGTCGTCCCCAACAGCGCCGAGCTCATCGGCAAGAGCAGCATCTGGGCGCTCCGGACGGCCCCGCGCGATCCGAGAATGCGCCGCGTGCATCCGTTCGCGGCCGTCGGACGCCTGAAGCCGGGGACGACGCTGGCGGCGGCCGCCTCCGATCTGACGTCGATCGCGGACGGCCTCGCGCGCGACTACCCGGAAACGAACCAGGGACGAGGCGTCACGATCGAGCCGCTGCACGACGCCTTGATCGGACGCGATCTGCGGCTGACGTCCATCCTCTTTCTCGGGGTCGTCGGCGTGGTGCTGCTCATCTGCTGCGCCAACGTCGCCAACCTGCTCATGGCGCGCGCGACGGTGCGCACGCGGGAGCTGGCGATCCGCGCGGCGCTCGGCGCCGGCCGCAGGCGCATCCTGCGTCAGCTGCTCACGGAAAGTCTCGTGCTCTCGGCCATCGGCGGAGCGCTCGCGCTGCTCGTGGGCGCGGCAATCCTCCGTCTGGCCCCGGCGGTCATCCCTGAGGGGATTCTTCCGCCGACCGTCACGCTGACGTTGAACGGCCGCGTGGTCGCGTTCAGCGCGCTGACCGCGCTCGCCGTCGGCATGATCTTCGGGCTGGCACCGGCGTGGCTCGGCGCACAGCTCCCGCCGGCGCAGACGATGACGTCGGACACGCGCACGACAACTGGGCACGGCTCCTGGCTGCGAAGCCTGCTCGTCACCGCTGAAGTCGCGACGGCGGTCGTGCTGCTGTTCGGCGCGGGCCTGCTGCTCCGCACCCTCATCGCCGTCGATCGCGTGGACCGCGGCTTTCGTGCCGACAGCGTGTTGTCGATGATGGTGGATCCGCTGGGCAATCGGTATCCGACGCCGGCGGCGCTGCTGCAGTTCTTCGACGCCATCGACGAGCAGGTGTCGGCGGTGCCCGGCGTGCGCGACATCGCGTGGGCGAGCTCGCTGCCGATGGGCGATTCGGTGATGGGTGCTCTGCCGTTCACGATCGTCGGCGCCCCGGTCGTACCGGAGGCGCAGCGGCCGACGGCCGACTACGAGATCGTGAGCCCGTCGTTCTTCCGGACGCTCGACCTGCCGATCGTCGCGGGACGGGCGTTCGACACGCACGATACGCTCGACGCGCGTCCGATCTGCATCGTCAACGAGGCCTTCGTGCGGCGGTTCCTTCAGGGGCGATCGCCAATCGGCGCCCACGTGTCCATTCCGTCGGCCGCATCGTCGGAACCCGTCGTGCGCGAGGTCGTCGGCGTCGCGCGCGAGATGAAGAAGCGTCCGGATGAGCGCGAGCCGCTCATCCAGGTGTTCGTGCCGCTCGCGCAGGATCCGGTCGATGACATCTACCTGCTCGTCCGTCCCGCGTCCGGCTCGGCGGCGGCGCTGGCCGGATCGGTGCGCGCCGGTATCGGCCGCGTCGACAAGGAGCAGCTCGTGAGCGTCCGTGACATCGTCACGCTCGAGGATCTCGCGTGGGGCGCCAGCGGGCGGCATCGCTTCCGCGCAGTGATGGTGATGACGTTTGCCGCGCTCGCGCTCCTGCTGGCGATGGTCGGCGTTTTCGGCTTGCTGGCGTATTCCGTTCAGCAGCGCGTGCGTGAGCTGGGCCTGCGGCGGGCGCTCGGCGCGACGGGTGGCGACGTCGTGCGGCTCGTCGCCGGCAGCGCGCTTCGCATCGTCGCGGCCGGCGCTTTCGTGGGCCTCGTGTTATCGGCACTGCTCGCGCGGCTGCTGTCCGCCATGCTGTTCGGCGTGCAGCCGCTGGATCCGATGACGTTCGCGCTCGTGGCGATCGTGCTGGCGCTGACGACCGCGTTGTCGATCGCGGCGCCTGCGTGGCGCGCCACGCGGATCGATCCTGCGGTCGCGCTGCGAACGCAGTGAAAGAGCCTGTGGGTCAGTTCTTCAGCCGGACAGCACAAACCTGTGGGTCAGGGCTTCAGCCCTGACGAGTGTGTGCACTGTGGAAGGAATGGCGGGGTCGACGGGGCTCGAACCCGCGACCTCCGGCGTGACAGGCCGGCGTTCTAACCAACTGAACTACGACCCCGCAGTCGTATGAGTCTCTGGCTCCGCTCGCAACCGAAGGACGCGAGCACCACCTGGCTTGCCAGCCGTAGCTTGCGACCGAAGGACGCAAGCGCCACCTGGCTTGCCAGCCGTAGCTTGCGACCGAAGGACGCAAGCGAAGGCTGGTGGGCGATACAGGATTCGAACCTGTGACAGCCGGCGTGTAAGGCCGGTGCTCTACCACTGAGCTAACCGCCCACGGCGCGGCCGAATCACAACAGGCCAGAACGTCGATTATAGGGCCTTCCAGATCAGCAGTGCAAGCACCGCGGCCAGTCCGCTCAACGCGCGGTACTCGCGGTTCGCGATGGCGCGGCGCACACTGAAGCGCCGGGACGCGCCGCGGCGCTTCCCGCTTCGGTACTCCGGATAGGCGTCGCCGAACCGCTCCGTGAGCTGCGCTTCCTCGCTGCGGATCGCCGCCGTGAGCGTGGCGGCGAGATACGCGAGGACGATCGCGCCGACGACCACGCTGGCCGACGCCACGGCCAGCCCGACGCCCATGATCGTCGAGCCGAGATACAGCGGATGCCGCGTGAAGCGGTACGGACCCGACGAGGTCACCTCGCGTCCCTTCTCCAGATGCCCCGCCGCCCAGATCCGAAGCGCCTCGCCGCACGCGGCGATCGCCGCCCCGACCACCAGCGTGCGCGGCGTCGGATGCGCGATCCAGACCGCGACGAGGCCGAAGACGAACCCCAGCAGGACCCGGCGCCGCGCGAGCGCGCGCGCCAGGCGCGAGCCGTTGCGCGCCTCAGCCACGCCGATCTCCCGCGGCGATCCGCTGCCGCACGGCCGCGCAGACGTCGTCGATCGTCATCTCGCCCATGCACCACGGCTGATGATGGCAGCGGCGATCGTAGTGGCAGCCGCAGCGATCGAACCGCGACACGCACACGTCCGCGTCGGCAAAGGGACCGTTGCGTTCCGGATCCGTCGGACCGAACAGACTCACCGTCGGCGTGCCGACCGCGTTGGCGATGTGGAGCGGTCCCGTGTCCCCGGAGACGACGAGCGACGCCGCGCGCGCAATCGCGACGAGATCGCGGACGGAGGTGGGCGGCGCGATGACTGCCGCGTCGTGCGACGCGGCTGAAACCGCCGCCGCGAGCCCTTCCTCGCCCGGCCCCCAGAGCACGATGGGCGTCAGGCCGCAGGCGTCGCGCAGGAACGCGGCCAGCGCGCCGTAGCGTTCGGGCGGCCACCGCTTGTTCGGCCACGCCGCGCCCGCGTTGACGATCGCAAACGGCGCGTCCGGTCCGACACGGCGCCGGATCGTGTCCAGCGCCGCGGAGTCGGGCACGGGCGCCAGCGGAAAGCGGATGCGCTGGTCCTCGATGCCGAC
>DASSOM010000291.1:0-22236 GCA_035700625.1 Vicinamibacterales bacterium
CGCAGGGCGCGCCGGCGCGCGTGGACATCATCACGAGGGGACTGCGGCCGGACGGAGCGAACGCGTGCGGCGTGCCGCGCGGCAGCAGAACGAACACGCCGGCGCTCAGCGACTCGGCGCGGTTCGCCACGCGCACGACGCCCTGGCCGGCGATCACGTAAATGAACTCGTCCGCGTCCGCGTGCACGTGCTCGCGGATCGGATCGTTGATCTGCATCAGCGTCGCCATGCCCCCGGCGCCGCACGCGATCTCGTCCGACTTGCCTCCCTTGCTGCCGACGTAGTTCTTCTCGATGAACGACGGGAGATCCAGAACGACGGGCGCCGGCACGGACGCATGCATGGGACCTCCGGCCGCGGGCGCCGCTGTGGGAGCGTCGACGGCCGGCTCGGCGCCGGGCCGCTTCATCGTCACGGTCACATCGATCGGCGCGCCCGCGCGGGCGGTCATCGTCCGCTCGAGCGGCGCGAATCCGTCGCGTTCGAAGCGAAGCTTGTACGTGCCGACCGGCAGGTTCTCGAAGGCGAGCCGTCCCACGGCGGCGCGCGCGCTGCGGGTCACGGGACCGGTGACCGTAATCAGCACGTCGCGGACGGGGGCGCCTGACGGATCCGTTACGTGCACGGCAAAGGTGGCGGTCCGCGCGGGACGCGCCCGGTGCTGGGCGGCCGCCGGAACTGCCGTCAGCAGGACGGCAAACGCGACTCCAGACAACAGCATTTTCCGCATCGACACGGCCTCCGGCAGAGGTTCAAACATACCTCATGCCATCCCATGGAGACGAGGACGGCTCATGTCCGCGCGCGCGTCGATCGGGCGCGCAGGGTGGAATGGACGCGACGCTCTCAACGCAAGCGAATCCGGGGCATCGCCCGGAACGTGGCGGCGCTGGACGGGTCGTCGTCGGGATCGGTGTTGCCGCGCGGCCGTGAATAGGCGATCCGCGCGTGATAACTCTGACCAACGTCTGACTCGTGGAGCCCTTCACGACACGGCAGGTTTGTGATCGCGCCGAAACCGGCGGTTTTTGAATAATTTCGATGGCCGCGGGCTTGCGTGCGCCGCGTTCATGGCCCGCCTGATCGGCCGCACGCTGGCCGTCGCCGTTCACCCCTCGCTCGCCTGGCCGTTCCTGCGTCCCTCCGGCCGCTTCGCGCTGGCGGTCATCTACGCCGCCGCCGCGTATGTCGCGGTGTTGGCGCTGCTGACGATCGCGGTCAGGTTGTGATCGGCGCCCCCATCATCTGAGCGGCTTTGAGCACGGTGTTCCAGTTGCGCCCGGTCGCGCGCGTGGCGATCGTCCGCTCGATCAACGCGATCGTGAGCCGCGAGCGGCGTCTGGTAATGTACAGAATTCAATGCGGACGGGTGCAGCGTGTTCGTAACGGCGTCAGTGGCGGCGCGGATCGAGCGGGCGGAGAGCCGGGCGGCGGTGGCCGTGGCGGAAGTGGCGCGCGCCCGTGGCGACGCCGTGCTGATCGAGCCGATCGACGGCGGCGCAGCGGTGTTCGGCGGACCGGGCGAACCGTTCAACAAGGTCGCCGGCCTCGGCTTCTCCGGCGAACCGCTGGACGAAGCGGCGGTCGCGCGCATCGAGCGCGAGTTCGACGCGCGCAAGGCGCCGATCCGCGTCGAGCTGTCGACGCTCGCGCATCCCGACGCGGCGACCCTGCTGACGCGCCGCGGCTACGTGTTGATTGGCTTCGAAAACGTGCTCGCGCTCGAACTGACGCCCGATCGCGTCGCATCCATCGCGCGCGGCGTGGAGGCCGACGCGCCGCGCGGACTCACAGTTTCGCGAGCGGCGGCTGACGAAGTCGGGACGTGGGTGACCACGATGGCCGAAGGCATCGGCCATCCCGATACGTTCGACGGTCCGCCGCCGACGGAGTCCTTCGGCCGCGAAACGCTCGAACGCGTCATGTTCGACTCGAGCCGCGCCGAGGGGTACGCGATGTACCTCGGCCGCCTCCAGGGGGAGATCGCCGGAGCCGGGTCGATCCGCATCTCGGACGGTCTCGCGCAGCTGTGCGGTGCCGCGACGCTGCCCGCGTTTCGCCGGCGTGGCGTGCAGTCGTCGCTCCTGCGGGCCCGCCTGCTCGATGCCGCGCATCAAGGCTGCGATCTCGCCGTTGTCACGACGGAGCCAGGATCGAAGTCGCAGGAGAACGTCCAGCGCGCGGGGTTCGCGCTGGTCTACGCGCGCGCGGTGCTCGTCCGCACGCCGGCGTGACGCGCGGCACGATCAGGACGATTCTTCCGCTTCCTCGCCGTGTTCCACGATCGGGCCCGGCTTGAAGAGGATCCCCTTCAGCATCTCGCCCCACTCCGGCTTCTGCCGGAGCAGGAACTCGAGATCCATGCCGAAGTGCTTGAACTCCTCGTGCTGCGCGTTGCGCATGATCGCGCGCGCATCCGGGTCCGTTTCGACGGCAAGGCGCTGCTCGTACCAGTCGATGGCCTCCGCTTCCTCGATGAGCGACACCATCATGCGCGCGAACGTGCGCGTCTTCTTCGGAAGCTCAGCCGGCGGCTCGTGATACTGGTCGAATCCCATGCACGCCACAGAAGCAAACCCGGCTCCCATTTCGCGGCTACGGCTTGCCCACCGTAGCGGCGTCGCCGCGCAGGTGGGTTACCACGGTTGCGCGCCGGCGGGTAACGCAGCGAAGTGCTCTCCGAGCAGCCGCATGCCGTCGGCCGCCTCCTTCCACGCGCGGGCGGGGAAGATGACGCGTCCGTTCTTCCGGATTGGTTCGAGCGACTCGCTCTTGCTGGCGAGTTGATCGAGGTCGCCGGCCGCCTTCAACATGTGCTGGCCGGCGCCGCGCTTCAAGTAAATGAGGGCGCGCGCCTGCTTCGATGCCCACCCGCGATCGCCCGCCTTCACCGCGCCGCCGTGGCGGTCCAGCGCCACGATACCCGCCTCCATCCAGGCGTTGGCCGTCGCCAGCTCGAGCAGCAGGTCGTTGAGCACGCGTGCCCGTTCCGCTGTGACCGTGACGTCCGCGCTCAGGTGCGGAAGATCCGACGGTACGATCGGTTTGGTGACCTCGCGGAAGTCGTCGCGCGGGGGATCGCCCGCCAGCGCGCCGGCTGCCTGACCCCACTTGTCGAAATTGAAGTCCAGGATCCTGCCGAACAGATCGTTGGGGATGCCCATGCCCAGGAAGCCGGCAGGGTCCCCGGCGTCGAGCGCGTTCTGCGCCATGCCGATGCCGTCGATCGCGCGGCGCGCCTTGTCGATCGGGTTGTCGTCGCCGAACTTGCGCATCGACGGTCCGATGCGCTGACGTCCACCGCCCGGCATGCCGCCGCCGCCGCCCGGGCCAAAGCCGCCGCCGGCCCCGCCGCCCCAGCCGATGCCGCTGCTGGCCGCCATCTCGATCGGAGGCGGCAGAAACAGACCCGTGGACGCTGAAATGTGGCGCGCACGGCGCAGCGGGTCGGCGTTCGCGGCCGTGCCGGATGGCACGCCCCCGATCAGATCTCCCGCCGCGCTGGCCCACGCGCGGGAGAGGAAGTCGCTCACCGCGGGATCGTCGATCGCGGCCGCGAGATGCGACACGTCCGCAACGAGACGCGATCGGTCCGGCGCTGCAGACTCGCCCGCCAGCCGGGTCGCTTCGCGCCACGCGTCGCGCGCGGTTCGCGCGGCGGCCTTGACGTCCGCCCAGCCGGGGACGACAGGCGCGCTGCCGTCGGGAATTCCGGTAAGTACCCACGCGACATCGTCCAGTGATCGCGTCTTGCCATCGTGAGTGCTGAACGTCGCGTGCCGAACGGGCTGCGCACTCAGGCGCTCCGCCGCGATCGGCTGGCGCGTGCTGTCGTAATCGATCCGCAGCACGCTGCCGGCGGCGTCTGCGATGCTCGTCAGACGTCCCGCGTCGTCGCGCTCCGCGGTGAAGCGCTCCGGCACGTAGATCTCGAGCTCGGTGTGTGTGTAACTGGTCGGCATGAACCGGATGTAGAAGCCGTCCGGATGCCAGGACCACCGGCCCGCCGGGACCACGCGTCCGCTTTCGTCGGGGATGTCGACTCCTTCGCGGATCGCGATGCGCTCGAGCTGTTCGTACGCGACGGCGTCAGGACTGGCGAACGCCTGCCGCATCCGGTTCTCGGCTTCGAGCGCATGCCGCGTGACGTCGGACACCCGGCCGAGAATTCGATTCAGCCACTGGTCGGGGATGACGTCGAGCGCGGATCCGTCGATCGACGCGATCTGATCCCGCGTGAGGAGCGTTTCGGCCGCGCGGCGCGGGCCCTCGCCCATCTGGCTCACTTTCGTCCGCGCGATGATGCCCCACAGCAGCACCTGGATATCGTGTTGCGGCAGATCCGGATGCTGCGCCGATCGATTCAGGATCGCGGTGACGACGTCCGCTTTCGGTCCTTTGAGCGGCGCATAGAGGTATCCGTGCCCGCGCGTCGGCGCCAGCGTCCCCGCCTTGAGGCAATAGCTCTGAATCATGCCGCCCCACAACCCCGGCACGAGCGTCACCCCGTCGTCGAGGCCGAACGGCAGCTCCAGCATCGCGGGCGCCGATTTCGGGTCGAAGCGATCGAGAAACGCGACTTCCGTCACGGCGTCGTCGAGCGACGATGTCAGCGGCGCGCGGCCGAGCAGGTCGTTGAGCGACGGCAACCGATCGAATCGCGGAATGTCGGATTTTTTCGGAAGCTTCGGCAGTCTGAACTGCGCGTCCGCGGCCGCGAGCGCGCCGATGAAGCACGAGAACACGATGGCCACCGCGGCCATACCCACCCAGGTTCGTCGCATGAGCATCCTTGGTTGTCGGGGAGAGTCTGCATTGTATGTCGGCCGACCCCTATAATTCCTCCATGCTTCTCATCCCGCTCCTGCTGCTCTCGATCGTGCTCTCGCCGCCGGCTCAGAAGTCAAAGCCGTTCGCGACCACGCTGACCGTCGAGCAGATGACCGGCAAGCAGGCGGTCGTCGAGACCACCGCGGGGACGTTCATCATCGACCTGCGTCCGGATCTCGCGCCGAACCACGTCGGCTATTTCATCAAGCTCGCGGGCGAGCACGCCTACGACGGGACGACGTTTCACCGGGTAATCAAGGACGGCATCGTCCAGGGGGGCGACCCGCTGTCAAAGGATCCGAAGAAGAAGACGCTCTACGGGACGGGGGGACTGGGAGTGCTGGCGGCCGAGCACAGCGCCGAGAAGTTCACGCGCGGGACCGTCGCCGCCGTCATTCGGCCCGGTGAGCCCGACAGCGGCGGCGCGCAGTTTTTCGTCTGCGTGTTTCCGCAGCCGGCGCTCGAAGGGCAATACACCGTGTTCGGCCACGTCTCCGAAGGCATGGACGTCGTGCAGAAGATTTCGGAAGCGGCCGCCGACGACAAGGGCGCGCCGACCGAACGCATCGAGATGACGTCGGTGACCATTCGCGACGCGCCGCCCCCGGAGCCGCTGGCGTTCTCGACGGAGTCGGTGGCGGAGCTCGCGGCATACCGTGCAGTGCTCGAGACGAGCCTTGGCAGCATCACGCTCGCGTTCATGCCCGACAAGGCGCCCGAGACGGTGCGAAGCTTCCTCCGTCTTGCGGACGCCGGCGTTCTCGACGGCACGTCGTTTCACCGCGTGGTGCCCGGATTTGCGATCCAGGCGGGCTATCTCTCCACGCGCGAGCAGCCGCTCACCGACAAGCAGCAGAAGCTCGTCCACAACCTGGCGCCGGAATTCAACGACACGAAGCACGTGAAGGGCATTGTCTCGATGGCGCGCGGCGACGATCCCGGGAGCGCGACGACGTCGTTCTTCATCGTGACGGGCGATGCGCCGTCGCTCGACGGCAAGTACACGGCGTTCGCGAAGGTGGTCGATGGAATGGATGTGGTGGACCGGATCGAGCACGTGCCGGTGAACGGGGAGGCGCCCGCGACGAGAGTGGACCTGGTCCGGGTCAGGGTCCTGAAATAGCGGGTTCTTCTCTATAATGGAGCATTGGCCTGTCGGCCGGAAGGGATAACAGAAAGCGTTTTGCCAGAAACACGACTGAAGATTGCCGTATTCATCGACTTCGACAACATCGAAATCGGGGTCAAGAGCACACTCAACGCACAGTTCGACATCGGGGTCGTTCTCGAAGCGCTCAAGGAGCGCGGCGAGGTCGTTTCGAAGATCGCGTACGGAGACTGGACGAGGGCGGGAGACTACAGCCGATCGCTGACGCAGCACGCGACGAAGCTCGTGCAGCGGAACCTCACGCCCGGCGGCGACAAGAACGGCGCCGACATCAACCTCGCGCTCGACGCGCTCGAAACCGCCTTCACGCACCCGCACATCAACGCCTACGTGATCGTGGGCGGCGACAGCGACTTCATCACCCTCGTCGAAAAGCTCAAGCAGTACGACAAACAGGTGTTCATCGTCGGCGGGCGCGCCTTCACCAGCCAGGTGATGCAGCGCAACTGTCATGAGTTCATCGCCTACGAGAACCTGATTGGCGGACGGCGGCAGGATCGCGGACGGCACGGCGCCGCCCCGGTCCGCGAAGGAGCGATCGAACAGGCGATGCCGCTGGTGCGCCGTGCGCTGAAGGTGCTCATCGACCGCGAGGTGACGCCGCAGCTCGGCCTGCTGAAGAGCACGCTGCTGCAGCTCGACTCGACGTTTTCGGAGCGCAACTACGGCGTCAGCAGCTTCCGCGATTTCGCGCAGAAGCTCGCCGCCGCCGGATTCGTCACGCTTCGCGAGCACGGGCGCAACGTGCTCGTCGAGCTGAAGGAAAACGGGCACCATCACGCGCCGCACGCGCACGAGGCGCATGCGCCGGAGCCGGAAGCGCCAGCCGCCGAGGAGCGGACGCCCGAGCGGACGCACGAGCAGCCGCAGGCGCCGCTGCGCGTGGCCGACGGCATCCGTGAAGTCCGGCGTCTGTTCCAGTCGGCGCAGAACCCGCCGCGATGGCCGATGTACGTCCGGCAGGTGAAGCAGTTCCTGCGCGGCGTCGACGCATCGTTCGACGAGCGGAAGTTCGGCTTCGCCAGCCTCGTCGATCTCCTGCGGGCGTGTCAGCGCGAAGGGCTGTTCCGCATCGATCGCGATCGGCAGGGCGTGATGCGGATCTTCGCCGGCAACGTCATGCAGGTGCCGGTCGAGCCGATGGACGTTCCCGAGCCCGCGGAGGTCGAAGAGACACGGGCGTCGGCGCCGCACGCGGCGGAGGCCGAGTCCGAAGTCGTCGACGGTGACGTGGTGCAGGAAGTCGAAGCCGCGCCGCCGGTGATGGACGCCGACGTGCAGCCGCGCGCGGACGCGGAACGGGAAGAGGACGTGAACGAGGAAGACGCGCAGCCGGCGGAGGAGCCGTCGGCGGCCAAGCGGCCGCGCCGTCGGCGTGCCGCGTCGTCGGGGACCGCCCCGCGTCAGCGGAAAGCGTCCACGAAGCCGCGCGCTCCGCGCAAGCCGAAAGCCGCTACGGTCGAGCCGTAAGCGGCAGGACGACGCTGAAGGTGGCCCCGCGCCCGGGGCCGCCGCTGGTCGCCGTCACGGAGCCACCGTGCCGCGACACCAGTTCGCGGGTGATCGCCAGGCCGAGTCCGAGGCCGGCGTGCGTGCGCTGCACCGTCGCATCTCCCTGGCTGAACCGTTCGAAGAGCCGCGGCAGGAACTCGGGGTCGATCCCGATGCCCGTGTCGATCACATCCAGCCGCAGGGTGTCGTCGGACGAGGTGCACCGGACGTCGATGGTTCCCCCTTCGGCCGTGAACTTCAGCGCGTTCGAGAGCAGGTTGCTGAAGATCTGACGGAAGCGTCCGCGATCCGCGTCGATCCACGCGGCATCGCCGGCGCAGTCGATCGAGAGATCCACGCCGCGCGCCTCGGCCGCCGTCTTGAATTCCTCGATGATCTCCCGGAGCAGCGCGACGGCGTCGAGCCGTTCGATCTCCAGCGCGAGCTTGCCCGTGACGATGCGCGAGATGTCGAGCAGATCGTCGATGATCTGCATCAGCATCTGGAGATTACGGTTGAGCGAGGCCCACGAGCGCGCCGTGCCCTCCGGTGACAGCGTGCCCGACTGCAGCATGGACGCGCTGCCGTAGACGACGTTCAAGGGCGTGCGCAGCTCATGCGACACGATCGCGAGAAAGTCGTCCTTGATCCGGTTGGCTTCTTCGTGCAGCGCGGCGCGGCGCTCGGCTTCGTCGCGCGCGAGCCGCTCCGTCAGGTCGCGCGTCACTTTCGCGAAGCCCGTCACGCGGCCGTGCTCGTCTCGCAGGGCCGTGATTACGATGCTCGACCAGAACCTCGACCCGTCCTTGCGGATTCGCCAGCTCTCGTCCTCGAACCGCCCGTGCTCGGCGGCGGCGTCGAGCTCGAGTTCCGGCTTGCCGGCGCGCCGATCGGCCTCCGGAAAGAAAATCGAGAAGTGCCGGCCGATGATCTCGTCCGCCGTGTAGCCGTTGATCCGTTCCGCGCCGGCGTTCCAGGACTGGATGTATCCGCCTGGATCCAGCATGAAGATCGCGTAGTCCCTGACCGTTTCGACGAGGACCCGGAACCGCTCCTCGCTTTGCGCGAGTTCGCTGTCGTCGGGGTCGACATGCGGCGCTGGCCGCTTCTCGGCGGACATGCGTTCAGAAGGATGTCAGCCGTCCCCGGCGGAGTCAAGGCGAGCCGTCTTCGAACGGCAGAGGCAGCCGGGACGCCGCCGGGTCCATATTGATGAGGTTGTGCACGCTGACCCCCAGCAGCCGGATGGGCCGGCGGCCCGCGTCGGTTTTCTCGAGCAGCGCGACCGCGCGCCGCGCAATCTGGTCGGCGTCGGCCGTCGGCGGCATCTCTGTGTGGCTGCGCGTGATCGTCGTGAAATCGTCGTAGCGGACCTTGATCGTCACGGTGCGGCAGGCCAGGCCCTTGCGCGCGAGCCACTCGGCCGGGCCACGGGACAGCTCGTCCACTTCTTGCCGGATCTCGTTCACATCGGTCAGGTCTTCCGAGTACGTGTTCTCGGTGCCGGCGGACTTGGCCGCCCGGTTCGGCTCGACCGCTCGGTCGTCGCGGCCGTCGGCGAGCTGGCGCAGCCAGTCCGCGAGGCTGCCCACCGCGTCGCGCAGCGTCGCCGGATCGGCCGTGCGCACGTCGACCAGACGCTGAATCCCTCTCTCGCGAAGCCGTGCCGCGGTGACCGGTCCGACTCCCCACAGCGCGTCCACTGGCAGCGCGTGGAGGAACCGTTCGACGCGATCCGGTGAAATGACGGTGAGGCCGTCCGGCTTCTTCCACGCCGAGGCGATCTTCGCGAGGAACTTGTTCGGTGCGACGCCGGCGGACGCGGTGAGCCCGGTCGCCTCGCGGATGTCGCGCTTGAGCCGCTGCGCGACGACGCGTCCGAGCGGCTCGCCCCACGCGTTCTCGGTCACGTCCAGGTACGCCTCATCCAGGGAAAGCGGTTCCACGAGCGGCGTGACCGACCGGAAAATGGCGAACACCGCCTGCGACGCCGCGCGATACCGCTGGAAATCCGGATGCACGATCACGAGGTCGGGGCAGAGTCGGACCGCCCGCGCCATCGGCATCGCCGACCGGACGCCGAACGCGCGCGCTTCGTAGCTGGCCGCCGCGACGACGCCGCGCTTGTCGGGATCGCCGCCGACCGCAACCGGCCGTCCGCGCAGCCCCGGCTTGTCGCGCTGTTCTACCGACGCGTAGAACGCGTCCATGTCGACGTGCAGGATTCTGCGGAGGGGCGTGGTCACGGCAGCTGCCACGTTGATCATAGTACGCCGCTCCCGCCCTCGCGCCTTCCGCTGCTACGGCGAGGCAGGCCTCACAACCACCCGGCCGTACCGTCACCTCCGACCTCCGACCTCCGACCTCCGACCTCCGACATCCGACCTCCAACATCCGACATCTTCCAGTAGCATGGTGCACATGCGCGAAGCTCTTCTGATCCCCGTCCTCGGCTTCCTGCTCGTCCAGCCGGCGGCGCCGCCGCCAGCGGCATCTGTCGATGCACCGGCCGCGGCCGCGATGCGCTGGCGGCTCGTCGGTCCGTTTCGCGGCGGACGTGTCGTTACGGCCGCCGGCGTGAAGGACCGGCCCAACCTCTATTACTTCGGCGCCGTCGGCGGCGGCGTCTGGAAGACGACGAACGCGGGCCTCACGTGGACGCCAATCTTCGATGCGCAGCCGGTGCAGTCCATCGGCGCGCTCGCGATCGCCACATCCAATCCGGACATCATCTATGTGGGGACCGGCGAGCCGGATTTCCGGTCGGATCTGTCGAGCGGTAACGGCATGTACAAGTCCACGGATGCCGGCCAGACGTGGCAGCCGATCGGCCTCGAGGAGACGCGGCAGATCGCGCGCATCTCGATTGATCCTCGCAATCCCGACATCGTCCTCGTGGCCGCGCTCGGCCACGCGTACGGGCCGAACGAGCAGCGCGGCGTGTTCCGCACCACCGACGGCGGACACACGTGGCAGAAGGTGCTTTATCGCAACGAGGACGTCGGCGCCGTCGACGTCGTCCGGCAGCCCTCGAATCCCGACGTCGTGTATGCGGCGCTCTGGAGCACGCGGCGCACGCCGTGGAGCCGCTATCCTCCGCTCAACGGCGCGGGTGGCGGAATTTTCAAATCCACCGATGCGGGCGTGACCTGGACGGAGATCTCCGGCCACGGTCTGCCGTCCTCGTCGCCGACGCTGGGGCGCATTGGCCTTGCCGTCGGGTACGGCAATCATGGCAATCGCGTCTACGCGATCATCGAAGCGGAGCACGACGCGTCGGGGCTGTATCGATCGGACGACGCGGGAGCGACGTGGCAGCGCGTCGGGACCGATCCGCGCATCACGTCGCGCATGTGGTACTTCAGTGAAGTCATCGTCGATCCGATGAATGCCGACATCGTCTACGCGCCGAACGTCGGTCTGAACAAATCGACCGACGGCGGCCGCACGTGGACGTCGATCAAAGGGGCTCCCGGCGGCGACGACTATCACTCGCTCTGGATTGATCCGGACGATCCCGGCCGCATGATCAGCGGCGTCGATCAGGGGACGACGATCTCGGTGGACGGCGGACGGTCGTGGACACCGTGGTACAACCAGGCGACCGCGCAGTTCTACCACGTCGCCGTCGACAACGGATTTCCGTACCGCATCTATGGCGCGCAGCAGGACAGCGGAACGGTGGGCATCACGAGCCGCGGTGACTACGGCGCGATCCTTCCGTCCGACTGGCATCCGGTGGCCGGCGGCGAGAGCGGCTACGTCGTGCCGGATCCCGACGACCCCGACATTGTGTACGGCGGCAACACGATGGGCGAGCTGCATCGATACACGCGTGCGACGGGTCAGATGCAGAACATCTCACCGTCGCCCGAAAGCGGCTTCGGCGCCGATCGCTCGAAGGTGACCTATCGCTTCACGTGGACGTCGCCGATCGCGTTCGGCGCGCGCAAGCCCGCGAACGGCGAACCGCGTCCGATTTACTTCGGATCGCAGTACGTCCTGAAATCCAGCGATGGCGGGCGAAGCTGGACGCGGATCAGTCCCGATCTTTCCCGCGGCGGCCGCGACGTCGTCCCGCCCACCGGCGGACGTATGGTCCAGGATCTTGCCGCGGCGGAAGGCTACGGCGTTGTCTACACCATCGCGCCGTCGGCGGCGGGGCCCGGCGTGATCTGGGCGGGGACCGACGACGGTCTGGTCCACGTCACGCGCGACGCAGGAAAGTCCTGGACGAATGTCACGCCGAAGGACCTGGGGCCGTGGGACAAGATCAGTCTCATCGACGCGTCGCCGCACGATGCCGCGACCGCCTACATCGCCGTCGATCGGCACCGTCTGGACGACCAGACGCCGATCGCGTATCGCACGCACGATTACGGCGCGACCTGGACGAAGATCGCCAGCGGTCTGCCGGACGATGCGTTCGTCCGCGCGGTGCGGGAGGATTCCGTTCGAAAGGGTCTGCTGTTCGCCGGCACGGAACGAGGCGTGTTCGTGTCGTTCGATGACGGCGGGGCATGGGCGCCGCTGCAGATGAACCTGCCTCACGCGCCGATCCACGATCTCGTCGTCCACGACAACGATGTCGTCGTCGCGACGCACGGGCGATCGTTCTGGGTGCTCGACGACATCAGCCCGCTGCGGCAATGGCAGAGCGCGCCGTCGGCGGCCACGCTGTTCGATCCGGCGGCCGCCATTCGCATCCGACGCAGCGTCAACAATGACACGCCGAAGCCGCCGGGAGTGCCGATGGGGACGAATCCGCCCAACGGTGCCGTCATCGACTACTGGCTGCCGCGCGCGGGCGCGCGTGTGGACGTCGAGGTGACGGACGCCTCCGGGGCAACGGTCCGCCGCTTCTCGAGCGCGGATGTGGTGCCGCCGATCGACATGACGACGCAGTTCCCGTCGTACTGGCTCGGCCCGGAGAAGATGCCGTCCGCGAATGCGGGCATGAACAGGTTCGTGTGGGACCTGCGCTATCCCTCGCCGCCGTCGGTGTCGAGCGACTACACGATTGCCGCACTGCCGGGTGACACGCCGCTGCTGCCGCTCGGGCCTGCGGTCGTGCCGGGGACGTATCGCGTGACGCTGACGGTTGACGGCGCGTCGCAGACGAAGCCGCTCGTCGTGAAGATGGATCCGCGCGTGGGTGCCTCGGCGTCCGATCTCGCGGCGCAGTTGGAGCTGGAGCAGAAGATCGCCGCGGCGATGACGTCCACGTCGCAGGCGCTGAAGTCGGCGCCCACCGAGGATCAGCGCTCGTCCGCGCGCCGGCTGAACGCCGCGCTCAGCCAGCTGCTGAACGTCGTCGACAGCGCCGATGCCGCACCAACGCAGCAGGCGCGGGAGCTGTTCGCGCGCCTGTCAGCGGAGCTCGCCCGGGGTCAGGTCTGAAAACCGGCGCTTCGGGGTCAGGTCTGAAAACCGGCGCCCCGGGGTCAGGTCTCGGGTCGTTCGCGACGACCATGATCGGGCGAAATTTGGCGACTTTCGCGGGGTCTGACCCCGATGCGTCGGATTTCAGACCTGACCCCCGAAGTGGCAGATTCCAGACCTGACCCCCGAGCGGCAGATCTCAGACCTGACCCCGGGGGCGGTCGGCCCACCAGGCCCAGACGACGAGGAGCCAGCCGGCGAGCGCGGATGCGGCGAGGACGGTCACGTTGGGCGGCGGCGGACCGACGAGCGATCCGACATAGAGCGCGACGAGGACGATCATCAGCGCCCAGAACGCGATCGTCGGACGCTTCGCGCGGGCGTAGATCAGAATCCCGACGGCGAACATCGCGGCCTCGACGACGATCGTCACCGCCGGCAGGTACCACAGGCCGAGTCCGACGTAGGGCCCGTGCGGGAGCACGGGCAGGTCGGGCCGGTGCGTGATGGCGTCGAGCACCCAGTGGCTGACGACGCCGAAGAAGAGCAGCAGCGCCGCGTAGCGATTCCGGCGGATCAGCAACCACCCACCGGCGAAGAGCAGCCCCCACGCGAGCGCGCCCACGAGGCTGTGGGTGATGGGATAGTGGTAGAAGTCGAGCCGCAGGAACGGCCCTGGGCCGACCGGCGCGATCCGCACGTGCTCGAGGCGCGTCAGAAGGAATACTGGCCAGAGCAGGTCGAGGAGCTGGACGGCCACGAACCAGACCGCGAGCGACACCGCCGGCGTGAGACGTTTGCCGGCCAGCCCGACCGCGAAGTGGCCTAGAAACATAGTCGCGAGGTTCGAGGTTCGAGGTTCGCAGGTCAGAATACAAGGATGGGCACGGTGATGTCATTTCTCCTCATCGGGCTTGCGCTCACCGTTGCGGCGCCGCAGCACGTGCCGGACGCGTACCAGCGCGCGATCGAGCAGTACCGCGCCGAGCGCGTCGCCGAGCTGACCGCGGACGACGGCTGGCTCACCGTCGCGGGCCTGTTCTGGCTCGCGCCCGGCGCGAACACGGCGGGCAGCGGCGACGGCAACGCCATCGTTCTGCCGGCGAAAGCCCCGGCGCGGGTGGGAACGTTCACATTGAGCAAGGACGGCGCGGTGACGTTCACCGCCGCCGACGGCGTCCGCGCGACCGCCGCGGGGGCGCCCGTGACGACGTTCGCGTTCGATCCGAAAAAGGGAGACGACTCGGCGATCGACGTCGGCGACCTCACGATGTTCGTCATCAAGCGCGGCGAGCGGCACGGCATCCGGCTGCGCGATCGCAACAGCGACGAACGGCGCGGCTTCCAGGGACTGCGTTATTTCCCGATCTCGACGTCGTACCGTCTCGCGGCGCACTTCGTGCCGTACGGGAAGCCGAAAATGGTTCCCGTCCCCAACGTTCTCGGCGACATCGTCCAGATGGAGAGTCCCGGGTACGTGACGTTCAGCCTGAACGGCCGCGAATATCGCCTCGAGCCGGTCTACGAAACGTCGAAGCACGAAGATCTGTTCTTCATCTTCAAGGACCGCACGAGCGTGGACGCGACGTATCCCGCCGGGCGTTTCCTGCACACGATGCTGCCGAAGGACGGCCGCGTCATCATCGACTTCAACAAGGCGTACAACCCGCCCTGCGCGTTCACGGCGTTTGCGACATGCCCACTGCCGCGGCGCGAGAACCAGCTGCCGGTCCGCATCGAAGCCGGCGAGCTGAATTACCACCACCGCTGAACATGGACTACGTCAATCTCGGCCGGACCGGCCTGAAGGTCTCGCGCATCTGCCTCGGCGTCATGACGTACGGTGATCCCGCCTGGCGCCCGTGGGTGCTGCCGGAAGAGACGTCGCGCCCGTTCATCCGCCGCGCGCTCGAGCACGGCATCACCTTCTTCGACACCGCCGACATGTACTCCCGCGGCGTGAGCGAGGAGATTCTCGGCCGGGCGCTGCGCGACTTCGCCGTGCGCGATCGCGTCGTCGTCGCGACAAAGGCGTATTTCCCGATGAGCGATGACCCGAACGACCGCGGTCTGTCGCGCAAGCATCTGATGGCGTCGATCGACGGGTCGCTGCGGCGCCTCGGGACGGACTACGTCGACCTGTATCAGATCCATCGCTGGGATCCAGACACCCCCATCGAGGAAACGCTCCGCGCGCTCGACGACATCGTCCGCAGCGGCAAGGCGCGCTACATCGGGGCATCGAGCATGCCGGCCTGGCGCTTTGCGCAGGCGCTCGCGCTGTCGGACCGGCACGGCTGGACGCGTTTCGTCTCGATGCAGAATCACTACAACCTGATTTACCGCGAAGAGGAGCGCGAGATGCTGCCGTTATGCCGGCAGGAGGGGATCGGCGTCATCCCCTGGAGTCCGCTCGCGCGCGGCTTCCTCGCCGGCAATCGCCGGGGCGGGGATCGCGGCGAGACCGCGCGCGCGAAGAGCGACGACTACGCGCACAAGATGTACTACACGGACGCCGACTTCACCGTCGCCGACCGCGTTGGTGAGGTCGCGCGCGACAAAGGGGTCTCACCCGCGCAGGTTGCGCTCGCGTGGATCCTCCGTCAGCCCGACGTGACTGCGCCTATCGTCGGCGCGTCGAAGCTGGAACACCTGGATCAAGCGATCGCGGCGCTCGACCTCCGTCTGTCCGACGAAGACTGCCGGCGGCTCGAGGAACCCTACGTGCCGCATCGCGTGCTCGGGCACTAGGGTCTCCTCCGCCTGACCCCTACGTCCGCAGCGCGACGAGCGGATCGACGCGCGCGGCGCGGCGGGCCGGGATCGCGGCGGCCGCGACCGCCGTCGCGAGCATGACGAGCGCCGCGATCGACATCGTGATCGCGTCTCGCGGCGGGAGTCCGAACAGCATGGCGTCCAGGACGCTCGTGCCGAACACCGCCGCCGGGACGCCGGCGGCAAGGCCGATCGCGGTCAGCACGAGCGACTGCCGCAGCACCATCCACAATACCGTCCGCCGCTCGGCGCCGAGTGCCATCCGGATGCCGATTTCCGGCGTCCGCTGCGTGACGGCGTACGCGAGCAGGCCGTAGAGCCCGATTGCCGAGAGCAGCAGCCCGATGCCCGCGAGCAGCGACGACAGCGTGGCGAACACGCGCTCCTGACGGAGCAGCGATCGGATCTGCTCGTCCTGTGTGAGCATCCCGAACACAGGCACGTTGCGATCGAGGCCGCGCATCACCTCGCGCACCGTGCCGGCGAGCGCTGACGGCGCGCCGGCCGTGCGGACCTCGAACGTGACGGCGCTCTTGAACACGGGCAGCTGACGATAGTACAGGTACGCCGTCGCCGGCACCTCGCTTCGCACGTTCGTATAATGCGAGTCCGCGACGACGCCGATGATCGTCGTGTCGGGCGTCCCGGGGCGGCGCCGACTCCCGGTTCGCATGAGCCGCCCGACCGCCTCGGTCGTGCCGAACAGCCGCCGCGCGAGCGTCGCGTTGATCACCGCGACAGGCGGTCCACCGGCATCGGCGGCCGCGAACGTGCGCCCATGACGCACGGGAATTCTCATCGTCTCGAAGAACCGCTCGTCGACGGTGAGCTGCCACGTCAGATGACGCCGCTCGAAGGCAGGCAGGTCGGCGGATCCTTCGGCCGGCGCGACCTCGTCGGGCCGCGACGCGACGCCGATCGTGGCGGAGTTGCTGAGGAGTTTGTGATTGGAGAGACTCGCACCGACCACGCCCGGTGTCGCGCGAAGACGCTCCAGCGCGCCGTCGATCAGCTGACGCGTCCGCACCTCGTCGTAGCCGCTCAGCGAGGGATCGACCTGGAACAGCAGCAGATGGGACGCATCGAAGCCGACGTCGACGCGCTGCAGGTTCCAGAGCGACCGGACCAGAAGGCCGGCGCCCGCGACGAGCGGCAGCGACAGCGCGATCTGCGCCGCAACGAGCGCGCCTGACAGGGCTCGTGCCTTCCGCGACGGTGTTCCCGTCCGTCCACCTTCCTGCAGCCCTGCGCTCAGGCGCACATCGGCGGACCGGAACGCCGGCAGGACGCCGAACAACAGCGCGGCTGCCGCGGCGACGCACACCGCAAAGAGCAGGACGCGTGCATCGACGCCGGTGAGCGTCGTGACCGCATCAGCATCGAGACCAATCGCCGGGGCCATCGCGCGACTCAACCACTGCGCCAGAACGACGCCCAGGATTCCGCCCAGCGCCGCGACGAGCGACGCTTCCGTGAGCAGTTGCCGGACGATGCGCCATCTCGAGCCGCCCATGGCCGCGCGCACCGACAGCTCGCGCACGCGTGCCCGTCCGCGCGCGAGCAGAAGACTGGCGACATTGGCGCACGCGACGAGGAGGACGAGCATCGCGATCAGCCCCATCGTCCAGAGGGGATCGCGCAGGGAGGCACGCTCTTCCGTCTGACCGCGGCCGCCGGGTTCCAGCGCGACTCCGGGCAGCCCGGCGCCCGCGAGCGACGGACGCGCCGCCGCGACCGATCGCTTCAGGATGACGTCGAGCGCGCCGCGCGCGGCTTCCATCGTCACGCCGGGCTTCAGGCGGCCTACCGTCAGCACCCACCAGAAGTTGGGATCCATTGGCGGATCGTCCGATGGCACGACGAGCCGCTTGGCAGCGAGCGGAACGTAGACGTCGGGATCGGTGCCGACCTGACCAGTACCGTGAAACGCGGACGGCAGCACGCCCGCGATCGTGAAGCGCACACCGTTGACGTCGAGCGAACGGCCGACGGCATCCGCTGCGGCGCCGAAGCGGCGCCGCCAGAAGGCGTCGCTGATGACGGCGGCCGGCGCGGCATCGACACGATCGTCCGGCTCCGCGAGCGCGCGCCCCAGGGACGGACGTACGCCGAGCACCTCGAAGTAGTTGCCGCTCACCGCGTGCGCCGTGCCGCGTTCGGCCCGCCCATCGACTGCGAGATTCGCGTAATACAGATCGGCGAACCCGACCACGTCGATCAGTTGCGCTGCGTCACGGCGGAACGCCTCGTACGCCGCGTACGAAAACGACGTGCTCGACATGCCGGCCTCGTCCTGCTGGCCGTACCCGTTGAGCGAGTTGAACGGCGCCACCGGTCCCGAATGCCATCGGAGCAGCACGAGCGATTCGGGATCGCGCACCGCGAGCGTGCGGAACAGCACCGCGTCCGACAGGCTGAACACGGCGGCCGCCGCGCCGATCCCGAGTCCCAGCGACACGACGGCCACGACGGCGAACGCGGGGGAGCGGCGCAGCACGCGTGCGCCATAGCGCAGATCCTGAACGATGCTGTCGAGCGTCGGAAATCCCCACATGTCCCGCGACTCCTCCCGCAGCCTGGTGACGTTGCCGACCGACACGGCCGCGCGGCGCCGCGCCTCGTCCGCCGGAATCCCTTCCGCCTCGAGCGCCTGCGCTCTCCACGCGACATGCTGCGCGAGCTCTTCGCGCAGGGCCTCGTCGAGTCGATCGCGGCGGAGGAAGGCGCGGACGCGGCGGAGCAGGGTGGTCATTGCTCCCATAGACGCTCGATAGGGCTATTCGGTTGACCGGGACGGATCCATGACGCGCCCGATGGCCTCGAGCAGCCGTCCGAAGCTCGTCTGCGCGTCGCCGAGCGCGCGCCGGCCCGCGGGCGTCAGCCGGTAGTACCGGGCGCGCCGGTTGTTCGCGGAATGTCCCCATTCCGACTTGACGAGGCCTTGAAGCTGCAGCCGCTGCAAGGCCGGATAGAGCGAGCCTTCTTCGACCTGGAGCACGTCGCGCGACACGCGGCGGATGTGCTCGGCGACGCCGTAGCCGTGCATGACCCCTCCGGTCGCCAGCGTCTTCAGGATCAGCATGTCGAGCGTGCCGGGCAGCAGCTCCTGGCGCGATGTCCGTCCCATAGAACTCCTATGGGACGCATCATGGCGCGGCGGTGGCCGGCTGTCAAGCACGGCGATCTACAATCCGTCCATGCTTCGACGGATGGTCTTCTCGTGTGTGATTCTGCTCGTGGTGTGTCCCGGACGGCTTTCCGCCCAGGGAACGCTCGTCGTGGTGGGCGGAGGCGACACCGGTCCGGACATCGTCGCTCCCACGCTCGCGCTCGCGGGTGGATCCCGGGCAGTCGTCGCGGTGCTGCCGCAGGCGTCCGCCGAGCCGGATGCCGGCGATGGATCGGTCGCGATGTGGCTCGAGGCGGGAGCCCGCGAGGCGTTGAAGGTGTCGTTTGATGATCGCGCCGCGGCCGCCGCGACGTTGAAGCGCGCGACGCTCATCTGGATGCCCGGCGGGGATCAGAATCGCTTCATGAAAGCGATTGCCGGCACGGGGCTCGACGACGTCATCCGCGCCCGCTACCAGGCCGGTGTCGTCGTCGGCGGCACCAGCGCCGGGGCGGCCATTCTGTCGAACGCGATGATCACCGGCGAGGCGGATCTGAAGTCCATTACGTCCGGCGCGACCGAGATCGCCGACGGCCTCGGCCTCTGGCCGGAGGTGATCGTCGATCAGCACTTCCTGACGCGGCAGCGGACGAACCGGCTGCTGAGCGCGGTTCTGGATCGTCCATCTCTCGTCGGGGTCGGCATCGACGAGTCGACGGGCGTCATCGTACACGGGACGACGTTCGACGTCATCGGCAAGAGCTCCGTCGTCGTGATCGACGCCCGCAACGCCGCGATGGCGCGCACGGACGGAACGCGTCATCCGGCCGCGAGCGGGATCGCGGTGGCCGTGCTGCGGGCCGGCCAGACGTATTCGTTGACGACGCGGCGCATCACAGCTCGGCGAGCCGGTCCTCCAGCCCCTCGGTGATCGCGCGAAAGGCGCGATACGCGCGCCCGAGCGCGTGTTCCCCCTCCTCGGCGATCACGTAGTGTTTCTTGCGCCGGCCGCCGCGCTGCGCCGTGGGGGGGCCGACGTACGACACGACCATCTTCTTCCGTTCCAGCCGCGTCAGCGTCACGTAGACGGCGCTGACGGAGAGGCGGCGCCCGGTGCGGTCCTCGATTTCCTGGCGGATCGCGGCGCCGTACGCGCCGCTGCCGACGCGGAGGAGAGCGGTGAGCACCAGGTGCTCGAACTCGCCGAGGACGGGCGCGTAGTAGTCCTGAATATGTTTCACAATGTTTATTATATCGAGCAGAACAATTTGAGCTCAGCCGCGTTTTCCGCTTGCCCGGCTCGACGTGAGTTCCTCATAATGTCGATCTGAGGTCCGCACGACGTTCCCTCCCGTCACGCCATCTTTCGAAAGGACAGCACAGCATGAGCCCCGCATCATCCGGTGAGGCGATCCGCAGCATCAACGCCTGGAGCATGTCCGTGCGCAGTGCCACGCCCATCGCGGCGCGCCGCGCCACGGACGACTTCGGCTCGCTGACATTCAACGAGGAAGTCCAGCGCGCGCGCCTGCCCAAGGATGTGTTCCGCGCGCTTCGCGGCGCGATCGCGCAGGGCGTGCCGATCGATCCCGCCGTTGCCGACATCATCGCCAGCGCGCTGAAGGACTGGGCCGTCGAGCACGGCGCGACGCACTACACCCACTGGTTCCAGCCGATGACGGGGATTACCGCTGAAAAGCACGATTCCTTCCTGAACCCGACCGCCGACGGCCGCGCCGTCGCGGAGTTCAGCGGCCGTGAACTCGTGCGCGGCGAGCCGGACGCCTCGAGCTTCCCGTCCGGCGGCATGCGCTCGACCTTCGAGGCGCGCGGCTACACCGCATGGGATCCGACCAGCCCGCCGTGGCTGCTGGTGACGCCGCAGGGCACGACCCTGGTCATTCCGACCGCGTTCGTGAGCTGGACGGGAGAGGCGCTCGACAAGAAGACGCCGCTGCTCCGCTCGATGGATGCGCTGTCGAAGCAGGCCGTCCGCGTGCTGCGGCTCTTCGGCTCCAAGGCGCAGCGCGTCGTCACCACCTGCGGGCCGGAGCAGGAATATTTTCTCGTCGACCGGCAGTTCTATTTCGAGCGTCCCGACCTGATTAACTGCGGCCGCACGCTGTTCGGCGCGAAGCCCCCCAAGGGGCAGGAGATGGAGGATCACTATTTCGGCTCCATCCCCGATCGCGTGCTCGCGTTCATGATGGAAGTGGAGCGTGAGCTCTACAAGGTGGGCGTCCCGCTGAAGACGCGGCACAACGAGGTGGCGCCCGGCCAGTACGAGGTCGCGCCGATTTTCGAGAACGCCAACGTCGCCACCGATCATCAGATGATGACGATGGAGATGCTGCGGCGGATCGCGCCGAAGTTCGGCCTTGCCTGCCTGATGCACGAGAAGCCGTTCGCGGGCGTGAACGGATCGGGCAAGCACCTGAACTGGAGCATGTGCGACGAGCTGGGGACCAACCTGCTCAACCCCGGCGACACGCCGCACGAGAACATCCAGTTCCTCGTGTTCTGCGCGGCCGTGCTACGCGCCGTCAACAAGTTCCAGGGCCTGCTCCGGTTCAGCATCGCAAGCGCGGGCAACGATCACCGCCTCGGCGCCAACGAAGCGCCGCCGGCGATCCTGTCGGTGTTTCTTGGCGACATGCTGACCGACATCTTCCAACAGATCGAGAAGGCGGGCAGCGCCAAGTCGACGAAATCGGGCGGGCTGCTCGACATCGGCGTCGGCGTGCTCGCGAAGCTGCCGCGCGACGCGGGGGATCGCAACCGGACGAGCCCGTTCGCGTTCACCGGCAACAAGTTCGAGTTCCGCGCCGTGTCGAGCAACCAGAGCATCGCGCTGCCGAACATCGCGCTCAACGTCGCGGTCACGGAGTCGCTCGACTACTGCGCGACTGAAATCGAAAAGGCGCTGAAGGACGGCAAGAAGCTCCAGGCAGCCGTGAAGCAGCTGCTCGTCAAGCTGGTGAAGGAGAACAAGCGGATCATCTTCAACGGCAACGGCTACGCCGACGAGTGGCAGAAGGAAGCCGCGAAGCGCGGGCTGCTGAACGCGCGCACCTCCGTCGACGCGTTTGGCGAGGCGCTCGCTCCGGAGGTCGTGAAGGCCTTCGAGAAATACGGCGTCCTCAACGGCCGCGAACTGAAGGCCCGCTACGAAGTGGCGGTCGAACAGTACATCAAGAGCATCAACATCGAGGCGCAGCTGATGGTGCTCATGACCAACCGGTACATCCTGCCGGCCGCCTATCGATATCAGACGCAGGTGGCCGAGAGCGCGGCGGCGGTGAAGGCTGCCGGTGCGACGGCGAAAGAGACGCGCCGCACGCTGGACGCGCTCATCCGCCTGACCGACGAGTGCAGCACGCGCGTCGCCGCGCTGCAGGCGCTGCTCGAGCACGAGGGCAACGGCAACCCCGCCAGGCACGCGAAGTGGTTCCGCGACAAGGTCATTCCCGCGATGGCCGCG
>DASSOM010000292.1:0-16781 GCA_035700625.1 Vicinamibacterales bacterium
CGCCTGGGACGGGCTGTCGATCCTCGCGCTGCTCGGAGACGGCCGTCTCGAAACGCACTCGCCGGCGACCGGCGAGCCGCTGCGGTTCGAGGTCGAGGGAGGCAAGGTCCGCGGCGACGGCGTCGTCCACTTCCTCGTGCCCCCCAGGCACTTCTGGGACGACATCGTCTTCACATGATCGACGATCGCGGCCTTCCGGTCGGAAGGCGAGCTTCGCGGATGGCTGGAAGCATGGCGCCGCCCGGCGGGCGAGGTGCTGACACCGCAGAAGGTTTACGATCTCGGCGCGGATTGGTACGCGACGCGTTTCGATCCGGACTGGAAGCCGGCCAGCGCCGCGCAGGTGTCCGCGCTTTTCGAGCGTCACGGGCTCACCGGTCCGTTCTGGGCGGCCGGGTGACGCAGACAACACCATGGTGACGGTTCGCTACATCGTTCACGACGTCGACGCGGCGATCGCCTTCTACACCGATCGCCTCGGCTTCAATGTCGACATGCATCCCGCGCCCACGTTCGCGATGCTGAGCCGCGGCGATCTCCGGCTGCTGCTCAGCGCGCCGAGCGAGCGCGCCGGCGGCGGCCAGTCCATGCCCGACGGCCGCCAGCCCGAGCCCGGCGGCTGGAACCGCATCGTGCTCCAGGTCTCCAACCTCGAGGCCACCGTCGACGGTCTGCGCCGCAAGGGCGTGCATTTCCGCAACGACATCGTCGTCGGCACCGGCGGTAATCAGATCCTGCTGGAGGACCCGTCCGGCAACTGCGTCGAGCTGTTCGAACCGCATTCCCAGGCCTGAGCCTCAGCCATAGCGGAGCGAACGAGCGTGCAGGGGAGTCCCAAGGCCTGAGCCTCAGCCAGAGCGGAGCGAACGAGCGAAGCGAGTGAGCCCACGCGAGCGGAGCGGGGCACGGGGGCCCCCGCGCGCGAGCGTGCAGGGGAGTCCGAGGGGCGAAGCCCCTCGGAAAAGACTGATAAGATCGATCGAATCCCATGAGCACCGCTGCCCTCACCGAAGCGGCCGTCCTCGACGCCTTGAAGACGGTCCAGGATCCCGACCTGCGGCGCGACATCGTGTCGCTGAAATTCGTGAAGAATCTCACGATCGATCGCGGCCGCGTGTCGTTCAGCATCGAGCTGACGACGCCGGCGTGCCCGGTGAAGGATCAGATGCGCGAGCAGGCGCGCGCGGCCGTCGCCGCGCTGCCCGGCGTGACGGACGTCGACGTCCAGATGACCGCGCAGGTGCGGCAGGCGATGGGACCGGATCTGTCGAAGGCGCCGGTGCCGGGCGTCCGCAACATCATCGCCGTGGGCGCGGGCAAGGGAGGCGTCGGCAAGACGACCGTCGCCGTGAACCTCGCGCTGGCGTTGAGCCGCGCCGGCAGCCGCGTGGCGATGATTGACGGCGACATCTACGGTCCGAACGTGCCGATCATGCTCGGCGTCCAGACCCAGCTCACCACCGACGGCCGCCGCATCGTCCCCGCCGAACAGTACGGGATCCAGGTCGTGTCGATGGGCTTCCTCACGAAGGACGATTCCGCCGTCATCTGGCGCGGTCCGATGCTGCACGGCGTCATCCAGCAGTTCTTCCGCGAAGTGGCGTGGGACGACGTCGACTATCTCATCGTCGACATGCCGCCGGGCACCGGCGACGTCGCGCTGAGCCTCAGCCAGAACGTCCCCGTCGCCGGAGCGGTTGTCGTGACGACGCCGCAGGCGGTGTCGCTGGCGGACACGCGGCGAGCCGTGCGGATGTATCAGAAGCTCAACGTTCCGACGCTCGGCCTCGTCGAGAACATGAGCCACTTCGTGTGCCCGACGTGCCGCACCGAGAGCGACATCTTCGGGAAGGGGGGCGGCGAAGCGATGGCGTCGGAGCTCGACGTGCCGTTCCTCGGACGCATTCCCATCTACGAGCCGATTCGCATCGGCGGCGACACCGGCGTCCCGATCGTGATCGGCGAACCCTCGTCGCCCGCGGCGCAGGCCTTCCGCGTCGCCGCCGAGCAGCTCGCCGCGCAGGTATCGATCGCCAGCTACGCGCGGAAGAGCGCGATCCCGCTGATGCCGATCTGAAGGCGGCTTGCCCGCCGTAGCGGCGCAGCCGCGGAGGTGGGATGTTGGATGTCGGAGGTGACGACCAATCGTCACTCGGCAATCGACAATCGCTTCATGGCCCATGCTCCAAGAAGCGGCCCCGGAACGAGTATCGCGAAAGCCCAGCGCCAGCCGATCGCGGCGGCAATCGCCGGCACGATCCGCAGGCTCGCGATCGTCAGCAGAAATCCCGCGCTGGTCTGAAGCGTCAGCGCCGTCCCCACATGGGTGCGTGGACTGTATTCGCTGACGAGCGCCGAGAACTGCGCCGAATCGGCGACGATCGTAAATCCCCACACCACGGCAAAGATCATCAACGCGGCAGCTGGCGCGCCGAACACCGCGGGCGAGAGGGCGGAGCAGCCGGCGCTCGCCAGCATCGCCAGTCCGGCGATTCGTGCCTTGCCCCACGCGTCGGCCCAGAATCCGGCGACGACGCATCCGACGGCGCCGCTGGCGATGGCGACGAAGGCGACGAGCGAACCCGAGAGCGTCAGGTGAGTGGACGCGGCGGACGCCGTCGCGAATGCCGCGATCCACGCCCACATCGCGTACAGCTCCCACATGTGCCCGAGGTAGCCCAGCGTCGCCAGCCGGACGCCGCGTTGACGCAGCACGCTGGCCGCGGCGTGAATGTCGAACGGCGTCGACGGCGTCACGTGCGGGCCATCCTTCACGGTCGCGAGGACGAGCGCGCCGGCGGCAAGGGCGAAGGCGGACGAGGCGCCCACGAGCGTGCGCCACGGCGTTCCCGCGGCGGCCCACGCCAGGAGGTGTGGAAACGCCGTTCCGACGGTCAGCGCGCCGACGACGATCCCGAGCGCCGTCCCGCGCCGCTCGATGAACCAGCCGGCGGCGATCTTCATGCCCGGCGGATACACCCACGCGAGCGCGGCGCCGGTGCAGAAGCGCAGGACGATGATCGCCGTCGCGGAGGGGGCGAGCGAAATGGCGCCGTTGCAGACCGCGCCGACCGCGCAGCCCAGCGCGAAGAGCCGGCGCGGATTGATCGCATCGGCCAGGCTGGTCGTGGCGGTGGCGAGCGTGCCGACGACGAAACCGAGCTGCACGGCCATCGTCAGCCACGCCCGCGCCGCGCCGTCGAGGCCGAACTCGGCGCTCATCGCCGGCGCGGCCGCCGTCGCGGAGAACCACAGCGTCATCGCGAGCAGCTCCGCCGCGGCGATCAGCAGCAGCATGACGGTGGGGGTCCGATCTTGTTTCTTGCGCAAATCTCCTGAAGTGAGGATCACCGCCGCTCCTTGTCATAGAATCTGGACACTGACGCAAGAATCAAGATCTGACCCCGATGGATATTCCGTTCACCGCCCACACGCTCGCCAACGGCCTCGACGTCCTCGTCCACGAAGATCATGCCGTGCCCATCGTTGCCGTGAACGTGTGGTACCACGTGGGCTCCAAGAACGAAGTGCCCGGGCGCACCGGCTTCGCGCACCTGTTCGAGCACCTCATGTTCGAGGGCTCGCAGCATTATGACCGAGGCTATTTCCATCCGCTGCAGGAGGCGGGCGCCGCGTTGAACGGGTCGACGAACGCCGACCGCACGAATTATTGGGAGGTCGTCCCGTCGGGGGCGCTGGAGCTGGCGCTCTGGATGGAGTCGGATCGCATGGGGTACCTCCTGCCCGCGCTCACGGACGCCAAATTCGAGAACCAGCGCGACGTTGTCCTCAACGAGCGGCGCCAGAATTACGAGAACCGGCCGTACGGCCTCGCCGGCATGGCGATCGTCAGCGCGCTCTACCCACCCGATCATCCGTATCACTGGCTGACGATCGGCGAACCCGACGACCTTCGCGCCGCGCGGCTCGACGACGTGCGCGCGTTCTTCAAGACGTACTACGGCCCGGCAAACGCGTCGCTCGCGCTCGCCGGCGACATCGACGCCGCGCAGGGGATCGCGCTCGCGGAGCAGTACTTCGCCGAGATCGACGGCGCGCCGGCGCCGCCGCCCGTCAACGTCCCCGCGCTGTCGTCGAACGGGGAGGAGACGCGGCTGCTGCTCGAGGACCGCGTGGAGCTGCCGCGACTGTACCTCGCCTGGCATTCGCCGGCGCTGTTCGCGGAAGAGGACGCGGAGCTGGATTTGCTCGCCGAGCTGCTCGGCAGCGGCAAGACGTCGCGCCTGTATCGCGCGCTCGTATACGAGCAGCGGGTCGCGACGGAAATCGCGGCCGCGCAGAACTCGCGCGAGCTGGGGAGCTTCTTTCAGATCGTCGCCACGGCCGCGCCCGGGCGTACGCTGGTCGAAGTCGAGCGCGCGATCGCGGACGAGATGCGGCAGATCTACGAGAGCGGTCCCACGGCGGCCGAAATGGAGCGGTGCCTCGCGCAGGCCGAAGCGCACTTCGTCTACCGCCTGCAGACCGTCGGCGGGTTCGGCGGCAAGTCGGATCAGTTGAACGCGTACAACGTGTTCCTCGGCGAACCGGGATACTTCCGCCGCGACCTCGCGCGGTATCGCGAGGCGACGGCGGAGCGCCTGCAGCGCGCCGCGCGCCAGTTCCTGGCCGGTGGACGGCGCGTGGCGGTGAGCGTCGTGCCGCGCGGACGCATCGCGCTCGCGCTGCCGGACTCCTCGCCGGCGGTGGTGGCGTAATGGCGGCGGACCGGAGCGCGCTGCCCATCCCCGGACCCGAACGGCCGTTCACCTTCCCCGACATCCGGCGGCGCACGCTCGGCAACGGTTTGCGCGTCTGGACCGTGGAGCACCGGCGCGTCCCGCTCGTCAGCGTGATCGTGCTCGTGCCGGCGGGCGGGAGCGCGGATCCGCCCGATCGGCCCGGGCTCGCGGCCATCAGCGCCGACATGCTGGACGAGGGCTGCGGCGATCTGTCCGCGCTGGATGTCCACGACGCGCTGGGCCGCATCGGCGCGCACCTCGACACCGACGTCGGCTACGACTCGACGCTGATCGGACTGACCGTCCTCGCGCGCTTCCTCGATCGCGGCCTTGCGCTGCTCGCCGACATCGTGACGCGCCCGCGCCTGGAACAGCGCGAGTTCGACCGCGTTCGGGACCTGCGGGTGAACCGGCTGCTGCAGCTGAGGGATCTGCCGCCGGCGGTCGCGGACCGCGTGTTCGCGCAGCTGCTGTACCAGAATCATCCGTACGGGCACTTGCCGATCGGGACGGAGCGCGCGCTTCGCGCCGTCACGCTGCGCGATGTGATGACGTTTCATCGACGCGTCTTCGCGCCCGGACACGCCACGCTGATCGCCGTCGGCGACGCGACGCACGACGAGCTGACGGCGGCGGCGGAGCGCGCCTTTCGCGCGTGGACGGCGGCGAAGGAGACCGAGCCGCTGCCGGATCCGGACGCGTTTCCCGCGGCTGCTCCGCCCGTCAGCCGCCGTGTCCTGGTGCATCGTGCGGACGCCGCCCAGTCGGAGCTGCGAATCGGCCACGTCGCCCTGTCGCGGCGGACGCCCGACTATCACGCGCTGCTCGTCTTGAACATGATCCTCGGGGGACAGTTCGTCAGCCGCGTCAACATGAACCTGCGGGAGCAGAAGGGGTACACGTACGGCGCGCGGACCGCGTTCGACTTCCGGCGCGCGCCGGGCCCGTTCGTGCTGCAGGCGAGCGTGCAGTCGAACGCCACCGCCGAGGCAGCCGAGGAAGCGATCGCCGAGATTGCCGCGATACGCGGCGAGCGTCCGGTGCAGCCGCACGAGCTGGCGCTGGGGCGCGCCGCGCTCACGCGCGGCTATCCACGCAGCTTCGAGACCGCCGAACAGGTCGCGCGCAGCGCCGCGCAGCTCGCGTTGTACGGCCTGCCCGACGACTACTTCACCACGTTCGTCCCGACGGTGCTGAAGCTGACGCCGGAGGACATCACGCGCGCCGCCGCGCAGCATCTCGACCCGGAGCGCCTCGTCACGGTGATCGTCGGCGACCGTGAACGTGTGCCGGGAGAAGTGATGCTTGTCATGGATTCACCATGAAGGCCGTCCGTTTTCACCAGCATGGCGGGCCGGAGGTGCTGCGGTACGAGGAGGCGCCGGATCCGCAGCCCGCGCCGGGGCGCGCCGTCGTCCGCGTGCGCGCGTGCGCGCTCAACCATCTCGACCTCTGGGAACGCCGCGGCATCGAGCGTGTGACCATTCCGCTGCCGCACATCTCGGGCAGCGATGTCGCGGGCGAAGTGATCCACGATGGCGGCGGCCAGGTACCGGCGGGCACGCGGGTGATGCTGCAGCCCGGTCTGCGCTGCGGCGTGTGTCCGGCGTGCCAGGAGGGGCGCGACAACCAGTGCGTACGATATGACGTGCTGGGCCTGCAGTCGGACGGCGGCTACGCGGAGCAGGTCGCCGTTCCGGTCGAGAACCTCGTTCCGATTCCGGATCACATCGAGTTCACGACCGCGGCCGCCTTCCCGCTGACGTTTCTCACCGCGTGGCACATGCTCGTTACCCGCGCCGGCGTGCGTGAAGGGGAAACCGTCCTCGTCCTCGCGGCGGGATCCGGCGTCGGTCAGGCGGCGATTCAGATCGCGAAGCATTTCGGGGCGCGCGTCCTCGCGACGAGCGGTCCTGCCAAAGCGGACGCGGCGCGGAATCTCGGCGCCGAGGCCGTGTTCGACCACTACGAAGGTGACTTCGCGCGGGACGTGCGGCGCGCGACCGCCGGCCGCGGCGCCGACATCGTCATCGAGCACGTCGGCGAAGCGACCTGGGCGCGCAGCGTCCGCGCGCTCGCGACGGGCGGACGCCTCGTCACGTGCGGCGCGACGACGGGACCGCACGGCACGATCGACCTGCGGCACCTCTTTGCGCGGCAGTTGTCGCTGCTCGGGTCCTACATGGGCACGTTCGCGGATCTTCGCCACGCCGCCGCGCTCTTCTTCGACGGCGTGCTGTCGCCGGCGGTCGATGCTGTCTACCCGCTGGAGCAAGCGGCCGATGCGCAGCGGCGGCTGGAGGAGCGTAAGCAGTTCGGCAAGATAGTGTTGGCGGTTTGAACCAGAACCCCAGGAACCTTAGGAACCCTAGGAACCTCCGGAACCCCCTCGGGGTACGTCGCGTCCTAGAAAGACGTGCGCGCGGGTTGTACACTGGGCCTGCCGGTATGAGCTTTGCCCGTTTCAGCCTCAGCCTCGCCGGGGTCGTCGGGGTGCTCGCCGCCGCGCTGGCCGGCGCGACGATCTGGCTCATCATGACCCAGCCGGTGACCGTTGCCGACGCGGTCGCGTCGGGTGAGGTGTCGCCGCTCGTGAAGGCCCTGGCAGGTGTCCTCTACGACGCGCTGCAGGGCATCATCAAGTATCTATAGGTTCCGATTCAGGAACCGGCACAGCGTCAGACCATCCATCCACTTGAAGGGCGTCACGCCCGTGCTGTAGTGGCCGCACGGCAATACGGTCAACTCGTGCGCGATACCGCGCGCGCGGAAGTCGTCCACCAGCATCCGCGAGAGATCCACCGGGAACGTCAGATCGTAGCGCGCGTAGACGAGCAGGATTCGCTTGCCGCGCACGCGCTCGAGGAACGGCCGCGGGCTGATCGGCAGCCAGATGCGGCGCAGGCGTGCGAGGTCGATCCGCCCGTCCAGGCTTTCGCGCACGTGCGCCGTCGAGAGACCGTGCCACACGACGTCGGCGAAGTAGGGCGAGATGTGGTTCAGCGCCGCCACGCGCAGCCGCGGCTCGTGCGCTGCCGTCAACATCGCGAGACACGACCCGAGGCTCGTGCCGAGAATGCCGATCGACGTGTAGCCCTGGCCGTGCAGCCAAGCGACCGCGCGGCGCGCGTCGAGCACCGCCTGCCGGCAGATCTGCGCCGTCCTCCCGACGTTCGCGCTGACGATGTAGTCGGCGCGCGTGAGCTCCGGCGGCATGCGCGCGTCGTGATAGGGAAGGCTGAGACGCAGCGCGGTGAGGCCGAAGCGATTCAACAGCCGGCAGAGTCCGACGTGCCCCCCTTCGTCGGCGTTCCACTGCGGGAGCACGACGACGGCGCGGCGGCGTCCGCGCGGAGAGGTCTCGGGAAAGAACCGCGCGCGCACGCGATTGTTCTCCGCGTGCGGGGTGACGATCGCGCTCGTGAACGTCAGCCAGTCCCCCTCGAGCCGATAGTCGCCGGCAGGCTCGACGGCGTAGAACGCGTCGCTAGCGGTGGCGGTCCGTTCGCCCCATCGCTCGAGCGCGGATCCCGGATCGTCCGCATCGGCGATCGACGGATCGTCGATCCACTCCGTACCCCAGTCAAACGGCCGGACGACGCGATCGGGGACGAACGCGAGCCGCCGCTCCCAGCGGTGAAACGCCCGTTGCAGCACCGTCAGCGATTCCCGGCCGCCGCCTTCGCGCGCAGTTCGTCGTACGAGCGCGACGGTTCGGCCGCGGTCGCGACCGGCAGGCCGCACTGACGCCATCCGGGCGCACGCATCGATCCGCCGAACCCGCCGGCGACGTTCACCACGTGGCGGTAGCCCGCCTGCGCGAGGACCAGACAGGCCTGGGCGGAACGAACGCCCGACTGGCACCCGATGACGAAGCGGGTCTCCGGCGTGAAGTTCGCGCGGACGACCTCCAGGAAGTCGGGATTCGGCATCTTCTGATGCGTGCGCGCATCCATGTGCAGCAGCGGCACGTTGTACGCCCCCGCCGGATGCCCTTGCTCGAATTCCGGGACCGACCGGACGTCGAGGTAAATCGCCCCCGCCGTCTGTTGCTGATGAGCCTCTCCGACGTTGATCTCGCTATGCATGAATCGATTGTTGCAGTCCTTCACCGCATGATCGAACAACCACCCAAACCGGACGTGCCGCGGCCGCCCGAGCCCATCGAACAGCCGCCCCCGGTGAACCGGCCCATACCGGCCGGGGAGCCGGCGCCTGACGACCGGCCCGATGTTCAGCCCGTGCCGCCGCCGACGGATCCTGCGCCGCCGGCTATCTGATGTTCGCACGCCATCGCGACGGCGAGGAGTCTCGCGGTCGCGCCGCGATGGCCGACGAGCTGGAGTCCGCGCGGCAGCCCGTCTTCGCCGCGTCCGGCGGGGAGCGCAATCGCCGGATGACCCGTGATGTTGAACAGCTGCGTCAGCCGCAGCATCATGCCGCGGACCGGCTCGGCGGCGCCGTCCACCTGGACGACTCGTTCGTCGAACCGCGGCGCGGGGATCGCCAGCGCCGGGACGAGCAGCGCATCGAAGCCCTCGAGCGCGTGGTCCACCGACGCGCGCAGCAGTGTCCGCGCGTGCATGGCGCGGACGTAATCCTCCGCGAGGATCGTCCGTCCCATCTCGATCCGCAGCCGCACGCCGGGTGAGTACGCCTCCGCGTGCTGCGCCAGCAGCGGCGCGTGGTACCACGCCGCTTCCGGCAGGCTGATGTGGAGGTAGACGTCCGGCGTGTGTTCCGCGAGCGCGATCGCGACGTCCTCGACGCGATGCCGCGCGGCTTCGAGCGCGCCGCGCGCGCGCGCGAGCGCTTCACGCACGCCGCGTTCGAGCTTCTCGAGAAAATACGGGCCGGGCACGCCGATGCGCAGCTGCGCGGGGGCCGGTTCGATCGTACCTCGATTCTGCCCCTGGATCATCGCGAAGAACATCGCGGCGGCGTCCGCGGCCGTGCGCGTCATGGGCCCCACGTGATCGAGCGTCGGGCTCAGCGGCACGACCCCGTCGCACGACAGCTCGTTCACGGTCGGCTTCAAGCCGACGATCCCGCAGGCGGCCGCCGGAATCCGGATCGATCCGCCCGTGTCGGAGCCGACGGACCCGAGACACATGCCTTCGACGATCGCGACGGCGGCGCCGCCGCTCGATCCGCCGGCGGATCGCGCCGGATCGTACGGGTTGCCGATCCGGCCGAACGCGGTCTCGTCGCTCGTGGTGCCGAACGCGAACTCGTGGAGGTTCGTCTTGCCGACCACGATGGCGCCGGCGCGCCGCAGATTGGCGACCACCGGCGCATCGTGCCGCGCCGTCCGCGCCGGCACCGCCGATCCTGCCGTCGTCGGCGTGCCGGCGACGTCGATCAGGTCCTTGATCGACACGGGAATGCCATGCAGCGGGCCGAGATACCGCCCGTGCGCGATCTCCGCTTCCGCGCGCGCGGCGTCCGCCCGGGCCGAGTCGGCCATCACCGTGATGAAGGCGTTCGCCTCGGCGTTCTTGGCCTCGATGCGCTCGAGGCACCCACGCACGAGTTCGACCGGCGAGATCTGGCGCCGTTCGAGCAGCGCCGCGGCCGCCGTGAGGCTCGTGGGCAGCGTCTGCGTCATGGCTGCTTCTCCCGCGGTTCGGATTCGTCCGCGAGGGCAGGATGCCGGAATGCGGCGTCGGCGCGCCGCAGGGCCTCTGTCGATCGCGCGAGCGTTTCGAGCAGCGGCTTCAGCGCGGGCAGGCCGCGCGCGTCCGCGTCGGCGCAGGCAGAGGCGAGCCAGCGGTGCACGTCCATAGCGGCCTCAGAACGTCAGCGTGCCGCGCACGCTCACGGGAATCATCACGATCGTATGCGGAACCGGGTCGGTCAATCGATTCCATGCCACGGTGACGGCGATTTCCACGCCGATCGGCCCCGTCGAGAGTCCGCCGCCCCCTTCCGCGAAATAGCGACGGCCGTCGCGTTCCTCCGCCGTGAGGCGCCCGAGGCCGCCGATCAGAAATGCCCGGCTGCCGAGCCCCCAGCCGGGAGACAGATCCGCCAGGACGACGCCTGCGCCGATGTCGTAGGCGCGCCCCTCCGTGAGCACATACGAACGCGCCGGCGCGGGGCCGTCGAACGCGAGCCGGATCTCGGGGATCTCCGAGATGCTCCCGCGGACGGCGAGCGTCGCGCCGCGGCTCATGCCCAACGGGTACAGCGTGATCCCTGCGCCGTGCGTGCGATCGCCGAACGCGTTCGTGCGTACGCGCGTGCGTCCGTCCGTCGACTCGAACTGAAACGGCTGAAGGTGCACCTCGCGCACGTCGCGGCCGAGCAGGTCCGCGATCGGATGCGACGCGAAGTCCAGCGCGTGCTGGAATTGCCAGTCGTAGCTGATCGTGATGAAGTGGCGGCGGGGCGCCTGCTGCGCGGATGCCGGTGCGGCCAGCGCCGCGGCGAGCAGCGCGGCCGGCAGGATTCGGAGTAGCATCTTCGTCCAAGCGTAACGTACCGGCGGTCTCGAACTGCCCGCGTCAGGGCTGAAGCCCTGACCCACACCATGTCCACTCGCATCGTCGCCGCCGTCATGACCGCGCCGCGCGCGCCCATCGAGCTGCGCGAATTCCCGCGGCCGGATCTGCCGGTCGGCGGCGCGCTGCTGCGGACCGCCTGCTCCGAAGTGTGCGGCACCGATGTGCACCTGTGGCACGGCCGCCTCGCCGGCGTGCCGTACCCGATCATTCCGGGCCACGTGTCGGCGGGCGTGCTCGAGGAGGTCCGCGGGCCGCTGCAGGGCGCCGACGAGGCGCCGCTGCGCGAAGGGGACCGCGTGGTCTTCTTCGACGTCCATCGGACGTGTGGGCGCTGCCGCGCCTGCACCGTGCATCGCACCCCGACGCGCTGCCGCGCGCGCCGCGTCTATGGCATCACGGATCCGGCGGCGGAAGGGCTGTTCGGCGGGTGGGCGCAGGCGATCTATCTCGAGCCGGGGGTGGCGGTCGCGCGCCTGCCGGACGCCGTCTCGTTCGAGGACTACATCGGCGGCGGGTGCGGCCTGCTCACGTCGGTCCACATCATCGAGCGGGCGGACGTCCGTCCGGGCGACACCGTGGTCGTCCAGGGCACGGGCGCCGTCGGGCTCAGCGCGATCGCGCTGGCGCGCCTGGCGGGCGCGGCGAGTATCGCCGCCATCGGCGCGCCGGCGTCGCGGCTCGATCTCGCGCGCGCGATGGGCGCCGACGCCGTGTTCGACGTCGAGTCGACGACGGCCGATGAGCGTGGCGAGGCGATTCGCGGCCTGATGCCCGAAGGGCCGGATGCCGTGCTCGAGGCCGCGGGATCGCCGCGGGCGATCGAAGAAGGGCTCGATCTCGTCCGCGACGGCGGGCGCTACGTCATCGCGGGGCACTACACGGACGTCGGGCCGAGCACGATCAACGCGCATCGTCAGATCAACCGCAAGCATCTCGACATCCGCGGCTGCTGGGGCAGCGAGGTGCGGCACTTCCTGCGCGCGCTGTCGATCCTGGAGCGGCACGCGGCGCACGTGCCGTGGCGCGCGATCGGCGCGCGCACGTACGGCCTGAACGGCCTGAACGCGGCGCTCGCCGACGCGGAGCGGATGACGATCCCGAAGGCGATCGTCGCGCCTCAGGACGTGTAAGCTCCTTGACGATGCCTGCGACGCGCCGCACCAAGATCATCGCCACGCTCGGGCCCGCGACGTCCTCGCCCGCGCAGCTCGACGCCCTGTTTGCCGCCGGCGTCGATGTCGTGCGCCTGAACTTTTCCCACGGTACCCACGAGACGCACGCGGCGCTGTACGCGGATGTGCGCGCGGCCGCGGCGCGCGCCGGGCGCCATATCGCCGTCCTGCAGGACCTGAGCGGGCCGAAGATCCGTACCGGCGCGCTCCAGGGTCAGGCGCTCGAGCTGCACGAGGGAGACGAGCTCCGCGTCGCCGTGGGCGATCAGCCCGGCGGCGCCGGACGCGTGTTCACCACCTACGCGCCGCTCATCGCCTCCGCCCGCGCCGGCGATCGGCTGCTGCTCGACGATGGACGAATCGAGCTGCGCGTAACGGACACGGCGCCGGACGAGTTGACGACGGTCGTCGTGTCGGGAGGGCGCCTGGGGGAGCACAAGGGCATCAACGCGCCCGGCGTGCCGCTGCCGTCATCGGCGATCACGCCGAAGGACGAAGACGATCTGCGCTTCGGCCTCAGCCTCGGCGTGGACATGGTCGCGCTCAGTTTCGTGCAGACGGTCGAGGATGTCGGACGCGCGCGCGAGGTGATGCGCGCGGCGGACCGGCAGGTCCCGATCGTCGCGAAGATCGAGCGGCCGCGCGCCGTCGAGAACCTCGAGGCGATTCTCGCCGCCGCCGACGCGGTGATGGTCGCGCGCGGCGATCTCGGACTCGAACTGCCGCTCGAGCACGTGCCGAGCGTGCAGAAGGCGATCATCGCGCACGCGCGGCGCATGGGCCGCCCCGCCATCGTCGCCACGCAGGTGCTCGAGTCCATGAGGACGGATCCTCGCCCGACGCGCGCGGAGGTGAGCGACGCGGCGACGGCGGTCGATCAAGGGGCCGACGCGATCATGCTGGCGGGGGAGACGGCCGTCGGTGCGTATCCCGTCCGTGCGGTGCAGACGCTGGCGGCCATCATCGTCGACGCGGAGTCGATGCCGACGGCCGTCGGTGTGTCGCCGCTGCTCGATCCGTCGGGGACGCGGCATGGGCGCGCGATGTGCGAGGCCGCGGTCACGCTGGCGACCAGCGGTCAGGCGGACGCGATTGTCGCGGTCACGTCCGGGGGGAAGACGGCGCGGCTGCTGTCGTCGCTGCGTCCGCCTGCGACGATCTTCGCGATCTGCGACGAAGACGCCGTCGCGCGGATGCTGGCGCTGTGGTGGGGACTCGTGCCGATCGTGCGCGTGGATCACAGCGAGCCTGAGGAGGCGCTGCGGGCGGCGCGCGTGCTCCCGCCGGGGGCCGTCGTCGTCTACATCAACGTGTCGCCGGATCTCGGCCGCGCCGACGCGAATTACATGTCCGTGCAGACGCTCGCGTGACGCGTGCTACACGCGTTCGACGTGTGCCTTGAGCGCCGCGAGCGACGTCTCCCAGCCGTGGGCGATGACCTCGTAGTACCGGCGCCAGCGCAGCGAGTCCTCGAAGCCGCTCTGCCGGACGTGCAGCCGGCACGCGGGGCCGTCCATGCCGCAGCGGACGTCGAGGGCCATCGGGCCGATCGGATCCCCTTCCGGCGGAAGCCAGTAGGCGTCGGCGACGAGAAAGCCGCGGCCCGGCGTGAACTCGATCACCGTGCCGTGGAAGACGCCCCCGAGCGGCCCCAGCACATCGTCGCGCTCGTGGGTCGGCTCCCATTCGACCGCGTAGACGCCGAGCGGCCGCGGCGTCGTAATCGCGCGAACGGTCTGCCACCACTCCGCGAGCGCCGCGCGATCGAAGAACGCAGCGAGCACCCGCGTCGGCGCCGCTTCGATGAGCAGCGAGCGGTCGAATTCCGGCGTCACCGATCGCGCCACGCAGGGATCCTCCGGCACCGTGTCGTCATGGGGAGGGATCGTACTGCAGAAGCGCTGTACAGGGGTGAAGCCCGCTGACTGTCAGGGCTAAAGCCCTGACCCACATCCCAAAACGTGTGGGTCAGCCCCTGACCCACATCCCAAAACGTGTGGGTCAGCCCTTCACGGGCTGACGCGCGCTATCCTGTCTGGATGGATGCCGAGCGCCCGCAGCCGGATGAGAGCTGGGACGAACACTACCGCGACGAGCGCGACGCCGCGTATCTCTACCGGGCGCTGGCGCTCGGGGAGCGCGACGGGACCCGGCGCGATCTGTTCGAGCGGCTGGCCATCGTCGAGGACCAGCACGTCGCGCGCTGGGAGGAGCTGTTCCGCGACGGGGGGCGTCCGCTTCCGGGCTGGAGTGTCTCGCGGCGGACCAGGCTGCTGGCGTGGGTGGCCGGCCGGTTCGGCTCGGGATCGGTGCTGCCCCTGATTCTCGCGGAGGAGGGGCGCGAGGTGCAGGCGTACCTCGGGCTCGCGCGCCACTCGTCGAACCGGCAGACGCACAAGGCCGCGGTCGACATCGCGGCCGAATCCGCCGTCCACGCGCGCGAGCTGTCGGAGATGATGGGCCGCGAAGGGGAGCCGTGGCACGTCGGCGGCGCGGGCGGTCTGCTGCGCAGCATCGTGTACGGCTTCAACGACGGTCTGACGGCGAACTTCGGCCTCGTCGCCGGCGTGATCGGCGCAAGCGTCGCCCCGCACATCGTCATCATCAGCGGCATCGCCGGGGCGATTGCCGACGCGCTGTCGATGGGATCGAGCGGCTATCTCGCCGCGAAGAGCGAGGCGGAGGTGCAGGCGCACCAGATCGAGATGGAGCGCCATGAGATGCGGCTGATGCCCGATCTCGAGGAGGACGAGCTCGCGCTCATCTACGAGGCCAAGGGACTGTCGAAGGAGCGCGCGCGCGAGACCGCGCACGCGATGATGCAGGATCCGGCGCGCGCCCTCGAGACGCAGGTGCGCGAGGAGCTGAACATTCATCCGGCGGAGCTCGCGCCGCTCAAGGACGGCCTCGTGACCGGCGCCGCGACCGCGATCGGCGCGTTCATTCCGATCGTGCCGTTCGTGCTGTGGTCGCACGACGTCGCGATCTGGGTATCGCTGACGGTCAGCATGGCCGCCCACTTCGGGATCGGCGCTGCCCGCAGCATCTTCACCGGCCGCGGCCTGTGGGCCAGCGGCCGCGACATGTTCCTCGTCGGCTTCGGCGTCGCCGCCGTCGGCTACGCGATCGGCGAACTGGTCACGCGCTTTCTCTAACCCTTCGCCGCTTCGCGGCTACGGCTGAACAGCTTCCAGCTTCCAGCTTCCAGCCTCCAGCCTCCAGCCCCGTCACCTCCAACCTCCAACATCCGGCCTCTATTTCCCACGCAGCGTCTGCACGTACGTGACGATCGCCCAGACCTGCTCTTTCGTCAGATCGTCGCGAAACGCCGGCATCTTCGGCTTGCTGCGGCCGTTCCACGCCTTGTAGAAGACGACGCCGTCGGGATTCGCTTCGGCGCGATCCGCGCGCGTCAGATTCATGTCGTCCTGGTGATCCGGATCGGCATCCGGCCCGTCGCCCAGCCCGCCGGGGCCATGGCAGCGCTGGCACTTCTGACGGAACAACTGGCGTCCGGTCTCGACGGCGGATGCATCGTTCCGGAGCGGGTTTGCTTCCTCGCTCGCTCCCTCGGGAATGGTCCAGCCCTTGTCGTCGTGCTTGTGCGCATGCTCCTGCGCCTGCGCCCGGGCGTCGGCGAGGACCGCTCCCGACGCAACGACTCCGAACCAGAGCCCCGCCGCCACCATGCACACACCGAATTTCGACATCGGATTCGTCCTCCAGACGATCGCCGGGCACTCCCGGATGATACAGTTTTTCTCCGGACATGGAGAACCAGCCGCTCGCGTATCACGATCCTGATTTTCTCGAAAGCGATGAAGCGCGCCCCATCCGGATCCTGGCGGAATACCTCGAGCCGCTGCGGCGATTCCGCGACCAGAAGATTCAGGACACGGTCGTCTTTTTCGGCTCCGCACGCGTGGACAGCCGCATCGACGCGGAGCGTGCACTGAAGCGGCTCCGCGCCGGGAAGCACGGACCGAAGTACAACGACGAACTGAAGCGGGGACGCAAGGCGGTCGAGTGGTCGCGCTACTACGAGGACGCGCGTGACCTGGCGAAGCGCCTCACCGCCTGGAGCCTCTCGCTGGAATTTCCGCGGCATCGCTTCGTGGTCTGCTCCGGCGGCGGTCCGGGAATCATGGAGGCGGCCAACCGCGGCGCGAGCGAGGCGGGCGGCAAGACGATCGGCCTCAACATCCGGCTCCCGTTCGAGCAGGGGCCGAACAAATACATCACGGACGGCCTGCATTTCGAGTTCCACTACTTCTTCATGCGGAAGTTCTGGTTCGCGTACCTCGCGAAGGCGCTCGTGATCTTCCCCGGCGGATTCGGGACGCTCGACGAGATGTTCGAGA
>DASSOM010000293.1:0-25280 GCA_035700625.1 Vicinamibacterales bacterium
CGGCTTCTTCAGCTTCTTCAGCTCGGGAATCCGCGCCTCGAGCGTGTCGAGCGACACGACGAGCGCGCCGGGGATGTGCCCCACCTCGTACGCCTCTTCACCGCGCGTATCGACGACGACGACCTTGTGCGCGTCGTAGAGCGGTTTGAACTCCTCGTACGTCACCCGCGAGGGATCGGCCTGGGCCGCAAGAATGGAAGGCCACAGAAGAACGCAGAAAAACACAGGCCGCAGAAGAACACGGAAAAACACAGACGTCCTCAATGACTGGATCACTCCGCAAGAATACACGACTTTCTTTTCTGTGTTTTTCTGTGTTCTTCTGTGTTCTTCTGTGGCTGTTTTTCTGTGGCCTCCTTATCTGACGCGGCTCACTTTCCCGGCGGCCATGCCGCGGTCATCGTCGTGCCCCGCTCCGTGGACGAGCTCCGCGACGCGGTCCGCGCTGCGGACCGGGTTCTCGTCGTCGGCGCGCAATCGTCGCTGACGGGCGGCGCGACGCCGATGGGGGAAACCCTCATCGCCACCGAGAAGCTGACGCGCATCGAGCGGATCGGGCGCGACGCGATCACCGTGGAAGCCGGCGTGCCGGTGGCCGTCATGCAGGCAGCGCTCGCCGAGCACGGCGCGTGGTTTCCACCGACGCCGACCTTCACCGGGGCGTTCGCCGGCGGTATCGTCGCGACGAACGCGGCCGGCGCGGCAACGTTCAAGTACGGTTCCGTTCGATCGTGGGTCGACGCGATCGATCTCGTCCTCGCCGACGGCACACCGCTGACACTGAGGCGTGGCGACGTGCGCGCGCAGGGCCGACGGCTGACGCTGAACGCCGGCGAACGGACGATCGAGATTCCGATTCCGTCGTACACGATGCCGGACGTCGTGAAGCGGTCCGCCGGTTACCACGCCGAGCCGGACATGGACGCCGTCGATCTGTTCATCGGCTGCGAGGGCACGCTTGCGGTCATCACGCGGATCACGTTTCGCGTGCTGTCACCGGTGCCGGCCACAGGGATGGCGTTCGTGCCGTGCCGGTCGGAAGCGGCGGCCATCGATCTCGTGCGCGACCTGCGCGCCGCGTCGCAGGAGACGTGGCGGACGCACGATCCGAACGGCATCGACGCCGCGGCCATCGAGCACATGGACGGCCGGTGCCTGCGCATCCTGCGCGAGGACGGCGCGGATCGAAAGCACGACGTCGCGATCCCGCGCGACGCCGCGCTCGCGCTGCTCGTGCAGCTCGAGCTGCCCCCCTCGCTCACCGAGGCGCAGGCGTTCGACGCGATCGAGAACGCGCTGGCGGAGAACGCCGCCGACGGCCCGCTCACCCGCTTCTGCCGGCTGCTGCAGCGCCACGGCGTGCTCGACGAGACGGAGCTGGCGCTGCCCGGCCACGTCCGGCGGCTCGAGCAGCTCGTCGCGATCCGCGAGGCGGTCCCCGCTGGCGTCAACCAGCGCGTCGGCGAGGCGCAGCGCGACGTCGATCCGCGCATCGCGAAAACGGCGGCGGACATGATCGTGCCGTTCGATTCCTTCGGCGAGATGATGACGATCTACCGCGATGGCTTCGCGGCACGAGGGCTCGACTACGCGGTGTGGGGACACATCTCCGACGGCAACGTCCACCCGAACGTGCTGCCGCGCACGTACGCCGACGTCGAGCGCGGGAAGGAGACGATCCTCGAGTTCGGCCGCGAGGTCGCCCGGCTCGGCGGATGCCCGCTCGCCGAACACGGCGTCGGCCGCCATCCGGTAAAAAAGGCGCTGCTGCGCGGACTCTACGGCGACGCGGGCATCAAGGAGATGCGCGCGGTGAAGCGCGCGCTGGATCCGGATGGCAAGCTCGCGCCGGGCGTGATCTTCTGAGCGCCTGACGTCAGGGCTAAAGCCCTGATCAGCCCTTCAGGGCTGACCTCGGACGAACCGGCTACGAGTCCTTGCCGACGTACTTATCAGGATTCTGATCGAACCGGCTCTTGCACACCGGCGCGCAGAAGTAATACGTCGTCCCCTTGTACTCGCTCTTCCCCGCCGCCGTCTTCTCGTCGATCATCATGCCGCACACGGGATCCTTGACCATAAAGCCTCCAGCCTCCAGCTGCCAGCTTCCAGCTTACAAGGAAGACCGTCCTCCTTAAAAAGCTGGAAGCTGGAGGCTGGAAGCTGGAGGCTGCCTTCGACAGTTATGATAGCGGCGGAGCCAACATGTTGAAGAGCTGGCCGCTGTGGCGGCAGATCACGAACGGCACTGACGGCACCGGCGCCGACGCGATGAGCGGCGCGACGCGTGCGCTGCAGCCGCGCAACGATGGCGCGTCGGTCGCGCGCTCCATCTGTCCGTACTGCGGCGTCGGCTGCGGGCAGCTCATCTTCCATCGCGCCGGACGCGTCCTCTCGGTCGAAGGGGATCCGGCCTCGCCGATTTCGGAAGGACACCTCTGTCCCAAAGGCGCCGCGACGCAGCAGCTCGTGACGCACGAGGGACGGCTGACGCGCGTGAAGTACCGGGCGCCATACGCCACCGCGTGGACCGAGCTCGATCTCGAAACCGCGATGGACATGGTGGCGGACCGCGTCTGGGCGTCGCGCGATCGGCACTTCGAAGAGACGCGGTCGCTCGAAGGCAAGTCGCGCAAGGCCGTCCTGATGCAGTGTGCGTCCATCGCGCACCTGGGCGGCGCGACGCTCGACAACGAAGAGAACTACCTGATCAAGAAGCTGTTCGCCGGCGGCCTCGGCATGGTCGCGATCAGCAACCAGGCCCGGATATGACATAGCTCCACCGTGCCCGGTCTGGGCACTTCGTTCGGGCGCGGCGGCGCGACGACGGCGCAGCAGGACCTCGCGAACGCGGACGCGATCCTCATCATGGGATCGTCGATGGCGGAAAACCACCCGGTGGGATTCCGCTGGGTCGTCAAGGCGCGCGAGCGCGGCGCGACCGTCATCCACGTCGATCCGCGCTTCAGCCGCACGTCCGCGATGGCCGACATGTGGCTGCCGCTTCGCGCCGGCAGCGACATCGTGTTCCTCGGGGCGATGGTGAACCACGTCCTCCAGCACGGCCTCGAGTTCCGCGACTACGTCGTCCCCTACACGAACGCGGCCACGATCATCCGCGGCGACTTCCGCGACACCGAGGATCTCGACGGCCTCTTCTCCGGCTGGGATGCCGAAGCGCGCCGCTACACGCCGGACACGTGGGGCTACGCGAGCGAGCCGTCGAAGGGCCAGCGCCCGAGCCACGAGCCGGCGCGCGGCGGCCACGGCAAGGACCGCGGCGGCGAAGCGCAGAAGATCGGACCGGAACCCGATCGCGACGAGACGCTGCAGCATCCGCGCTGCGTGTTCCAGATCCTCAAGCGTCATTTCGCGCGCTACACGCCCGCGATGGTCGAGGAGGTCTGCGGCGTGCCGCGCGACGCGTTCCTGCGCGTTGCCGACACGTTCTGCCGCGCGTCAGGACCCGAGCGCACGGCGGCGATCTGCTACGCCGTCGGATGGACCCAGCATTCGACCGGCGTCCAGATCATCCGAACCGCCGCGATCCTGCAGCTGCTACTCGGCAACATCGGACGGCCCGGCGGAGGCATCATGGCGCTGCGCGGCCACGCGTCGATCCAGGGATCGACCGACATCCCGACGCTCTACGACATCCTGCCCGGCTACCTGCCGATGCCCGCGTTCGGCGCCGATTCCGGGTCACTGACGACGTACATCAAGGCGCATCGATCGCCGCAGGGCTGGTGGGGACACTTCGACAAGTACATCGTGTCGCTGCTGAAGGCGTGGTACGGCGACGCCGCGACGAAGGAGAACGGCTTCGGCTTCGACTGGCTGCCGCGCATCAGCGGCGACCATTCCCACTTCGGCTACTGGCTCGACATGGCGGACGCGACGGGCACGCTCGAGGGGCTGTTCGTGATGGGACAGAACCCCGCGGTCGGCGCGCCGAACGCGCGGCTCGAACGACGGGCGCTCGCGAACCTCAAATGGCTCGTCGTCCGCGACATGGTCGAGACCGAGACGGCGACGTTCTGGCTCGACTCGCCCGAGGTCGCGCGCGGCGAACTGCGGACCGAGGCGATCGGCACGGAAGTGTTCCTGTTTCCGGCCGCCTCGCACGCCGAGAAGGACGGCTGCTTCACGAACACGCAGCGCATGCTGCAGTGGCACGAGAAGGCGGTCGATCCGCCGGGCGACGCGCGGAGCGAAGCGTGGTTCATGTTTCACCTCGGGCGGCGGCTGAAGGCGCGCGCCGCCGGCGATCCGCGCCCGCGCAACGCCGGCCTCAACGCGCTGACGTGGAACTACCGCACGCACGGCGCGCATCAGGAGCCGGACATCGACGAGGTGCTGCAGGAGATCAACGGCCGCGGCGCCGACGGTGCGCTGGTCGACGGCTACACGCAGCTGCAGGCGGACGGATCGACCACGAGCGGCTGCTGGATCTATTCGGGCGTCTATCCCGCACCGGGACGGAATCGCGCGCGCGAGCGGCACGCGCACGGCGTCTACGGTCAGGGATGGGGCTTCGCGTGGCCGTCGGATCGCCGCATCCTCTATAACCGCGCGTCCGCCCGTCCGGACGGCCGTCCGTGGAGCGATCGCAAGAAGCTCGTGTGGTGGGACGAGGACGCGCGCAAGTGGACCGGCCTCGACACGCCGGACTGCGTCGCCACCAGGCCGCCCGACTACGTCCCGCGCAAGGGGGCAAAGGCGGACGAGGGGCTCCGCGGCGATGCACCGTTCATCATGCATCCCGACGGCGTCGGCTGGATCTGGGTGGCGAGCGGCCTGAAGGACGGCCCGCTGCCCACGCATTACGAGCCGTTCGAGTCCCCCTTCGACAACCGCGTCTACCCGCAGCAGGTGAACCCCGCGGCCGATCCGAAGGCGCGTCCCGACAACGCGTACGCGGCGTCGCCGAACGACCCGGCCTATCCGCACGTGCTCACGACGTATCGCCTGACGGAGCACCACACCGCCGGCGCGATGACGCGGACGCTGTCGCACCTCGCCGAACTGCAGCCGGAGCTGTTCTGCGAGATCTCACCGGAGCTGGCCGCCGCGGTCGGTACCGCTAACGGCGCCATGGTCCGCATCACGACGCCGCGCGGCTCGATCCAGGCGCGCGCCCTCGTCACCCCGCGCATCCGTCCGCTCCGCGTGCAGGGGCGCACGATTCATCAGGTCGGTCTCCCCTATCACTGGGGTCATCGCGGCCTCGTCAAGGGGGACGTCGTCAACGATCTCGTCGCGATCTCGGAGGAGCCGAACGTTCGCATTTTCGAATCCAAGGCGCTGGTCTGTCGGGTTGAACCGGTGAACCAATCATGATCACGGCTTTTCTGACGGACTCCACACTCTGCATCGGCTGCAAAGCGTGCGAGGTCGCGTGCAAAGAGTGGAACCAGATCCCGAGCGACGGTCTGCGGTTCACGGGATTCTCCTACGACAACACCGTCCAGCTCGGGCACTCGACGTGGCGGCACGTGAAGTTCGTCGAGCGGATGGCCGGCACGGCGGCGGACGGCGACGCCGGGTATCGCAGCAACACCTTCCGGTGGGACTTCACGTCCGACGTCTGCAAGCACTGCGAACACGCGGGCTGCCTCGAGGCGTGCCCGACGGGATCGATCGTCCGCACCGAATTCGGCGGCGTGTTCGTCCAGCCCGACATCTGCAACGGCTGCGGCTACTGCGTCGTCACCTGCCCGTTCGGCGTGATCGATCGGCGGCCGGATGACGGCCGCGCGTTCAAGTGCACGTTCTGCTACGACCGGCAGAAAGTGGGACTGCAGCCCGCGTGCGCGACCGCATGTCCGACGCAGTCAATTCAGTTCGGCGAGATAAGCGAGCTGCGGGCGCGCGCGGAAGCGCGGGTCGAGGAACTGCGCGCGCGCGGGATCACGGACGCGACGATCTACGACCCGCAGGAGACGAGCGTCGGCGGCACGCACGCCATCTTCGTCCTGCGCGGCGAGCCGGAGGATTACAACCTGCCGCGCGCGCCCGAAGTGCCGACCGTGCACCTGCGCGAGGCGTGGACCTCCGCGGCGATCGGCGCCGGCCTCATGATCCTGACGGCGATGATGGGGTTTGCGGCTGGGCGGCGTCCGGAGGCTGCGCCCTCAACTCGACGTTCGTAACGGGCACGCCCAGGATCCGGTTCTCGCGCCGCGCGCGCGCCGTGTTGCTCGCCAGGCGGATGCGGACGTCCTTCTTCGCGAACAGATCCGCCGGGCACGCGCTGAAATCGAACGTGCGGTCCCACGCCCCCTGCGGGATCGCGCCGGTGAACACCTGACAGCCGTTCACCGAGATCGTCAGCGTCGATCCGGGGCGCGCGATGCGCGCGAGCTGGACGCGCAGGTATTTCGCGGGCGGCTCGTACGGCGTGAGCGTCAGGCGGACGGTCGCGTCGCCGTTCGTCCAGCGGAACGGCTGGTCGTCGAGCCGCTCGCGCGGATAGAAGCCTTCCTGCGCGACGTCCCACGTGAAGTGCGCTTCCCCCATCACCAGATTGAGCGTCTGCGGCCGCTGCCCCGAATGGAGCATCAGCCGCAGCTCCGGCGCGCGCGGCGTGCCGGCGATCTCGTAGATGTCGATCGTGTTCGCGCCGGCGGTAAACGCGTCCGGACGCGCGAGCGCCGTCCACACCGGCGTATTCGAGTCGACGCCCAGGCTGCGCGTCGTCGTGCGAATGACGCCGTTGATCGCGATGGCGAGCGGCACCTCCCGCCCGCGCGCCGTGTCGGCGAGACGCCCCGTGAATCGCGCGGGCACGAAGTCGCTCTCGGGGTTCACGCTGGCGTACTGCCACCGGTTGCCGAGCTGCGTCGTCAGCTGACTGCGCTCGCCGACGTTCACATCCGCGACCCGCTTGCCGAGCAGCGCCGGGAACGGCAGGATCTCCGGCTCGAAGTAATCGTCTTCCAGCGGCCCGAACAGCTTCGCCTTCCGTGCCGCCCCCTCCAGCACCATGTCGTGCAGCGACGCGGGCAGCGTTCGATGCCGCGACGCGCCGGCGTAATAGACCGTCTTGTGATCCGGTGCGGGGACGGCCGGGTCGAGCGCCGTGACGCCGTCCATTTTCCAGGGCAGCGTGACGTGCAGCAGCTGCGCGATCGTCGGCATCACATCGACCGCCTGCACGTTGCGGTCGGAGATCTCCGCCCCGGTGTGATGCGGCGGCTTGATGAACAGCGGCACGGGCACCGTGTCGGCAGCGGTGGAGCCCTTCAATCCTTTCATCGGCTCGTTGGGCCGGAAGCTCACGCCGTGGTCGGACGTGACGACGATCAGCGCGCGATCGTAGAGCCCCTGCTCCTTCAATCGTGCGATCGTCCGCTCGACGAGCCAGTCCACGTACTGCACCTGCAGGAGGTGGCGGCGATACACCTGCGTCGAGAAGAGCGGATCGCGCGACCAGCGGCCGTCCTCGCGATAGCCGGTGTTGCTGATCTCCTCCGCGAAGCGGCGGCCGCCGCGCATGTAGACGTACGGTTCGTGCGGCAGCAACGCATGCAGCATGTACAGCGTCGGCTGCGGATCGGATCCCGAAATGCCCTCGATGAACTCGCGCGGTGGAACGCGCCGGTCCAGATCGCGCGCGGTGTTCCAGCGCTGGTGCCAGTTCTGCCCCTCGACGAAATCGCGCCAGTTCTCGGTCAGCCGCGGCAGCCCGGTGGTCAGGCTGGCCGGAAGCACCACGCGGGCGTAGACGACGGTCAGGTCCGACAGCATCGAGAGCTGACGGATGCGCCGCGGCTCGCGTCCGTTCCGGCACACCGTATCGGGACAGAGCGCCGTGATCGGCTCGACCGACTCCATCCGGTAGCGTCCGGCCAGCGCCGTGTAGATGTTGCCGGGGTAATGCTCGACGATCGGCAGCTTGTCGCGGTCCGGATACACACCGCTGAGGATCGGCGGGACGGCCCAGCCGGTGAAGTCGGCGACGGATGACGAATTGCGGAACCAGATCGCGTCCTGCGCGAGCTGCGCGAAGCCGGGAAAGGCGTGCGCGTCGAGGTTGCCGTCGCCGTCGAGCAGCGACGTCAGCGGCAGCTGGTCGAAGATCAGGATGACGATCGGCGTGTCGCCGTTCACGTTCGCCGTCATGCCCTCGGTCGGATCGTGCGGCGCGACGAACGGGCGCATGGCCGGGCCGAGCAGGAACACGAGCGGAAAGACGATCACCGCCGGCGACAGCACCGTGAGAAACGTCTGCGCCGCCGCAAACCGCCAGTAGATCAGCGCGGCGGCGAGCCCGTGCGCCGCCGACACGATCAGCACCTCGTCGCTGCCTGCGTCGGTCGCTCGATCGATGATCGGCATGACGATGATCACGACGAGGAGGCCGACGAGCAGGACGACCAGTGCGGTGCCGGCGCGCCGATTGAGCTTTCCGACGATCCATGTCGGCAGCAGCAGGACGAGGGCTGGTATGACGAAGGACAGCCAGAGGACGAGCAGCAGGAGATCGAGGCGATCGACGCGGTGCGCGACGAAGAACTCGCCGTTGCGGTGCAGCACGTCGTAGAGCGGCTGTGCGAGCGCGAACGCCGCCAGCGTGAGCACGTGCAGCAGCCGGACTTTCATGGCCGCGGAATGGCGTGATACAGGGTGCGGGAGCCCGACTGAATGGTTTCGCGCGCCCCGATGCGGTAGTGCTTTTCGAGGCACGACTCGAAGTACGCCTGATCGTAGTCAGCGTACTGATCGTCTTTGTTGCGCAGGAGCGTCTTGACCATCTCGTCCTGCTTCGTGACGAACTCGATGACGAGCTCGCCGCCGAGGCCGGCGAGCCAGTCCACGAACTCCGCGAGCGGCACGTTCGCGGTGATGACGACGTGGTGGATCAGCGCGAGCGCGAGGATCAAATCGGGCGTGCCGCGCCGCGCGAGCGGGAGCCGTTCGAGGCCGCGCCAGCCGAGTCCCGGCGACGGATCGGCGACGTTGCCGATGATCGGCAGGATGTTCGCCGGACCGTCCTTGCGCAGCTCGCGATAGAGCCGCTCGATCGCGAGCGGGTCGGCGTCGACGGTGACGACGTGGTCCGCATGCTCGGCGGCGATGCGCGAGAAGCGCCCCGTGTTGCCGCCGAGATCCCACACGAGGCCGCGGCGCGACGCGGACGCGGCCGTCCGGACGAAGCGCGCCTTCCGATCGGCGTCCTCGGCGGCGTAGCTGTTCGCGTCGGCGTAGCCGGCCCACGTCGACGAGGTGCGCTTCCACTCGAGGCCGGCGATCAGCTTGCGCAGGCGCGACACGTTCGCCTTGATCAAGCCGGCGCTGAACCCGGCGCTCTTCAGATCCGCGCGCACGTTGCGCGACGTCGAGCCGAAGCGCTCCTGCGCGCCCGCCTGCAGCTTCACGTGCGCCAGCACGCCCGCGCGCAGCAGATCGCGCGCGCTCATCAGCGCGTTCATGTCGCGCGGATCGATCCCCTCGAGGCTGCCGCGCAGCCACGGCTGGAACGCCGCGTCCTTGTAGGCCTGGAGCAGCAGCGGATAGAGGAACAGCTGGCAGAACTGCCGGTAGCCGTGCCACGGCTCGCCGGCAGGCAGCTTCTCGAACGACGCGACGTCGATGAACACCGGCCGCGCGCCGACGAACTGGATGTTGTACGCCGTCGCATCCTTGAGAATCTGTCCCTCCGCGAGCGCCGCGAGGATCAGGTCGAGGTGCAGCAGCGCGGCGTCCTTCAGCATGCTGAAGGACCACTCGTAGGGATAGGAGATGAACGGGATGCGGTCGTGCTCGAGCGCGGCGGCCCAGCCGTCGCCCAGCGCCGCGAGCCGCTGCGGTTCATCGTCCGCGCGGCGCGTGCCGACGATCGATCCGCGCTGCGAGAACGACTGGAAGAAACGGGACCCGGACAACCGCGTCCAGTCCTCGAGACCCTGAGGGCTCAGGGCGCGGAAGATCCGGCCGTCAGCTTGGAAGATCCGGGCGTCGCGATCGCGGAAGGAAGCTGGCTCGTACGACTCCGTCATTGAGGCTCGGAATCGGCGTCGTGCCGCCGGATGCCGATGAGCGTCAGAAACTTCTGCCAGTAGAGCTTCCCGATCAGGACGAGGCCCGCCACGCCGCCAAGGACGAGCTGCAGCAGCATGCTGCCGCTGCCGGGATCCATGTACGCGAGCGCATCGCGCTCGGACATGACGAGACACCACACGACGAGCAGAGCGAGAGACAGAAGACGCGTCATAGAGCTGTGCTAGCGCTGAAAAAGAAACGAAACTGCGACAAATACGTTACGGGCTGAGGGCCCGAAAGTCAATGCCGGCACTAAGATAAGGATGTGGCTTCGGACCCGCCCGGCTATTACGGGCTCCCGCTCCTCAAGGCGCCCGTCTGGACGTGGGAGGTTCCGGCGTACTTCTTCGTCGGCGGCGCCGCGGGCGGCGCGGCGCTCATTGCCGCGATGGCGCGAACCGCGGGCGGACACGACGACCTTTCCCGCCACGCGCGATGGGTGGCGGCCGTCGGGGCGGCCGCGTCCCCACCTCTCCTGATCGCCGATCTCGGACGGCCGGAGCGCTTCCTGAACATGCTCCGCGTCTTCAAGCTGCAGAGCCCGATGTCGGTCGGCGCGTGGACGCTCGTCGCGTTCTCGAACGCCGCGGCCGCGGCGGCGTTCGCTGATCTCGTCGATCGGATGAGCGGCGGCCGCGTGCCGGTCCGCACGCTCGGCAACGCGGCTGAGGCGCTCGCCGCGGCCACCGGCCTCGTGCTGTCGACCTACACCGGCGTCCTCATCGGCGCAACGGCGATTCCCGCGTGGTCGAAAAACGCGCGCATCCTGCCGCTGCACTTCGGGACGTCCGGCCTCTCGAGCGCGGTCGCGATCCTCGAGCTCCTCGGCCATCGCACGCGCGCGCTGAACGTGATCGGCGCGGCGGCCGCCGCGATCGAGACGCTCGTCGGCGGCACGATCGAGCTGCGCGAGGACGAAGCGCTCGTGCCGCTGAAGCAGAACTGGACGGGAACGGTGACGCGGGTCGGCGGCGTCCTCTCAGGCCCGCTTCCGCTCGCGCTTCGCCTCGTCGCCGGACGTTCGCCCGCCGCCCGGAAGGCCGCCGCCGTCTCCACCATCATCGGATCACTGCTGACGCGTGTCGGCTGGCTCGAGGCGGGCAAGGCGCGCTAGCGCGCGGTTGCCACGCACACGTGCAAGAGGGAGGAACATCATGACGCGAGCTGAGGCCGTGGCGTTCTTCGAGGAGCAGCAGCGGGAATGGGCGTCGCGCGACGCGGACGCCCTCACCAGGCGCTATACCGCCGACGGCACGATCATCAGCCCGATCTTCCGGATCGTTCAGGGCCGGGACGCCATCCATCAATCGTACCGATCGCTGTTCACGAGCTTCCCCGACTGGGATTACGTCGGCGACGCTCCGCTCGTGGACGGTGACCGCATCGCCCAGCCGTTCGTGGTGCACGCCACGCATTCGGGAGAGTTCTTCGGCCTTCCTGGATCGGGCCGCGCGTTCGACATCACCGGTATCCGCATGTTCGAGATTCGGGACGGCCTGATCGCCTGGGAGCGGCGGCTCTACGATTTCACCGGACTGTTGATCCAGCTCGGCGTGCTGCGCGGCAAGCCGCCGCAATCCGGGGCGTAACCCTCTCAGGCCCGCTTCCGCTCGCGCTTCGGCTCGTCGCCGGACGTTCGCCCGCCGCCCGGAAGGCCGCCGCCGTCTCCACCATCGTCGGATCGCTGCTGACGCGCGTCGGCTGGCTCGAGGTGGGCAAGGCGCGGCAGCGTGCCGGCGAGCAGGCGGATGCTGCGATCGATCGCCGACGGCAGCACGCTGGTGAAGCAGAGCCGCAGCTCGCTGTCGCCCGCCGGATCCGGATAGAACGCCGGACCGGCGACGAACGCGACCCCCGCCGCGAGCGCTCGCTCGAGCAGCGCCGTCGCGCCGAGCCCCGGTGAGAGACGGCACCACAGATACAACCCGCCCTGCGGCCGCGTGAAGCGCAGCGTCCCCGCCGGGACGTGCTGCTGGATGGCCGCGATCATCCGCGTGCAGCGCCGCGCGTGTTCGGCGCGGATCGTCTTCAGGTGCGCGTCGAACGTCCCCGATCGGATCAGCCGTGCGATCGCCAATTGGACCAGGTTCTGCGTGTGCGGATCCAGGCGCTGCTTCATGATCGCCATCTGCTCGACGATCGACGGCGCCGCGGCAATCCATCCGAGGCGCAGCCCCGGCGCCATCACCTTCGAGAAGCTGTTCAAACAGATGACGATGTGCTGCTCGTCGAGCTCGTAAAGCGATGGGGGCGGATTCGTCGTGAAGTACAGGTCGCGATATGTCGCGTCCTCGACAATCGGGACGCGGTAGCGCTGCGCCAGCGTCAGCAGCTCGCGGCGCGTGCGGATCGTCAACGTCGCGCCGGTGGGATTCTGGAACGTCGGGTTGGTGTAAATCAGCTTCGGACGATAGCGAACGAGGAGATCCTCGAGCTCGTCGACGTCCGCGCGGTTGACGTCCCAGCCCACGAGCCGCGCGCCCGCGGCGCGGAACGACTGAATCGCCCCGAGGTACCCCGGTCGATCGACGATCACCGCGTCGCCGGGATCGATCAGGCACCGCGCCAGCAGATCGAGCCCCTGCTGCGCGCCGCCGAGCACCAGCACGCGTTCCGGCGGGACGCCGTACCGATCGGCAATCGCTTCGCGGAACGCGGGCTGCCCTTCCGTCGGACTGTGGCGCCACGCGGACGCCGCGTCCGTCTTCAGCACGTGGGCGATCGCCTCCTGGAACGCTTCGTTCGGAAACAGATCGATCGCCGGCTCGCCCGCGGCGAGCGACAGCAGCCGCGGATCGGACGCGTGACGGACGACGTCGCGGAGCGTGGCGTCGCTGGTGCGAAGGGCGGCGGCGGCGATCTTGCCGCGCCAGGCGAACGGCGTCCCTTCGGGCTCGGGCGGCGCGCACACGAACGTGCCGCGGCCGACGTAGCCGCGCAGCAGCCCGCGCGACTCCAGCTCCCGATACGCGCTCACCACCGTCGTCCGGCTGATCTTCAGACGCCGCGCGAGGATGCGTTCCGGCGGCAGCCGGGCGCCCGAGGGCAGCTCGCCGCGCGCGATCGCGGCTTCGACGAGCGTGACGAGATGGCTGTAGAGCGGCCGCGCGGTGCGCACGAACTGCTGTTCGATCGTCGCGAACATCGAAGGACCTCCTCGCTTGGGTGACTATCCTCCGGGAAGGCGTTCCAATGGAAGTCCAATTCGCGATTGGCGGGGCAACGGAGGGGGTCCAATCCGGGGATGGACGGGTATTCTACGCCGGTTCAGCGGTCCAATCGGTCCGCCTGAAGCAGAAGGCGGACCTACTTCAGATCTTCTTCGATCAGGGTGGTATTGATCGCGAACGCCGCCTCCGCTCCTTCGGCGGCCGCGACGATCGCCCACTGCACCGCGCGTGACGCGTCGCCCGCGACGTAGAGACCCGGCAGGTGGGTCGATTCGTACTTGCCCGTGCGGACGGTTCCCTTGTCGTTGAACTCGCAACCGAGCCGATCGGCGAGCGCGGATCGCTGCGTCTGGCCCGTGGTGAAGAACAGCGCGCGGCGCGGAAGATCGCTGCCGTCGGCGAACACGATGCGCTGCAGCACGCCGTCCGAGCCTTCGAGGCGCGCGATCCGATCCTCACGGACGGCGATGCCGTTGCGCGCGAGCCGCGCGAGGCCATCCTCGTCGATGTCGGCCGGGCCGTCGGTGCACAGCACGAGGTCGCGGCTCCACGGCGTGAGCTCCAGGGACAGCCCCAGACCGCGTGCGCCGCGGCCGTAGATGGCGATCGGCGCATCGCGCACTTCCCAGCCGTCGCAGTAGGGGCAGTGGAACACGCTGCGGCCGTACAGCGGCGCGAGCCCTGCGATGTCGGGAACGTGGTCGGCGACGCCCGTTGCGATGAGCAGCTTGCGCGCGTGCAGCGTGCGGCCGTCCGACGTCGAAACCGTGAACACGCCGTCGGCTCCGCACTCGGCGTGCACGACTTCGAGATCTCGCAGCTCGACGGTGTCGTAGGTCTTCAGCTCCTCGCGACCGAGGCGGAGGAAGTCGAGCGGCGGAATGCCGTCGCGCGTGAGATAGCCGTGGAGCGCCTGCGACGCCGCGTTGCGCGGATGCCCGCTGTCGCACACGAGAACGCGGCGGCGGCAGCGGCCGAGCATCAGCGCGGCGCTCAGGCCCGCCGGCCCGGCGCCGACGATGATGACATCGAAGAGATCGAGCTGCGAGGAGCGAGGTTCGGGGTTCGGGCTTCGAGGTTCGGCGGTCATCGAACCGGCGTCGCGGCGATCGCGTCGAATCGCGGGTCGCCGCGCAGCGACGCGAGGTCGGGATCGCGGACGATGCGGGCGGCGGTGAGGGCGGGCAGCTCGGCGGCCGTGCGTTCGAGGAGTGCGAGCGCTTCATCACGATCGCCGCGGAGCGCGTGCGCGCAGGCGATGTAGTAGCGCGTCGCCGGATCGTCGGCGCCGCCGGCGATCCGCGCGGCGTACGCGCGCAGCGCGCGATCGAAGTAGCTGCGGGCGTCGCTGTCGCGACCCTGGCGCGCGGCAACCGCGCCGAGCTTCACGTACAGCTCGATGATCTCGCGCTCGCGCAGCGCGTGATCGCCGGGGGACACGAACGCCATCTCGCGCTCGTATTCCGCCACCGCCTGGCCTGAACGTCCCTGCAGGTAGTAGACGTAGCCGAGCCGCGCGTGCGCGCCGACGATCTGCAGACCGGCGCTGCCGGACGTGTACCGCTCCTGCAGATCGACCGCGACGCGCGCGATCGCTTCGGCGCGCTCGTAGCGCTGCTCCCACGCGTAGAGCAGCGCGAGCTGCAGGTAGGCGTAGCCCGCTTCCGGATTCAGCTCGATCGTCCGCTCGAATTCCACGATCGCTTCCGCGAAGCGTCCCTGCCCAATCCACAGCGCGCGCGCGAGTCCGGAGCGCGCCTGCGCGTTCTCGGGCTCGAGCCGCACGGCTTCGCGCGCGGAAGCGACCGCCTCGTCCGCACGCCCCAGCATCAGATACGCGCTGGCGATCCACGCGTGCGCGTCGGCGAGCCCCGGCGAAATCGCCAGCGCCCGCTGCTCCAGCTCGATCGCGCGCCGCGCCAGCTCCGGCAGGCCGAGGAAGCCGGCCTTCAGCCCGCAGGCGCCGCCGAGCGCAGCCCACGCTTCCGCGTACTGCGGATCGCGCGCCACCGCGTCCTCGAACGCGGCGATGGCACGTTCGAGCGACTCGCGCGACGCCTGCCGCAGGTTCATCATGCCGCGCGCGTAGCTCTCGTACGCCTCGACCGATCGCGTCTCCGCGCGCTCGATGCCCGCAATCTCCGATCCGCGCAGATCCAGATTCAGCCCCTGCGCCAGGTCGTACACGATGCGGTCCTGCAGATCGAAGATGTCGGCGAGCGGCCCGTCCACCTTCACCGTGCGCACCACTTCGCCCGTGTCGACCGCGACGAAGTTGGCGGTGATCCGGATCCGATCCGCCACGCGCTGGTAGCCGCCGACGACGACCCAGCTCGCGCCGAGGCGCCGGCCGATGTCGATCGCGTGCTGATCGTCGAGCACGTGCGACGCGGAGCTGAGCTGCCGCTGCGCGTCGAACACGCGCGCGCGCCCGACGACCTCCAGCCCGTGCACGTTCTTCAAGTCCGAGCTGACGGTCTCCGCGATGCCGGCGCCGATCCAGTCGTCCGTTGCCTCGCGCGTGATGTTCACGAACGTCATCACCGCGACCGCGTTCTTCGGCGCGCCCGGTCCCACCGCGGCCATGCGGCGCGACGAGGTCGTCGAGGCCGGCCGATCGAGGTCGCGCGACAACTCTCGCAGCGCGTCGCGCATCTCGCGCGCGGACTGATAGCGCCGCTCCGGCGCCTTCTGCGTCGCGCGCTCGACGATGGCGTCGTACGCCGGCGGCACGGACGCGTTCAGCCGCGACGGCGGCGGCGGCGTCTCGTGCAGGATGCGATCGATGATCTCCGTCGTCGATCCGCCGCCGAACGGCATACGCCCCGTCGCCGCCTCGAACAGCACGACGCCGAGGGAGAAGAGATCCGATCGGTTGTCCACGGGACGGCCGAGCGCCTGCTCCGGCGACATGTACGAGACCGTCCCCAGGACCATTCCCGCCATCGTGACCTGCGCGCGCGTGGCCGCCGCGGCGCCGTCGAGATCGACGAACTTCGCAAGGCCGAAGTCGAGCACCTTCACCAGGCCGCGCGGCGTCCAGATCAGGTTCGCGCTCTTGATGTCGCGGTGGACGACGCCGTTCGCGTGCGCTTCGTCCAGCGCGTCGGCGACCTGGATGCCGAGTTCCGTCGCTTCGCGGATCGTCAGCGGGCCGCGCTGCAGCCGCGACGACAGCACCTCCCCTTCGACGTACTCCATGACGATGAAGGCGGCGCCGGCGTATTCGCCGATGTCGTAGGTAACGGCAATGTTCGGCGAGCGGAGGAGCGACGCCGCGCGCGCTTCGTTGATGAGCCGCGTGCGGCTCTCCGTGTCGGACCGATAGGCCTGCGGCAGGAACTTCAGCGCGACGGGGCGCCCGAGGCGAACGTCCTCGGCGCGATACACCTCGCCCATGCCGCCGGCGCCAAGTCGGTCGCCGATACGGTAGTGCTCGATGGTGGCGCCGGTCAGGGATTCTCGGAGAGACATCGCAGGCAGACGACTATCTTAACAAGGAGACGCGCGTCGCTGCCCAGCCGTTCCCGGGGATCGCACGGCAGAGATCTCGCGCCAAGGGATCTCACGCCAAGGAGCTAAGGAGCCAAGGGATCTCACGCCAAGGAGCCACGCTGCCAGGGGATCTCACGCCAGGCGCACGGTCGGATAGATGCGCGCATCATCGCGCGGATCGCGGGGGCTTGGGCCGCGAAGCAGGAGCCCGCATGGCGTCAATGACCGGTTGGCGAGCGCGGGGGGTGGTCGCAGTCGCGACCGGCGTGTGTGTGGCCGCCTGGCTTGGCGTGCGCGGTGTCGCGAGCAGCCAGACCGTTCCGCCCACAAAGCCGAACATCGTCCTGATTTTTCCCGACAACCTGGGATGGGGTGAAGTCAACGTCTACGGCGGCGTGCGCGGCGCCATCACGCCGCGTCTTGACCGTCTGGCGGCCGAAGGGCTCCGGCTCAACAACTTCAACGTCGAGTTCTCCTGCACCGTGTCGCGAGCGGCGCTCCTCACGGGTCGGTACGCGATCCGGACCGGTGCGACGCAGGCCGACGGCATCACGTTGTGGGAAGTGACGATCGCCACCGCGCTGTTCGGCAAGTGGCACCTTGGCGGCAACCATCCCGAGAACCGGAATCCGTCGCAGCAGGGGTTCGACGAGTACTACGGCATCCCGCGCACCAGCAACGAAGCGCAGACGACAATCGCGCAGGGCCAGACCGCGCGAAACACCTCGTTCATCTGGGAGGGCCGGGCCGGCTCACCGCCGCGCAACGTCAAGCCGTTCGACATGACGACGCGCCGCACGATCGATCGCGAGTCGGCCGAGCGGACGATCGCGTTCATGGAGCGGAGCATCCGCGAGCGCAAGCCGTTCTTCATCTACTACGCGATGACGCAGATCCACTTTCCGACGCTCACGCATCCGGACTTTGCCGGAAAGACGGGCGCCGGCGACATCGCCGACGCGATGGCGGAAGTGGACTACAACGTCGGCACCGTGCTCGATGCGATCGATCGGCTCGGCATCACCCGCGACACGATCGTGTTCTGGTGCGCCGACAACGGCGCCGAGGGCCGGCGGCCGTGGCGCGGATCGTCTGGACCCTGGACCGGTTTCTACAACAGCGTCATGGAGGGAGGCATCCGGACGCCGTGCCTCGTGCGGTGGCCCGGACGGATCCCGGCGGGCCGCGTGACGAACGAGCTGGTGCACGAGATCGACTTCTTCCCCACGCTCGCCGCCGCCGTCGGCGCGGACATCGTCCCGCACGATCGCGCGATCGATGGCGTCAACCAGCTCCCCTTCTTCGAAGGAACGCAGGAGCGGTCGAATCGCGAGTCGGTGCTGCTTTACGCGAACACGCAGCTGCGCGCGGTGAAGTGGCACGACTGGAAGCTGCACTACGTGTACGCGCCGGAAGCCGGTGGACCAGCGGTCCCGCCGCTGATGCGGCTCTTCAACCTGCTCTCCGATCCAAAAGAGGAGACCGACATCAAGGACGCCAACCCCTGGGTGCAGAGCGTCATGGACCGCATCGTGAACGAGTTCGAGGCGAGCACCCAGCGGTATCCGCACGTGCCGGCGAACGCCCCGGATCCCTATCAGCCGCCCAAAAGGTGAGATGTAGATGCTGCCCGCATCTCTTGCGGCGATCGGGCTGACCGCTGCCCTTTCAGCCTTCCCGCCGCAGGCACCGGTGGATTTTTCAGGGAACTGGACGCTCGAGCCGCCGGCCATCGCGTTGACGCCTGCGGTGCCGGGCACGCCTGCCGGGGCGGCGGCTCCGGGCGACATGGGCAGCGGATGGGGATCCACGATCACCATCACGCAGGACGCGACCCGGCTCACGGTCGCGTACCCCTTCTTCAGCCGGTACGAACTGCAGCCGCCGCTGACGTTCACCTACGCGCTCGACGGCTCCGAAACGCGTAACGCGGTGATGATGGGGCGCGGCGAGCAGGTCGAGTTGTCGCGCGCTCGATGGGATGGACAGGCGCTCATCATCGTGACCACCTACAGGGTGGACGATCGCGCAGTGGGAAAGCCGTTCGTCGCGGAGTTGACTCGCAAACTCCGGCTGGAGTCCCCGACCACGCTGATCGTCGAAGCGACGCGCGCCGGCGTGCTCGGCGGTCCATCGTCCACGACGCGGTCGATCTATCGGAAGAACTGAGCGCGGCCTGAGATCCCCTTAGCTCCTTGGCGTGAGACCTCTTGGCTCGTTGGCTCCTTGGCGTGAGACTTAAATCTTGGCGCCGTGGCGTGATCGTACAATGCCGGCGTGTTCTGTCCGTCCTGCGGCGCCGCGGTCCCCGACGGCGGTGCCTTCTGTCCGGCGTGTGGAGGCGCGATCCGCGGCACCAACGTCGTGACCGCGCAGGACGCCGGAGAGACGCGGCTCTCGAGTAAATCCGCAGAGGCTGAGAGATCGTCGACGCGGACGTCCGACAGCGGCTGGCTGAGTTCCTCGGGATCGATCGACCACGGCCGCTTCGCCCCCGGGATCGTGCTCGACGGGCGCTATCGCATCATCGGTCTCGCGGGGCGCGGCGGCATGGGCGAGGTCTACCGCGCCGACGACCTGCGTCTCGGACAGCCCGTCGCGCTCAAGTTCCTGCCGCCGCTGCTGCTGCGCGATCCCGTCCGTCTCGCGCAGTTCCACAACGAAGTCCGGACCGCGCGCCAGGTCTCGCATCCCAACGTCTGCCGCGTGTACGACATCGGTGAAACCGATGGACAGCCGTACATCACGATGGAGTACGTGGACGGCGAGGACCTGTCGAGCCTGCTGCGCCGCATCGGACGGCTGCCGGAAGACAAGGGCCTCGAGATCGCGCGGCAGATCTGCGCCGGCCTTGCGGCGGCGCACGAGCGCGGCATCCTCCACCGCGATCTGAAGCCCGCGAACATCATGCTCGACGGCACGGGCAAGGTGCGCCTCATGGACTTCAGCCTTGCCGCGATCGGCGAGGTGCAGGACGTCCGCGCGGGCACGCCTGCCTACATGGCGCCGGAGCAGCTGTCGGGTCAGGACGTCACCGTCAGCAGCGACATCTACGCGCTCGGCCTCGTGCTCTACGAACTGTTCACGGGGCGCCGCACGTTCGACGCGAAGAACCTGTCGGATCTGCTGGCACAGCACGACGCAGGCGGGGTGACGCCGCCGACCACGATCGTGAAAGGACTGGATCCGGCGATCGAAGCAGCCATCCTGCGGTGCATCGATCCGGATCCCTCGCGGCGCCCCTCGTCGGCGATCGCGGTGTCGGCAGCGCTGCCCGGAGGGGATCCGCTGGCAGCGGCGCTCGCGGCGGGGGAAACGCCGTCTCCCGAGATGGTCGCCGCCGCCGGTGGCGACGACGCGGCGATGTCATCGGCAGCGGGCCTGATGTGGGTCGCAGCTGCCGCGATTCTGGTCGTCGCGTGCGCGTGGGTCGCCGGACGCTGGGCAATGCTGGCGCGGGTGCCGCTCGACAAGCCGGCGCTGGTGCTCGCGGATCGCGGCCAAACGCTCAGGGCGTCGTTCGGCTACGGCGAGCCCGTTGCCGACTCGGCGTCGGACTTCCAGTACGACACCTCGTATCTCAACTGGGCGGAGTCGCAAGGCGCAGGCGCGTCGGGGTGGCCGGATCTCCGAACAGGACGCCCGGCCGCAGTCCGTTTCTGGTATCGCACCAGTCCCAGCGCGCTCGTGCCCGAGAACGACTTCGGCGACGTCAGCCCGAGCGACCCGCCGCTGGGTCTCCACGGCATGACCCTGACGAGCCTCGACTCGAACGGGAATCTCCTGTGGTTCACGGCCGTGCCGCCGCAGAAGGAAACGCCGCCGGCCGATCCTCCCGCGCGCGTCGACTGGACGCCGTTGTTCGACGCCGCCGGCCTCGACCTGCACGCGTTCACCGAGGTGGCGCCCTCGTGGACGCCGCCCACGTATGCGGACGAGCGCCGCGCGTGGTCGGGCACGCTGCCCGGCACGAACACGCCGATCACGGTTCAGGCCGCGGGGTATCGCGGACGCGCGGTCGACTTCACGATCGTCGCGCCCTGGACGACCGCCGGACGCGAACCCTCGCCCACGTCGTCGGGCTCAGCGTCGAGGAACGCGATCATCGTGTTCACCATGCTCGTTGCGGCGGCGTACGCCGCTTACCGGCAGACCCGCCGGGGACGCGCCGACCGGCGCGGCGCGCTGAGACTGGCGATCGTCACGACGCTGATCGTCACGGCGATGTGGGCCACGAGTCCGCACGTGAGCGACATCGCGGCCGAGCAGCAGCGGCTCTTCGCAAGCCTGGGACTCGGGATGTTCGTGGGCGGCGCGATGTATGTGCTTTATCTGGCATTCGAGCCATTCGTGCGCCGCGCGTGGCCGTCGATGCTCGTCGGCTGGACGCGCCTCCTCGGCGGCCAGTTTCGCGATCCCATCGTCGGGCGCGACGTGCTGCTCGGCGTCGCCTGCGGCGCCGGCTTCACGCTGCTCCACTTCGCGGCCGAAATGCTGCCGCAATCCTTCGGGTTCGCCGAGCCGCAGCCGCACATGGCGGCCGTGGGGGCGCTCATGGGCACGCGCAGCTATGCCGTAACGCTGATCAACTGCGTCAATTCCGGATTGCAGAACGCGCTCTTCACCGTCTTCGCCTTCGCCGTGCTGCGCGGGCTCTTCGAGGCGGCGCTGCGCCGCGCATCCGCCTGGAGGCCAAGTCCGCGCACGTCGGAGCGGCTCTTTATCGTGGTCGCCGTGGTCGCGCTCTCCGCGATCTGGCTCGGGGGCTCGACCGGCCGCTCCTGGTGGCTCGATGCGAGCGCCCAGCTCGTCTCGACCTCCATCATCGTCCTGCTGCTGCTGCGCGTCGGAATCTTCGCGACGATCGTGATGTTCGTCGTCAATTTCGTGCTGCTGCGCATGCCCCTGACACTCGCCAGCCGCGCGACCTACGCCGGCACGGCGTGGTTCACGATGGCGTGGGTGGTTGGTCTCGCGTACCTCGGATACTGGATGGCGACTTGGCGGGGAAAGCTTCCAGCTTCCAGCTTCCGGCCTCCAGCTTTTAAAGGAGGAACGGCTTCCTTTTAAAGCTGGAAGCTGGCGGCTGGAAGCTGGCGGCTTCTTTTTTCACCGCGCGCCGAGCCACGCGTCGCGGAACGTGCGCTGCTCCGGCGTCAGCGTGCCGCCGTCCTTCTCGATCGGCACCGCGACGAGCGCCGGGTTCTCCTCGAGCGTCACCGTCGTCTTCGCCTCTTCACCGTTGCGCCGTTTGAACGTCACCTCGACGCGATCGCCGGGCTTGTGTGCGTGCACGGCTTCCTCGAACGTCGACGTGTTCGACACGGGCGTCCCGCCGACCGCGGTGATCACGTCGTCCTGTTCGAGCCCCGAATCGTAGGCCGGCGAGTCCCAGGGCACGAGCGCCGCGATGGTGCCCCCTTCGCCGACGCGCAGATCTCCCATCCACGCCTCGCCGGGGCTGCGCTTGTGCACGTTGATGCCGGCGCGCTGCAGCAGCCGCGCGTAGTCGACGACGTCTCGGCCGATCATGTACCGCGCGAAGAAGTCGGCGGCGAATGCGGCGTCGCCGGAGACCTCGGCGAGCGTCTGCTTCACGTCCTGCAACGAATACGGATGGGCGACGAGCCCCGGCTGCGGGCCGCCGGGCTTGCCGAACTTCTTCCACATCGCGCGCATGAAGTCGTCCAGCGTGACGCGGCCGTCGGTGCGATCGCGCAGCGTGAGATCCAGCCCGAGCGCGATGGCGCCGCCGTACGTGTAATAGGAAAGGAACGTGTTCGAGAAGTTCGTGCGGTCGACGGCGCGCGCGGCGTCGACGAACGGCGCCATGTGGCTCATCTCGACGGCGGATCGGAACTGCCGTCCTTCGCCGTTGACGACGGCGTTCAGCAGACGCCCGAATGTGGCGATCGTCTGGTCGTCCCCGGTCAACCCCGCGCGGCGCATCACGAGGGGGCCGTAGTACTGCGTGAAGCCTTCGGCGAGCCACAGCGAATCGGTCATGTTCGCGCGCGCGAAGTCGAACGGCTCGAGCCCCTGCGGCCGGATCCGCTCGACGTTCCAGCAATGGAAGAACTCGTGGGAGGCCGTGTTGAGCGCGCGGCCGAGCGACGTCCCGGTGACGACCGTGCTGTTGCGGTGCTCCATGCCGTCGCCGTCGTTCCACGGCAGATAGTCCGCGAGAAACGTGTACGTGCCCGTGTCGTACGCGGGCAGCTCGCCGTAGATCGCCTTCGCCTGCGTGACGATCTTCTTTACGCCGTCGGCGTAGGCGTCGATGTCGGCCGGCGTGGCGTCCGCGTGCACGGCCGCGCGAATGGTGTACGTCTTCCCGTCCGGATTCGTCATCGTGAACTGGCGCAGCTCGTACGCGCTCAGCTCCGTCGGGCTGTCGAACAGGTACTGCAGGTTCGGTGCGGTGAAGGTCCACGGATCGTCGGTGGGAAACAGCTGCGTGGCCGCTTTCCACTGCGACCCGGCGGGCGGCTCGAACGTGATGCGCACCGGACGATCCTCGAGGCCGCGCGCCCACATCAGCAGCGCCGGCATGTTCATATGCGCGTGCGTCGGATCGATCGCGAGATACGTCCCGTCGACGTGGTCGCCGTACACCTTGTAGACGATGCGGACGGTCGCGTCGTGCTGGTCGACGGTCCATTCATACGGATTCGGACGCGACGTCGGCACTTCGCGGCCGCTGCCGTCGAACGCGTGGACGTCCCAGACGTTCTTCGCGAACTCGTGCAGGGCATAGCGTCCCGGCGACGATCGGCTCATGTGCGCGTCGAGCGTCCCGGCGGGCACGCCGGTGAACGTGACGTCGACCTGCGCCCACCGGTGCGCGGGTGCGGGAAACGAAACCTTGTACTGAATGGCGGGCGCGGACGGCTGCGCGAGCGCGGGCGCGGCGATGAATGCGAGAACGATGACGAACCGAACGATCCGAGTCATGGCGCCGGATGCTACCACGCACCTCGCTCCTCGAACCTCGCTCCTCGCACCTTGACAACCTTGTGAAACATTTCACATCATTAATGGCCCCGCTATCCCCACCGGGGTGACAGTGTGTTGTTCACCACCGCGCGCTGTCCGTTCTTCGCAAAGTCTGCCGGTTCAGGGTAGGCTGTGGGGACGTACTGCGGACGACTAGACGATGAGTCAACTCTTCCCTCGCAGCTCCAACATCTACTCCCGGCTCAGCATCCTCGCAGTTCTGGTCTTCCTGACGGTATTCGCGACCGTGGTCGTCGCGCTCAGCTGGTCCGGCTACGTCACCGAGCAGGGGGTCACCCGCGATCAGCCCATCCAGTTCAGTCACGCGCACCACGTCAGCTCGATGGGCATCGACTGCCGGTACTGCCACACGTCGGTCGAGGAATCGTCGTTCGCGAACATTCCGCCCACGAAGACCTGCATGAACTGCCACTCGCAGATCTGGACGAACGCGCCGATCCTCGAGCCCGTACGCGCCAGCTTCCGCGACAACAAGCCCCTGCAGTGGTGGCGCGTGCACGATCTGCCGGATTTCGTGTATTTCAACCACAGCATCCACGTGAACAAGGGCGTCGGCTGCGCCACGTGCCACGGCCCGATCGACCAGATGCCGCTGGTGTATCAGCAGAACAACCTCCAGATGCGCTGGTGCCTGAACTGCCACCGCAATCCCGAGAAATACGTCCGCCCGCGGGACCAGGTCTTCAACATGAACTGGCAGCCCCCGGCCGACGATCCCGGGCTCGGCGCGCGGCTCGTGAAGGAGTACAAGATCGCCGACGTCCACCAGCTCACGAGCTGCTCGACCTGTCACCGGTAGCTGATTTATGGACTTTTCCGCCATCCGATCCCGCCTCGCCGGCGCCGAAGGCCGTCTGTACTGGCGCAGTCTCGGCGAACTCGCCGATACGGCGCAGTTCCGGGAATACCTGCATCGCGAATTCCCGGATCAGGCGTCGCAGTGGAACGACCCGAAAGGACGCCGCGAGTTCCTGAAGCTGATGAGCGCGTCGCTCGCGCTCGCGGGCGTCGGCGCCTGCGTCAAGCAGCCGCCCGAGAAGATCATTCCTTACGTCCGGCAGCCGGAAAACCTCGTCCCGGGCAAACCGCTCTTCTTCGCGACCGCGACGCTGTTTGGCGGGCTGGCGGAGCCGGTCCTCGTCGAAAGCCACGAAGGGCATCCGACCAAAGTCGAAGGGAATCCGGAACATCCGGCGAGTCTCGGGTCGACCGACGCGTTCGGCCAGGCCGCGATCCTGACGCTCTACGATCCGGATCGCACCAAGACCGCGAGCTACCGCGGCGAGGTCCGGCCGTGGGGAGACGTCATCGCGGCGCTGAGCGGAGCGCTCGGCACGCAGCAGGGCAAGCAGGGGGCGGGGCTGCGGTTCCTCAGCGACTCGATCACCTCGCCGACGATGGCCGAGCAGATCTCGTTGATTCTGCAGAAGTTCCCGCAGGCGAAGTGGCATCAGTGGGATCCGGTGCCCCAGGACGCCGCGCGCGCCGTCGCCCGGCAGGCCGGCGGCGGGCCGTCCGACGCCATCTACCACTTCGATCAGGCGGACGTCGTCG
>DASSOM010000294.1:0-4257 GCA_035700625.1 Vicinamibacterales bacterium
TTCGCGCTCGTGATGGCGACCGGGTTCGTCTCGATTGCCGCGCTTCAGGAAGGGCTGCGCCCGATCGCGGTGGCGCTGCTCTGGCTGAACGCCGCCGCCTACGTGATCCTGTGGGTGCTCACCGTGACGCGCGCCATTCGCCATCGCGCCGTCGTGCTGAGCGACATCACGGACCACCGGCAGGGTCCCGGATTTTTCACCGTCGTCGCGGCGACGTGCGTCCTCGGCGCGCAGACGATCGTCATTGCCGGCGCGGTCGGCCTCGCGCTGGCGCTGTGGATTGCCGGGCTGGCCCTCTGGGTCCTGCTCACGTACGGCATCTTCACCGCGCTCATCGTGAAGCAGCGAAAGCCGTCGCTCGGCGACGGCATTTCCGGCGCGTGGCTGCTTGCCGTCGTCGCGACGCAGTCGGTCGCCGTGCTCGCGGCGCTCATCGCGGCGCACATCGCCCAGCCTTACCGTCTGGAACTGAACTTCCTCGCGCTGTCGATGTGGCTCTGGGGCGGGATGCTGTACATCTGGATGATCTCGCTCATCTTCTACCGCTACACGTTCTTCACGTTCTCGCCGGCGGACCTCACGCCGCCGTACTGGATCAACATGGGGGCGATGGCGATCTCGGCGCTCGCCGGATCGCTGCTGATCCTGAATGCCGACCAGGCGCCATTCCTGCAGTCGCTGCTTCCGTTTCTGAAGGGCTTCACCGTGTTCTACTGGGCGACGGGAACGTGGTGGATCCCGATGCTGATCGTGCTCGGGGTGTGGCGATACGGATTCCGCCGGTTTCCGTTCACCTACGATCCGCTCTACTGGGGAGCGGTGTTCCCGCTTGCGGTGTACACCGTCTCGACGTTCAGGCTCGCCGAGGCGATGCACCTCGACTTTCTGCGGCCGATTCCGCGCGTGTTCGTCTTCATCGCGCTCGCTGCGTGGGTCGCGACGTTTGCCGGCCTGCTCCGCTGGCTGGCGGCCGCCGTGCGCGCGGGCGATCCCGCGGCGCCGGCGGCGCGCTGAACGCGCAGGCGCGTTCCCTTCACCGAGGCCCGATCGACACGACGTGGCGCCTACCGGATCTCGACCGGCGTGTCGAGCCTCACGCGGATGATCGTCCCCGCCGGCAACTCGACGTCCTTGCCTTCCGTCGCGGCAATCACGCCGCCGGCGCCGACGACCGCGCCGATCAGCGCTCCCTTCACGCCGCCGAGAATGCCGCCGACAATGGCGCCCGCGGCGCCGCCGGTGCCGACCGTGCCCACTTCTTCGCGGATACCGCCGCTCTCGAACGCGTGCGTCGCGAGCGCCCGCATCGGATACTCACGGCCGTTGACGGTGATCTGATCGAAGGCGAGCGTCAGCTTGCCGGTGCGATCCACGCGACCGGCGGGGTTCACGCTGCTGACGACGCCGCGCACCTGCGAGCCCGCCGGGACGAGCACGCGGCCGTCCTGTTCGAGCGGCACGACCGTCGTCGCCTCGAACCGCTGCTCCGCGGTCGCCGTCGCCGAACTCAAGGCGTCCTGCAGCCGCACGTCGATCTGCTGCCCGACCGGCAACACTCCAGTTTTCGAGCTGTTCACTTGAACCGGACCTGCGGGCGTCGTGCCGGACGTCCCGACGGGCTGCTCGCTCGTGCCACCGTTCGTCGTCGCGCAGCCGACCGCTGTCATCATCACCGCCAACAGAACGCCTTGGAGCGCTCGCATCTTTTCCTCCTTCTTTTTTGTCCGAAGGGCTTCGCCCCTCGGACTCCCTTACACGCTCGCTCGCGGGGGCCCCCATGCCCCGCGCCGCTCGCGTGGCTCACTCGCTTCCGCTCGTTCGCATGGGCCCCTGGTCGATCATCGCAAGTGACATGCCGGGTTATGGCCGAGATTCGGCGCGTTTCGATGACTTGTGCCGCTCGTGCTCACCCTCCTCATCCGTAGACGCCGTGTCGGATTGCCGCTCAGCCGTGGTCGGTGCGGCAACGGAGGTATACGCCGCCCCCGCGTTGTGCACGTAGACCAGTTCGCCGCCGGCGTGGCCGACGCGGATGGCCGCGCCCGCGACGAGAACCGTGCCGGCGACGGTGGCGAGCGTCAGCCCGCGCCGCACGCCGGGCCGCGCGGCGAACGCGAACGCCAACGCGGCGATGCCGAGCGTCAGGCCGGTCGCCCACACGAACTGTTCGGCGTACTCTTCATGCCGTTCCATGGCCGCCTCCGGCACGATCGGTTCGACGCGATCCTCTTCGCGCTCGCCGGTGTTCATGGCCGCGAGTCCCGCGCCCAGCAGGACCGCCTGCAACGCAACGATCGCCAGCCACGCGCGCGAGCGCGCGCGGCCGCGCCAGAGCGCCCAGGCAAAGCCGGCGGCCAGCACGGGCATCAGGAAGGCCAGGCCGAGCGGCAGGTGCACGATGGCGGGGTGCAGTGGTAAAGATGTCACGGTGATCTCCTCTTCGGTGTGCGCGTCAGACGACGCGTCTGCCCGAAGATACGGAGCGCGAGACCGGCGCGTCATCGCACGAACGTTCGATCGCCGGCACGCACAAGAGGTGAGAGCGGTGGATACAACGGATGTGGGATCGCGGACGGCGCCCGTCGCGGCCGTGCTCTTCGTCGTGATCGCCGCGCTCATCGGCGCGGACATCGCGGCCGACTATCGATCCGGCACCGACGCGGGCCACCTGCTCACGGAAGGGGTCATCATGCTGGCATCGCTCGCCGGCGCAGCCGCGCTCTGGCGGCAGCTCCGCGTGGCGCGAAGCGAGGCGCGGCAGCTCTCGATCGATCTGACGGCCGCACGCGAAGAGGCCGCGCGGTTCCGCGAAGAGGCGCGCGACGCCCTGCAGGGGCTCGGCGCCGCGATCGATGCGCAGTTCACGCGGTGGGGTCTCACGCCGGCGGAGCGCGAGATCGGCCTGCTCATGCTGAAAGGGCTCAGCCATCGCGAGATCGCCGCCGCGCGATCGACGACCGAAACCACCATCCGCCAGCAGGCGCTCGCAATTTATCGCAAGTCGGGGCTCCGCAACCGCTCCGAGCTGTCGGCGTTCTTCCTCGAAGACCTGCTCCTCCCGGCGGCCGAGCGCTAGGCGCGGCCGCAGTTTCGGCCTCCTTTCCGACATCGAACATCCGTATGACGCGCGTCATAGGCGCGCGCGCGCACCCGCCGAATACTCGGATGCCGGAGGCTGCGATGAAGAAGTTCTGGCTCGTGGCGCTGCCGGCCGTGCTGCTGGCCGCAACCACGTTCTACGCGTGCGGCATGCGTTCCGGACGAGGCGCCGATGACCTGCGCGCGATTGCGCAGACGCGGGGGCTGAGCCCCGAAGATGCCGCGCGCGCGCTGAAAACGTTCGTGCCGCCCGGGGGACGCGACGAGTACCTGCTGTTCGCGTCGGGCGGTCATTCGGGGCAGGTACACGTCATCGGCGTCCCGTCGATGCGGCTGCTGAAGACGATTCCGGTGTTCACGCCCGAGCCCTGGTCCGGCTACGGGTACGGCGCGGACTGGTCCGAGGAGGCGCTCGAGGGAGGCGTGAGCGGACCGCATGCGGATGCGACCAACGGCGATCGCCATCACGCGCGCGACGACGATGACGACGATGATCACGGGCGCGATCCGCGCGAGGCGCTGCGCTGGGGGGATGCGCATCACCCGGCGCTGAGCGAAACCGGCGGCAAGTACGACGGCCGGTGGCTCTACATCAACGACCGCGCGCACGGACGCATCGGCATGGTCGACCTCGCCGACTTCCGCGCGAAGCAGGTGCTGCAGGTACCGAACATCGAGACGTCGCACGGCGGCATCTTCGCGACGCCCGACACGAAATACGTCCACATCTCGTCGATGGTGCCTGCCCTCGCGGGGTGGAACGCGCGGACTGGCAAGGGGGTGAGTGCGAAGGATCATTTCGAGCACTACGCCGACGTCTACCGCGGGTACTCGACGTTCCTGGCCGTCGATCAGAAAACCGGCCAGCTCGATCTGAGCCGGAGCTTCCAGATCGAGCTCCCGCCGTACTCCCAGGACCTCGCCGACTCCGGCAAGGGGGCGAGCGACGGCTTCGCGTTCATCAACTCCTATAACGTCGAGATGGCCACAGGGGGCATTGCCGAGGGCAAGGCGCCAATCGAAGTCGGCGCGTCGCAGCTCGACTTCGACTACCTCCACATCATCGACTGGCGGAAGGCGGAGCAGGTGGTCGGCGCCGGGAAGTACAAGGAGCTGAACGGCATTCGCGTCATCCCGCTCGCGACCGCGATCGCCGAA
>DASSOM010000295.1:0-12302 GCA_035700625.1 Vicinamibacterales bacterium
CGCGCCTGCACGACATCACGATCGATCCGCCCGTCCTGCTGTTCACGCTGGCGGTGTCGCTGTTCGCGGGGCTGCTCTTCGGTCTCATTCCCGTGATCAAGTTCGCCCGGCCGCAGCTCGCCGCCGCGCTCAAACAGGGAGGACGCCTCGGCTCCGCCGGACGTGATCGGCACCGCGCGCGCAACACGCTCGTCGTTGCCGAGATCGCGCTCGCCGTGATTCTGCTCATCGCCTCGGGTTTGATGATCCGCACGTTCCAGGCCATGCGGCACGTCGATCCGGGGTTCACGCACCCGGAATCGGTGCTCACGCTGCGCGTGTCGATTCCCGAGTCGCTCATCGGCGACCCGCAGCAGACGGCGCGCACGCACCAGCAGATCGCCGAACGGCTGTCGCAGATGCCGGGCGTCACGTCGGTCGGCGTGTCGTCCTCGATCACGATGGACGGCTACGACGACAACGACCCGATCTTCGTCGAGGACTTCCCCCAGCCGGGCGGCGGGATTCCTCCGCTGCGACGCTTCAAGTGGGTGGGCGAACATTACTTCCAGACGATGGGCAACCCGGTGCTGGCCGGACGCGCCCTCACCTGGCGCGATGCCTTCGAGGAAGCGCCCGTCGTGATGGTCAGCGAGAACTTCGCGCGCGAGTTCTGGAAGGATCCGGCGGCGGCGATCGGCAAGCGGATCCGGAACAGCCCGAGCAACCCGTGGCGCACGATCGTCGGCGTGGTGCACGATGAGCGCGACGACGGCGTCGCGCAGCCGGCGCCGAAGGTCATCTACTGGCCGGTCGTGGTGAAGGATTTCTGGACGAACCCGGTGATGGTCGCGCGCAATCTGGGCTACGCGGTCCGCACGGCGAGGCCGAAGTCACCGACGCTGCTCCAGGAAATCCAGCAGGCGGTCTGGTCGGTGAACCCGAACCTGCCGGTGGCGCGCGTGCAGACGCTCGACGACATCCGCGCCGAGTCCATGGCGCAAACGTCGTTCGCGCTGGTCATGCTCGCGATTGCGGCCGCCGTCGCGCTCGTCCTCGGCGTCGTCGGCATCTACGGCGTGATCGCCTACGTCGCGGCGCAGCGCACGCGCGAGATCGGCATCCGCATCGCGCTCGGCGCCGCGCCGCGCGACGTGACCGGCCTGTTCGTCAGGCACGGCATCGTCCTCGCGGCGATCGGCATCGGCATCGGGCTGGTCGGCGCCGCGGGCGTGACGCGCGTCATGTCGACGCTGCTGTTCGGCGTGAAGGCGATCGATCCGATCACGTACATCGCGGTGGCCACCGGTCTCGGCGGCACCGCGATGCTGGCCAGTTATCTGCCGGCGCTTCGCGCGTCGAACATCCACCCGGCAGAAGCGCTGCGGAGCGACGTGTAGCTACCCGCAGTACCCCGTGCAGGGCGGCGGCTCCGGCGTGGCGGCCGTATTCAGGCTGCCGACCATGCTCGGATGGTTCGCGCAGTGATACGGCTTGTTCACGCCGCCGAGCGCGAGCGCGCGACTCGTCGCGCCGGGCGCGATGTTGCCGGCATCGATCGACAGATCGTCGAGCACGACGTGGTGCGTGACGGTGTCGTTGTTCTTGAACACCACCATGCGGCCTGCCGGCACGTCGGCGGGATTCGGTGAGAACGACTGCTTCCCCTTCACCCCGACGATCGTGATCGTGATCGGATCGTTGTTCGTCGGCGTCGGATTCGTCGGCGTGCTGCCGCCGCCCCCACCGCCGCACCCGGCAATCGCCAGAATCCCGGCCACGACCGCCGCTGTTCCAAATCCTCGCATCTTGCCCCTCCAGAAGTCGGTGAAATCCGGAGAGCGCCATGGCAAGCGCGATACCGCTGAGAAGGCGCGAATTCCGGCCGGAATTCGCGTCCGGAGGCCGCTCGAGGTTACGAGGCTCGAAACTTCTTACGTCCGCTCGCGCTTCGGCGGGCGGGAGCGCCCGGCGCGCGCCTCCTCGGTCAGCGCCGGCTCGTCGGGATCCAGGCCGACGTTGCTGACCTGCTCCTCGTAGCTCTGCTCGCGCCGGCGTGGTGGTAATTCGGGCTCGCGATCGTGGCCCTGGCGGTCCACATCCTCATCCGTATGTCGCATGGGGCACCTCCTCCAGCTTCCAGCCTCCAGCTTCCAGCTTCCAGCTCATAAGGAAAACGATTCCTTCCTTTTGGGCTGGCCACTGGCGGCTGGCAGCTGGAAGCTGCCCACTGCAGTACGCATGCAAGACGCGTCCGTGTCACAATTCGGCATCGATGGCGACGATTCTTCAACGGCTCCCCGCGGGCGAGCGGGTCGGTATCGCGTTCTCCGGCGGCCTCGACACGAGCGCCGCGCTGCACTGGATGCGCAGTCGCGGGGCTATCCCGTACGCGTACACCGCCAACCTCGGCCAGCCCGACGAGCCCGACTACGAGGAGATTCCGCGGCGCGCGCGTCAGTACGGCGCGGAACAGGCGCGGCTCGTCGATTGCCGCGCGCAGCTCGCCGGCGAGGGAATTGCCGCGCTGCAGTGCGGCGCGTTCCACATCGCGACCGCTGGTCTGCCCTACTTCAACACGACGCCGCTCGGCCGCGCCGTCACGGGCACGATGCTCGTCACGGCGATGCGCGAAGACGACGTCCACATCTGGGGGGACGGCAGCACGTTCAAGGGGAACGACATCGAGCGGTTCTACCGCTACGGCCTGCTCGCGAACCCGAAGCTGAAGATCTACAAGCCCTGGCTCGATCAGGACTTCATCGACGAGCTCGGCGGACGCGCGGAGATGTCGGCGTACATGCAGCGCGCGGGCTTCGCGTACCGCATGCGTGCCGAAAAGGCGTACTCGACCGACTCGAACATGCTCGGCGCGACGCACGAGGCGAAGGATCTCGAGCGGCTCGACACCGGCATGACGATCGTCGATCCGATCATGGGAGTCCCGTTCTGGCGCGAGGACGTCGTCGTCAAGCCGGAACACGTGGCGGTGCGGTTCGAAGAAGGTCAGCCCGTCGCGCTGAACGGGATCGCGTTCCGCGATCAGATCCAGCTCGTGCTCGAAGCCAATCGCATCGGCGGACGCCATGGCCTCGGGATGAGCGATCAGATCGAGAACCGGATCATCGAAGCCAAGAGCCGCGGCATCTACGAGGCGCCGGGGATGGCGCTGCTCTTCATCGCCTACGAACGGCTGGTGACCGGCATTCACAACGAGGACACGATCGAGCAGTACCGGGACAACGGCCGGCGGCTCGGACGGCTGCTCTATCAGGGACGCTGGTTCGATCCGCAGGCGATGATGCTGCGCGAATCGGCGCAGCGCTGGATCGCGCGGGCGATCACCGGCGAGGTCACGCTGGAGCTGCGCCGGGGCAACGACTACTCCATCCTCGACACGCGATCGCCGAACCTGACGTACCACCCCGAGCGCCTGACGATGGAGAAAGCGGCGTCGGCGTTCTCGCCGCAGGATCGCATCGGACAGCTCACGATGCGGACGCTCGACATCGCCGACACGCGCGACAAGCTGCTCACGTACGCGCGGACGGGCGTCCTCGCGCCCTGGGGCGCGGCCGGCGGCGCGCTGCCGCATCCGGCGGACACGGCGCCGGAGACGGAGGACGAATGAGAACGGCCGTCCTCGTCGCGTGCCTCGCGGCGGTGGCTGCATGCGGCGGCAGCTCGAGCCCGTCGACGCCCGCGTCCCCCACGCCGACGGCAACGCTCCCGGCCGGCGGGGTGTGCGGCGCGCTTGGCGGACCGACCTCGATCGTCAACGGCTCCGAGTGCCCCAAGGTGGTCTCCACCTCTGTCGTCCTGCTGAACCTGCGCAATGGATCCGGCGATCAGGCCGGCGCGTGCTCGGGGACGGTGATCGCGCGTCGCGCGGTGCTCACGGCGGCGCACTGCGTCGTGGACGCCGCCGGCGCGCAGGTCTATCTCGGCTCGGGCACGCCCGTCACCGCGAAAAGCCTCGCCGCATATCCGGGCTACAGCGAAAAGAACAACGCCTCGGTCGACGTCGGCGTGGTGCTCACGGCGACGGACCTCGGCGTCGAGCCGATCCCGCTGCTGCTCGGCCGCGATGCGCACGTCGGCGAGACCGCGATCATCGCCGGCTGGGGACGCGACCAGAACACCGTCGGCACGACGCTGCGCGCCGGTCTCGCCGCGATCACTGCGGTGAACGGCTCGCTGCTGCAGACGGAGTACACGACCAACGCGAGTTCGGTGTGTCAGGGGGATTCGGGCGGGCCGCTGCTGCTGTCGGAAGGCGGCGTCTGGGCCGTCGCGGGCATCATCTCGGCCAACCAGACGACGTCGTGCGCGTACGGCACGAACTACTACACGAACGTGCGCTCGGCCGCGGCGTCCTTCATCCTCGAGCACGTCCCCGACGCCGCGCGGCGGTGAATGTCAGGGCTGAAGCCCTGCCCCACACAGAGGTCAGCCCTGACCAAGGGCATGTGGGTCAGTCCTTTATGGGCTGACGCCCGCAGTCGCGGCCGAGACGATGATCGCGAGCGCGATCTTCGTCGCCTGCACGTTGGCCGCCGGATCGACGTCCGTCCACTCGTCCGGCGAGTGGCTGCGTCCCCCTTCGCCACCGTGGCCAATGGTCAGCGCGGGGATGCCGAGACTCATCGGGATGTTCGAATCGGTGCTGCTGATGCCGTACGTGGGCGTCAGGCCGAAGGCCTCGATCACCGCGGCCGTCCGCCGCACGAGCGGCGCGTCCATCGGCGTCTCGCCGCACGGACGCTCCCCGATGACCTTGGGATCGACGGCGATGCGTCCCTGCTTCGTCGAGCGCGCCTGATTCTCCGCGTCCACGGCGGCGCGCACGATCGCGAGAAACTGGTCGTCCACCTTCTTCAACTCCCCGCAGTCGACCGAGCGCATGTCGATGTCCATGCTGACCTGCGCCGGGATGGAATTCACCGACGTGCCGCCGCGCACCACGCCGACGCTGAACGTCGTCTTCGGAGTCGCGGGCACCTGGACGTGCGAGAAGTGCGCGATCGCGTCTCCCATCGCGAACGCCGGATTGACGATCCCGAACGCGCCGTAACTGTGGCCGCCCGGACCGGTGAACACGGCGCGGTAACGCTTGCTGCCGACGCCGCCGCGCGTGATGTGCCCCTGGTTGCCGCCGTCGATCGCGATGAACCGGCGGATGCGGTCCTTGTACTTTCCCTCCCGCAGCAGATACTTCACGCCGCGCAGGTCGCCTTCTCCCTCTTCACCGACGCCGCCCACGAAGAGGATGTCGCCGTCCGTGTCGATGCCCCCCGCGTTCATCGCGCGGATCACGGACACCATCAGCGCCAGTCCGCGTGTGTCGTCGCCGACGCCGGGCGCGGCGAGGCGGGTGCCGTCGCGCTTCACGGTCACGTCGGTTCCTTCGGGAAAGACGGTGTCCAGGTGGGCGACGACGGCGAGGAGCGGAGCGGCGCCCTTTCCTTTGCGCACACCCATGACGTTGCCGACGGGGTCCATCTCGACGTCGGTGAGGCCGGCGTCACGCAGCATCTGCAGGTACGCCTCTGCGCGGGCGCGTTCCTTGAACGGCGGAGAGGGGATCTCGGTCAGCGTAATCAGCTCGTGGACGAAGCGGTCCTGGTCGGCCTGGATGAAGGTCGACGCCGACTGGAAGGCCGGACTCGCCATGAAAGCGCGGACGTCAGGGGTCTGCGCGGAGGGGAAGGCTGCGATGAAGCAAACGATGGCGCCAGTCAGAAAGGTCGGTCGCATGATGAATCCCTGATCACGAATCCCTAATCGCTGATCCTCGGATCCCTAATCTATATCCCGAATCCCTAATCCCGAATCCCTAATCCCGAATCCCTGATCGCGAATCCCTGATCGCGGATCCCGGATCGCGGATCCCGGATCGGCGATTCACGATCAGCGATGCGGGATAAGGATCAGGGATTCGAGGATCAGGGATGAGGGATTCCTGATCAGGGATTCGCTCCATCATCCCGCAGCGACTCCTGTAAGGCCACCGACGCGGCATAGTATCCGCACATGCCGTGGACGCCGACGCCGGGGGGTGTGGACGACGAGCAGAGGTACACGCCGCGGGCGGGCGTCGAGTACCAGCGCAGCGTCGGACGGGCGACGAGCTGGCGCAGGCTGGGGACGCCGCCCGCGATGTCGCCGCCGACGAGATTCGGGTTGTGGCGCTCGAGGTCGGCGGGCGCCATCACGTGGCGCGCGAGCACGCGCTCACGGAACCCGGGGGCGAAGCGTTCGACCTGCGCTTCAATCGCGGGCAGCATGTCGACCGTGGATCCGTGCGGCACGTGGCAGTACGCCCAGACGGTCTGCCGTCCGGCCGGCGCGCGCGAGTCGTCGAACGCAGCGGGCTGCGACAGCAGCACGAACGGACGATCCGAGGCCGCACCGCTCCACGGGGCACGCTCGGACGCGGCGATTTCGTCGAGCGTCCCGCCAAGATGCACCGTACCCGCGCGGGCGCACGCGGCGTCGCTCCACGGGATCCCCCCTTCGATCGCCCAGTCCACTTTGAACGCCCCGATGCCATAGCGGTAGCGCTCGAGCCGGCGGCGATAGCGGTCCGGCAGCAGCGAACCGGCGATCTCCAGAAACGGACGCGGGGAGAGGTCGCACAACACCGCGCGCGCCTGCGGGAGGTCGCGCAGCGATTTCACCGGGGCGTCGGTCACGATCTCTCCGCCGAGCGATCGCAGGTAGCGTGCGAGCGCATCGGAGAGGCGCTGCGCACCGCCGCGTGGAAAGACCCAGCCGGCCGTGTGCGCGAGCGCGGCGAGAACGATCGCCACGCCGCCGGTCGGACTCCGGTTGAGCGGCAGCATCGCGTGCGCCGCCAGGCCGGCGATCAGCCCGCGCGCACGCGCGCTGTGAAAGGCATGCTCCGCCAGCCGCTCGGCCGGCTGCAGCGCATGCAGGCCGAAGCGGGCCAGCGTCATCGGATGCGCGGGCCACCGGGGCGGCGACAGGATCGCCCCTTCCAGGTGCGACCAGGTCCTCGCGGCCGACCCCACTACCTTCCGGTACGCGCCGTCGTCGATCCCGAGGCCGAGCGCCGTCGATTCGATCGATCGTCCGACGACCGCCGCCGGACGATCGTCGAACGGATGCGCGAGCATCGCCGGCGGCGCGATCCACGCGAGACCGTGATCCGTCAGCGGCAGCGAGCGAAAGAATGGCGACGCTGCCGCCATCGGATGCACCGCGGAGCAGACGTCGTGCACGAACCCTGGCAGCGTCAGCGCGGCCGAGCGGCAGCCGCCGCCGACGGTCGAGGCCGCTTCGTACACGACGACGCGCCGTCGGGCGCGCGCAAGCACGATCGCCGCCGCCAGCCCGTTCGGTCCCGAGCCGACGACGATGGCGTCCGGATCCCGCACTACGGTTTCGCGGCGTACCAGTCGCGGATGCGAACGTCGACGGGAGTGCCCTTCAGCGCGGACGCGAACTCTTCGAGATTCTGCCCGCGATAGTGATAGGGATAGACGATTCCGGGCTTGAACGCCTTGACGCACTCGGCCGCCTCGGACGGCGGCATCGTGTAGGGAAGATTCATCGGCAGGAACGCGACGTCGATGTCGGTGAGCGCTTTCATCTCGGGCGTGCACTCCGTGTCGCCGGCGATGTAGATCCGCTTCCCCCCAGCGTGACGATGTAGCCGTTGCCCCGCCCTTTGTCGTGGAACAACTTGCCGGCGGACGGCCCGCGCGTCAGGTTGTACATCGGCACCGCTTCGATCCGCACGCCGTTCACCGTCTTCGTCTCACCGTTGGCCATCACGGTCGCGCCATCCAGCTTCGCGGCGGCCGCCTTCGGCGCGACGATCGTCGTCTTCGTCGTCTTCAGTTCATCGACCATCGCGGGGTCGAGATGATCGCCATGGATGTCGGTGACGAGGATGATGTCCGGCGACGGCAGCCCGTCGAAGCTCGCCTGACCGACAGGATCGACGTCGATCACATTCGTGCCGTGGCGCAGCTGCAGCGTCGCGTGATTGATCGGCACGATCGAGATGTCGCCGTCAGCCGCGGGAACGGTGTCAGCTGGCGGGGACTGTACGGCAGCCACGGAAGAACACAGAAGGACAGCCACAGAAGAACACAGAACAACGGCCACGGAAGAACGCAGAAAAACACGGACAGGGTTCATCACAACACGAATGGGGTTCATCGTTTGACCTCGGACACAGAACTGGACCGTCGCCGCGCGTGAGACACGGCCGGGCTTCAGCGTACGATCACCCGGGTCGATCCAGCTCAGCGGCAATCAGCGTGCTGGCAGCCGCACCGCAATTCGGTGATGTTGCCCGCCTTCTTGCAATGTTCGCTGCAGTACTTGCCGAACGGACCTTTTTCGGGGACGGTGCAGTTGCACGCGGGATGCGCGCATTTCTCGGCGGCCATAGCTCCCTCCTTGCACAGCCGGGGCTGCTGACGCGACCGGACGACGGGACCTGCGGGGATTCTACCCCTTTTGCTTCTTCTTGAAGAGGCGATCGAGCAGCGACTTCGTCCGCCGCTTCAGCTCGTTCTGCAGCGCGCGGCGCGCGGCCGCTTCGACGTCGACGAACACGACGGGACGGGCGATCGTGCCGTCGATGCGCGCGGGCAGCACGACGCGTCCGTCCTCCTCGGCGTAGCGCCGGAGGTCGGTGCCCGCCTGCGCGGTGAGCTCGCGCGACAACACGACATCCGCGCGCGCCTCGACGCCGCCGCCTGGAAGACGCAGCGAGCCGCGTCCGGCGAGATCGAAGTCGCGCGACGCGAGCGCGAGGTTGTCGGACGTGAGCGTCCCGTTCGCGAGCGCGAACGTGCCGCCCAGACGCGTGAACGCCGAACCGGATCCTTCCGGCGGCGCGCCGGACGGCTTCCCGAACGCGAGGATCACCGAGCGCACCATGTCGAGTCCGGGAATGCGTCCGTCCGAGACCGTCATGTCGATTGTCCCGTGCGCCGTCCGCAGGAGCGCGTCGGCGGCGGTGCCGTCCGCCGTCAGCGATGCGGTGCCTCCGAGCCGTCCCGTGAGGCTGCCGGGCGATCCGGCCGCGGCGATCAGCGCGGCGGCATCGAGACCGTCGAGACGTCCGTTCAACGTGAGACGCGGGACGGAGCGGCTCGTGTCGGCCGCGAGCTTGCCCTGAACCGTCCCGTCGAACAGGCGCACCGCCATCGGCGCCAGCGCCACCCGTCCCGTCGTCAGGTCGATCGTCGTCGAGAGATTGGCGAACGCGTGCGCCCCGAAATTGCCGCGCGGCGCGGTCAGCCGGACGACGATGTGCATCGGCGAGGCGGACGTGCCGGATGGCGCGCGACCGTGCGGCGCCGGCGTCGTGAAGGCGCCCGCGAACGCGAACATCTCGTCGAGATCGAGCGGGTTGGCGCTCGCCTCGAACTGCCCCTGCGCGCGCGCCATGCTCGACATCGCGCCGCGCGCCTCGATGCTGGTGGTCGCCGCCGTCGCGGTCAGCGAGTCGACCGTCAACGTGTCGTGCTCGATGCCGGCCTCCAGGTCGACGCGCAGCGTGTGGCGGTCCGCCACGAGATCCACGCCGCGCAGCGAGATGCGGCCAATAGAGGTGATGGTGAAGCCGGACGCACCCGAAGCGCCCGTCGTCTCACTGGACGCCGGTACCAGAGAGAATGGCAGCGGGAGCGAGATCCTTGTAGCGGCGACGGTGATCTCGGCGTCGTCGACGGTCCGCGACAGCAGTCCTCTCCAGCCGGTGGCAATCCGGACCTCGCCGAGGCTGACCGCGACCGGATTGCCGATGGCCACGCGGTGCAGTTCGACGGCCAGCCGAGGAAACAGGGAGACACCCGCCGTATCGATCCGGACCGGCTGTCCGAGGGCGGCCGAGAGCTGCTGCGCGATGGCCGTGCGGACGCTGTCGGAGCCGAGCAGGCGGCGGGCCGTCACGAACAGGCCGAGGACGGCCACGGCCAGCACGGCCGCGGCGACGAGGAGCACGCGGCGCAGGGTCTTGCGATTTCGCATGCTGGCGCGCATCTTATCCCCAGGCCGCCGCACGTGCCAGCGGGGACAGGCGGCGTGACCGGTACCGCAGGAGGTTGCGATGACGATCGAACAGCTCGTACCCCTGACCAACGGGTTGTCGGTGAGCGCCTGCCGCCAGACGCTGGCGCTCGATCGCGCGCGGATCTCGCGCGTCTCGGATCGGTTCGTGGACGTGTCGTTCCGGATCGCGGGGACGGACGTCGCCCCGCGCGTGCGGCTGCCGCGGCGGTGGCTCGCGAGCAGCTCGATCGACGATCTCGCGCGGGCCTTTCGGCACGTCGCCGCGCGCGCGATGTGCGGCGAGTAGGAATTGTTGGCGGCCGTTCACGTCAACGGTACGTCGCCCTTGAACAAGAGGAACACGAGCACGATATCGAGGAGGGCGACGTACGACGTGACAAACGCCGCGCCCATTTGGGAGACACGCGGCAGGCCGAAGAAACCGGCCGCCCACAACAGTACGAAGATGACGGCCGCCCTGCGGCTGATTTCACCGAAGACGACGCCGAGGCCCAGCACCGCCCAGAAGACGATTTCCGCGACGAACGCGGCGATGGCGCCCGAACCCACGGCCGATTGTACGCACGAGGGATGTGCGGCCGTTTGCCTACGGCAGAGGTTGAGCGTATACTTCGCGCATCCTGAGGCAGAGCCTGGCGCGCAGCATCGCGCGTTGCGCCGACCGACTCATTCCGAGAGGTCGAGTTATGGCGCTACCAGAGTCTTCGCCATCCAGAACCAACCCACCCGCCGTTCGGGACTGCCCGGACTGTCATCGCCCGTCGGCGATGAGACTGCGGAGCCTTGGCGTGTTCACGTCGTTCTATATCTGTGAGCACTGCGGTGTCACGTTGACGATTCCGCCGCCGCCGTTGGCGTTTCCGGGCAAGGATTTCCAGCCCTAGCGGCTCCGCATGTCTACGCAACGGCGGCAAGGGGTCCACCAAGCACGCGCGCACGAGGCGGGGCGGCGTCTGATGCTCAAATGTTATCGATCGCTCCCGCGGTCGGCTTGGGCCCGGTGGACGGTGTGCTGGGATGCGAGGCACGAGCGGACCGTCTGCACGAGATGATCGAGTGCGACAGGTTTTCGGAGCACGCACGTTCCGTGCACGGGCTCTGGGCTCGCTGTCACGATCACGATGGGGATGTGGCGCGTGTGAGGTCTCGCGGCGATCTCCTGCTGCACGACGTCGCCGTTGAGGCCAGGCAGAACGAGATCCAGCACGACGACATCGGGGGCACGTTGATCAATCGAGCGCAGAGCCGTCAAGCCGTCGGCAGCTTCCTGAACCTCGAATCCGGCCATCGTCAGGGACGTCCGGAACACCCAGCGAAGATCCTCGTCATCTTCGACAACTAGCACCCGCGGTGTCACGCGCGACAGGATATCTGATCCTCCTTGCGCGCTTAGCTCAGCCGCGACCCAGTTTCGTCTCATCCCGCGACGGCGGTCGCTGCTCGGCGAGCTTTCTAACCAGCAGTACCCGCATCCGGACGTTGCACTAGCAATGACCATTCCGGAATGTGAAGTGCACAGCTGTGCATGTGCCGACGACGCCCGTCCGCTTCAGGGTTCCGGCGCGCTGCACGTTGTGCGGAGCGCGGGGCACTGTGCACCCGGAAACAACAATCACGGGCCGATCTGTGCACTTGACGTGGTGCTGCCGCGCGTGCCACCGCGAGTGGCCGATCACACGCGGCGAGCAGACATCGATCGAACGCCGGTCGGGGACGCGGGATCGCCGCCGTGTCACGCGGAGCGATCGGCGTCGCAACTGAGTGGGTTGGCGCATCGTTTCCCGTGTACGCGTGTAAACTCCTGCGCATGATTCGACGATTCGCGCTCCTTCTCTGCCTGCTCCTCCTCTCGCCCGCCGCCCGCGCGCAGGCGCCCGAACGGCCGTTCGGGACGCTGAAGGAGCAGGCGGCGATGCAGCAGCAGTGGCTGCAGGAGCGGCTCGACACGTTCCTGTCCGCCCTCATGCGGAAGCACGGCATCGACATGTGGGTCGTGCCGATGCGCGAGTACAACGAGGACCCCGTGTTCAGCGCCATCAAGGCGCCGACGACGTTCGCGGCGCGGCGGCGGACGATCTACGTGTTCTTCGACAAGTGCGCGGCCGCGGGGACGCCGGTGTCGGCGGCGTGCATCGAAAAGATCGCGCTCGGCGGCACGTCGCAGGGCGGCGTCTTCGAGGCGCGACGCTCCACGCAGGAGGCGGCCGGCGACGTCGGCGAGGGGCGCCAGGCGGAACTCTGGGGGGACGAGCAGTGGCAGGTGCTGA
>DASSOM010000296.1:0-10380 GCA_035700625.1 Vicinamibacterales bacterium
GCTTCAGCCCTGACCAGACAGGATCATGTGGGTCAGGGCTTCAGCCCTGACTACTGCTTGATGTGTACCCGGACGCGCGTCGCGCCAGGGGCCGGCTTGTTCGAGTAGCGCACGACCTCGTGGCCGTCGACCACTTCGACGATTTTGAAGATGCGCGTCGCGGGACGGATACCAGCCGTGCCGCGAACGCGCGCGACGTACTCGCGCGTTTCACGGTAAGGCGGCACCGTGTTGCCGTACTTCTTGACGGCGCCGGGGCCCGCGTTATAGGCCGCGAGCGCGAGGCTTTCGTCGCCGTCGTAGCGCACGAGCAGGCTCTTGAGATACGCCACGCCGGCGCCGATGTTCGCGGCCGGATCGTAGGCATTGTCGACGCCGTACTCCGCGGCGGTCTCCGGCATCAACTGCATCAGGCCCATCGCCCCTTTCGGCGATCGCGCGAGCGGATCGAAGCCGGACTCCGCCTGAATCACCGCCCGGACCAGATTCGGATCGATCTCGTGGCGCGTCGCGTGCTCGAGGATCAGGTCCTCATACGCAGCGGACCGTTCGCGAACCGCCGCGCGCGTGGCACGGAACGTCGGGGCCGCTGCCGCGACCTCGTACGTCTTCGCCGAAGGATCTTTTGGTTTGTCCGACAGGACGAGGTTGCCGGCGCTGTCGCGCCAGGCGTAGATCTGCGCCTGCGCGACGGCGGGTGCCATCGCCATCAGCGCGGCCGAGAGGAGAACGCGTCGGATCATCCGGAGGAAGCTTTCAGCTCAACAGTTTACGGGACCGGGACGCCCTGCTCAAGGCAAGGGCCCTGCCTCGCCGGTTCAGCAACTTACGGGGATCTCGCGTCGCCATTGTCCCGTTTCGAGACGCGCCGCTGACGATCGTGTGATCGCGCGAACCCCCGCTGCTCGCTCCTGCTCCTCGCTCCTCGCTCCTCGAACCTCGAACCTCGAACTCGTGGACTCCTTCCCCATTTCATGCTATATCCGTCACGGATATATGAGCCGCATCCCATCGACCGACGCCTTCCTCCCCCTCACGCCAGCCATCTCCCACATCCTGCTTGCCCTCGCCGACACCGAGCGGCACGGCTACGCCATCATGCAGGAGGTCGCGCGCCTCACCGGCGGCGCGACGCGCATGGGCCCCGGCACGCTCTACGGGACGATCAAGCGGATGCTCGCGAGCGGACTCGTCGAAGAAGCGGACGAACGTCCCGATCCGGATCTGGACGACGAGCGGCGGCGGTATTACCGGATGACGCCGCTGGGCCGGGCGGTGCTCGCGGCGGAGACCGCGCGGATGACGGCGCTCGTCGACGCCGCGCGCGAGAAGCGGGTGAAGCCCGCGGGTAAACGATCGTGAACGACCGCATTGCGCACGCGATCGAGCGGCTGTATGCGGCGCTCCTGTGGCTATATCCGCCTCCGCTGCGCATCGCGCACGGGCGCGAGATGCGGCAGTGCGCACGGACGCAGATCAGGCACCAAGGCTGGATTGCCGTCGCAAGGCTCGGCGCCGACCTGTTGACGTCGCTCCCGGTGGAATGGTGGCGCGCGCGACCCGCGCGGCCGCATGGAGGTCTCATGAAGGGGCTCGGCCGCGACATCCACTACGCCGTGCGCGTGTTCTGGCGGAGCCCCGGCTTCACGCTCGCCGCGGTGCTGACGCTGGCGCTCGGCATCGGCGCGAACACCGCGATTTTCAGCCTCGCCGATGCGACGCTGCTCCGTCCGCTGAAGGTGTCGCGCATCGATCAACTCTACGCCACGAACTGGTCGGTCTCGTATCCCGATTACAAGGCGTTCGCCGCGCGCGGCGATCTGTTCGACGGCGTCGTGGGAGCGTCCGGCGGCCGCGTCAACGTCGTTGCCGATGGCGACGCCGTGCTGGTCGATGCCGGTTTCGTGTCGGGCAACTACTTCGGCGTCCTCGGCGTGCCTCCGGCCGCCGGACGCGTGTTCGGTCCGTCCGACGACGTGCCCAATGGACCACTCGTCGGAGTGCTGAGTCATCGCTGGTGGGCGTCGCACTTCGGCCGCGATACCGGCGTCATCGGACGCGTCGTGCGCGTCAACGGACAGGCCGTCACGATTGTCGGCGTCGCCGGTGAAGGCTTCCGCGGACTGCGTCCGTCCGACACGACGGCGATCTACTTCCCCCTCACGGCGACGCCGCGCGTCCGCACGGGCTTCTTCACGCGCCCCGACATGCTGGAAATCGTGGGCATGCAATGGCTGACCGCGACCTTCCGGCTGAAGCCCGGCGTGGAACCTGGCGCGGCCGCGCCGGTGCTCGACAGCGTGTATCGCCACATACACGCGACCGAAGATGACAGTGACCGTGATGAGGGGTTCGTCCTCACGCCGCTGCGCACGCGCGCGCTCGGCGGGCGTGCCGACAGCGTATCCCGGTTCGTCGTGCTGCTCGGCGTGGTCGTCGTGCTCGCGCTGCTCATCGGCTGTGCAAATCTCGCGAACCTGCTCCTCTCGCGCGCGTCGGTCCGGCGCCGCGAAATCGGCGTGCGGCTCGCCATCGGCGCCGGCCGGGTACGCGTGGCCCGGCAGCTTCTCGTCGAAAGCCTCGTCCTCGCGATCGCCGGCGGCGCGGCAGGGCTGCTGGCCGCCTCCGGGCTGCTGAACGCGCTGGGCCGTTTCGAGCTGCCCGGCGGCATGGCCATCGACGCCCTCGATCTGCGGATCAACGGACTGGCGCTCGCGTTCACCGCGCTGGTCTCGTGCGGCACCGGGGTGCTGTTCGGCGTGGCGCCCGCGTGGCGGGCGGCGAGGCTGGACGTCCTCGGCTCGCTGCGCAGTGAATCCCGCAGCACGACGTCACGCAGCCGGCTGCGCGCCACGCTGGTTGCGGTGCAGGTGGCGCTCAGTCTCGTGCTGCTCGCCGGCACCGGACTTTTCCTTCGCAGCCTGGTGCGCGCGCTCGACGCGCCGCTCGGCTTCCGCGTCGACGGTGTCGCGACCGCATCGGTGAATCTCGGCGCCGCCCGCTACACCACCGCCCGCGCCGCGGCGTTCTACGACGAGGCGCTCGCGCGCGTGCACCGGCTGCCGGGCGTGACGGCTGCCGCGTGGACGGCGGTCGTGCCGACGCAGGGCGCGCGCGTGTTCAGCGCGACGATCGACGGCTATCGTCCGCATCCGAAGGAAGACGTCTACTTCTACAACTCCGCGGTGAGTCCCGACTATTTCCGCGCCGCGGGCACGCGCCTCCTCCGCGGACGGGCGTTCACGGATGCCGATCGCCCCGGCGCGCCGCTCGTGGGCATCGTCAACGAAACCGCGGTGAAGATGTACTGGAACGGCCGCGATCCGATCGGCGGCCGCGCCTCGGGCGGAGAGGATAAGTGGATCACGATCGTCGGCGTCGCCGAGGACGCGCGCGTCACATCGCTCGACGAGAAGCCGGTGCCCTACATCTATCTGCCGTTCGCGCAGGACGGCGTCGCGTACCGCTCGATCGATCCGGCACATCTGCTCGTCCGCACGGACGGCGACGAGCAGGCGCTGCTCGGTCCCGTCGCCGAGCAGCTGCGGGCGATCGATCGCGACGCGCCGGTATATGACGTGAGCACGTTCGCGTGGCGCGTGCGGGATCTCGTGATGCCGCAGCAAATGGGGACGACGCTGTTCGCGTGCTTCAGCGTCCTCGCGCTCGCGCTCGCCGCCATCGGCATCTACGGTGTCGCAGCCTACGTGGCCGTCCTGCGCACGCGCGAGCTCGGGATCCGGATCGCGCTGGGCGCGGCGCGGACCGACATCCGACGGCTCGTGCTCCGCCAGGGCTTCATGCCCGCCGTCGCCGGCCTGGCCGCCGGCATCGCGCTGACGCTGGTCGCCGGCCGCTTCGCGGAGGCCTTTCTCTACCACGTCAGCCCGCGCGATCCCGTGACGCTCGGCGTGACTGCCGTTGTGCTCGGCACGATTGCCGGCGTCGCCGCCTGGATCCCCGCCCGCCGCGCGAGCCGCCTCGATCCAGTGCGTGCGCTGCGTGAGGAGTGAAGCTGGAAGCTACCAGCCGCCAGCTGCCAGCCGCCAGCCGCCAGTTGCCAGTTGCCAGTTGCCAGTTGCCGCGGGTTACGGGCGCCCATACTGGCTAGTTGCGCCCCGTACCCCGACGTACGTCACCTCCGACAGCCGGCCTCCGGCATCCGCTCGTCACCTCCGACATCCAACATCCGACCTCCCACCTTCGCCGCTTCGCGGCTACGGTGGGCAAGCCTGCTACCATCGACAGATGCGCCTCGACCAGTGGCTCGACGTCGCCTGCCTGTTCAAGACGCGCTCCGAGGCGCAGAAGGCGTGCAAGGGGGGCAAGGTCGACGTGAACGGCCACGCCGCGAAGCCGAATCGCGAAATACGGGCCGGCGATCGTCTCGACATCACGCGGCCGTTCGGCCGGCGTCAGCAGGTCATCGTCCGCGAGATCATCGAGCAGCACGTTCCGCGCGCGCAGGCACGATCGATGTACGAGGACGTCACGCCCAAGCCGAGCCCCGAAGAGCTCGAGATGCGCAAGATGGCGCGCATGGCCGCCCCGTTCACCAGGCCGCGATCCGCCGGCACCCCCGACCGCCGGGAACGCCGCGCCCTGCGCCGGCTGAAGGAGCGCGGCTGAGCCGACCGTATGCTATGATTTATGGTTTGCGCAGCCTTTTGGCTTCGGCGTTTAGCATTCAGCATTGACAGGTAGTTACTTACGCATGGCAAGTCACGACTCGGCAATCAAGGCTCATCGTCAGAACCTCGTCCGCCGCGAGGCGAACCGTCAGATGCGGACCCGCCTGCGCGGTGCGCTGCGCGCCATCCGCGCGGCCGTCGACTCCGGCGATCCGGCGCAGATCAAGGACGCGCTCCGCAACACGATCTCGCTGGTGGACCGGATGGCGAGCAAGAAGGTCATCCACCGCAACGCCGCGGCCCGCTACAAGTCGCGGCTCGCGAAGCGCGTCGCGGGGCGCACGGCCGCCTGAGGGGATCTCACGCCAGGGAGCCAGGAGATCTCACGCCAAGGAGCCAGGGGATCTCACGCCAAGGAGCCAGGGGATCTCACGCCAAGCAGCCAGGGATCTCACGCCAAGGAGCTAAGGAGCCAAGGGATCTCACGCCACGGCGCTCTTGTCGGCGGAGGGCGGCGTGAAGACCACCGCTGGACGCGGCCGGGCTGAGGGCACCCAGTCCGACAGGTGCTGCGCGAGCGCGTCCTGCCACGCGGGCATCCGGATGCCCACGCCTGCGAGTTTCGCGTTCGACAGTGCACAGTACCGCGGCCGCCGCGCGGGGAGCGGGATGTCGTCGCTCCGGACGGCCATCAGGTTCGGGACGACACCCAGCAGCCGCGCGATTTCTTCCGCCAGCTCGTACCACGTGCAGCAGCCTGACGTGACGCAGTGATAGAGGCCGGCGGGCGCCTCCTCTTCCAGGAGCCGGCGCGTCGCGCGCGCGACGTCGGCCGTGTAGCTGGGGGTCACGATGCGATCGAGGCAGGCGTTCACCAGCTGTCCGCGTATCAGTCCTTCCGCGAGACGATCGATCGTGCTCCGGCCCCCCGGCTTGCGGCCGAACACGCTTTCGAGCCGCAGCACGTAGTGGCGCCGCGCGCGCGCGGCCGCGCGCTCTCCTGCCAGCTTCGATAATCCATACACATTCACCGGGTTCGGTTCGTCGTCTTCGCGGTACGGAGTGGTCGCTTCCCCGTCGAACACGAAGTCGGAGCTGTAGTGCACGAATGCGGCCCCGAACCGATCGGCGGCCTCAGCCAGCGCCGCAGGGCCTGCCGCATTGACGGCGAAGACCGTGTCTCGATCGGTCTCCGCGGCATCCACCCCGTTGTACGCGCTGCCGTTGACGACGGCATCCGGCCGTTCGCGGACGACGGTCGCCCACACATCGGCGGCGCGGGTGATGTCCAGCGCGGCGCGCGAATAGACCGTGACGTCATGTCCGGCGTCGCGCAATTCCTGGGCGACGGCGCGCGCCACCTGTCCGTCCGCCCCCGTGATCAGCACTCGCATCGAGTGGGCTCCTTCGAAAGTAGTGCGAAGGCGCTACGAGCAATCGCAAGGCCACGCCCGGCGTCCGCGGTGCGCCTCATTTCCCGAGAAGATGTCTGCCTCGCCGCGGACTCGAGTGCGCATGGATGCAGAGAAAAGTCTGACCCTCGATGGAGTTTCCACTCCCGCGATCGCCACTCTGGCCCTGAGTATGGGGTTTAGCTCATCGGAATAGTGCTTGCTAACGGCTGGGCTCAAACCGCAAGCCGCGAGACTGGAGATCAGCGATTTTCATGCGTCGAGCCGTTGCCGTCATCTGCGTGCTGTTCGCCAGCGCGCCCGTGTTCGCTCAGACTGCCCCGCCGCAGCCGACGGCGACCGCGGCGCCTGCTGAGTACGTCCTGCATCGCGGCGACGAAATCTCCATCAAAGTATTCGGCCGTCCCGAGCTGGAAGACACGGTCATCGTCCGGCCCGATGGCCGCATCTCGTCGATGCTCGTGGACGACGTCATGGCGGCGGGCCTGACGACATCGCAGCTCGATGAGGCATTGACGCAGCGGTACACGACCTTTTTCCGTGACCCGGAGGTCACCGTCGTCATGCGGACGTTCGCGGCGGAGAAGGTGTTCGTCGGCGGAGAGGTCGGCACGCCGGGAATGCTGCCGCTCAACGGCGAGATGACGGTGCTGAGCGCCATCGTGCAGGCCGGGGGCTTCAAGCGCACCGCGCGCCCCGACAGCGTCATCGTCCTTCATAACGCCGGCGGGCGCGCCGTCGCGGAAAAACTGAACCTGAAAGTCACCGGGCACGGCGTGTCGGACAAGGCGCTCCAGCCGTTCGACGTGGTGTTCGTGCCGATGTCCCGCATCGCGAAGGTGGACACCTTCGTCGATCAATTCATCCGTCAGCTGATTCCGATTACCGTCACGGCCGGCTTCACGTACCTGCTCGGCGATTCCACCGTTTTGAAGGTCCCGCAATAGGCGGACCAGAGAGGTTTCATTGGAGCTCCGCTACCTTCTGGCCGTTCTGCGGACGTATGCGCGTTTCATTGTCACCGCCGCGCTGGTGGCGGGCGCGCTCGGCCTGGCGGCGACGTACGTGCTGCCCGAGAAGTTCGAAGCGTCGACGACGCTGCTGATCCGTCCGCGCCGCGAGCCCGCCTTCGAGGCGACCTCGAAGGCGATGATGGACTACCCCGTCAGCTACAACATCCCGGTCGACAGCATGTCGAAGACGTACTCGGAAATCATGCGCAGCGACGCCGTCGCGACGCGCGTGGTCGACCTGCTGCATCTGGACACGCTGAAGCCGCCGCCGGATCCGCGCTGGTGGATGCGGGGGATCAGATGGACGCGCGAGCATGCGCGCCTCGCGCTGCTCCGATCGTGGGAATTCGTCCGGTACGGCCGGCTCGAGGCGAAGGATCCGTACTGGGAAGCCGTCGCGAAGGTGCAGGACGGCCTGGCCGCGACGCCGCTCACCGATACGTATCTCTTCTCGCTGAGCGCGAGCGCCTCCGACCCCGCGCTGGCGACGCGAATCGCCGATACGGCGGCGACCGTGTTCGTCGACTACACGCGGCAGGCGCGGATGCGCGAAGAGGACACGGGCGCGGACGACATCGGCCGGCGCCTCGCGACCGTGCGGACTGATCTGCAGGCCGCGCGCGCACGATTGAGCCAGTTCGGCGACGGTACGAGCGCGGCGTCGCTCGACCGCGAACTGCAGCTCGAGGTCGAAGCGGTCGCGGGATTCCGGACCGAGCGCGAGCAGACCGTCAGCCGTCTGAAGGCGCTCGATGCCGAAGTCGACGCCCTCGCGGCGCAGATGGCACAGCTGTCGGCAACCGTGCCGACCGACACCACACAGGCGCGTAACCCGGTCGTGTCGGAACTCGAGGCCACGCTGGCGCGCGACGAAGTCGAACTCGCCGGCCTCGCCGAGACCCACCAGCCGGCGCATCCGCGGATGAAGGAACTCGAGGCGGAGATTCAGGAAACGAAGACACGGCTGGCCGCCGCGCGTCCCGTCGTCGACGAGCGCGCCACGTCGGCCCGCAATCCGCTGCGCGACACCGTTCAGGCCCGCCTGCTCGATCGAACCGCCACCCGCGACGCGCAGCGGGCGCATCTTGCGGCGATCGACGCAAGTCTCGTTCGTTACCAGACGGCGCTTGCCGCGCTGACGGGACAGAAAGCGGACCTCGCGCGGCTGTCGCTCGACGTCGAGGTGCGCGAGAACGAATACCGGCTCGTGTCGCAGCAGTACGCGGAGGCGCGGCTTGCCTCGGTGCTGCGCGTCGCGGAAGTCCGCGTGCTGCACACGGCCGTGCCGCCGGTGTATCCCGTCCGGCCCATCAAGATTTATTACGTCGTCGCGGGTCTCGCGCTCGGATTCCTGAGCGCGCTGATGGCCGTGCTGCTGTTCGATTACGCCGACCCGCGCGTGCGCACGCTCGACGGCTTCGCCGCGCTGCCCGGTACGCCGGTGCTGGCGGTCGTGCCGCACGCGGCCGACATTCCGCTGCTGCTCAACGCGGCGCACCCCTCTGGATCGTCGATGCCAGGAGGCCACTCGTGACCAGCCCATTCGAGCGGCGTCTCTATCCGCGCGTGCCGACGACCGGCCGCTCCGGCGTGCTGGAGACCAGCACCGCGCCACGAAGGTCCGCGCGCCAGAAGGTCGACGTGCGTGACATCAGCCATGAAGGGGCCTGCTGCACCGGCGCGGCCTGTGATCTCGCTCCGGGCGCTCGCGTGCGCCTGACGTTGCCGTCGCGGCGGCTGCTGGGCCGGCGCGTGCGCATCGAGGGCACCGTCGTCCGCGTCGACTTCAGTCAGTCCGTGTACGGGATTCGTTTTGCCGCCGTCCGTCCTCGCGCCGCGATCGCTCGGTACGTCGAACGCGAAGGGCGCATCGCCCACGTGCATGCGGGCCGCGGACCGGCCTACGGATGGGCCGTCGCGCGCGCCCTTCGGCTGCTCGCGACCGACCTGCAGGCGCAAGAGGCCGCTGCGCCCCGGGTGCTCGTCATCACCAGCCCGGCGCCTGGGGAAGGCAAGAGCTTTCTCGCAGCCGGCATCGCGGTCGAACTCGCGCGCGGCGGCACGCCGGTACTTCTGGTCGACGCCGATCTGCACAAGCCGTCGCTTCACGCGACCTTCGGCGTGAGCGGCACGCCTGGCGTCGCGCAGATGCTGTCGCGGCCGCAGAGCACGCCCATCGACACGTGCCTTCGGCCGACGCCGCTCGGCGTCACGTTGCTCCCTGCCGGAGCCGCCGGCATCGGCGCGAACCTGACGCGCGGCGAGGGGGACGCCTTCACGCGGCTGCTCCGGACGCTCCCCTATTCCACGATTGTGATCGATACGCCGCCCGCGCTCGCGGCCGCCGAAACACTGATGCTCGCGGGCGCGGCGGACGATGTGATCCTGGCGGTGCGCTCCGGGCACACTCGCGAACGCGATCTGCGCCGCGCCGTCGATCTGCTCACCCGGCATCACGCGCCGCTGCGCGGCATGGTGCTGAACGACTACCGCGATCCGACCAGGCTCGAACCCGGTCCCGGCAACAAGGAGGTCCTCGAGTACGCCGGCTCGCTTCAGCTCGACGCCGCGGCAGCGGCAGTAACGACAGCCGCGCCGGGCGTCAGACCGGCAGGCGCCTGACGGGACGATGGCCCTGTCGCTGCCCCTTTCCGTTCGAACGCCGGGAGATCGCACGGCTGCCGTGCTCGTCGGCGGAGCCGCGGGCCTCGTCGCCATCGTCCTGCTGCAGGCATCGCTGACCTGGATCCTGCTCATCTCCGCAGGACTCGTCGTACTGACCGGCTCGTTCGTCGTGCCGCGCGCGCGTCCGTACTGGCTCGCGGTTTTTCTGGCGACGATCCCCCTGAACATCACGAAGCTGTTCTTCTGGACGCCGGAGGACGTCGAGGCGATCAAGCGGACGTACGGCATCTACATCAACGAAAACCTGGTGCCGCAGCTCTATGTCTCCGACCTGGCGCTGATCGTCCTCCTCCTGCTCTGGGTCGCGGACATCGTGCTCAGGAATCGGCGGATTCGAATCCCTGCCGGGCTGCTGGCGGCCGTGGGCTTCGTGATGTGGGTCCTGTTGACGCTCGCCACCGCGCGCGCGCCGATGCTCGGCCTCGTCTGGACGGTGTACGAGGTCAAGTGCATCCTCCTGCTGCTCTGGTTCGTCAACGCCGGCCTCTCGCGCCAGGACGTCCGGCGCATCGTCGCGGTGCTGCTCCTGTCGCTGTCGGTGCAATCGGCCGTCACGTTCTACACCTACACGTTCCAGACGGGCGAGAACATCTGGGGATCGCTGTTCGGCCGCGTGCAGACGGCGCGCGAGTCCATCGA
>DASSOM010000297.1:0-3938 GCA_035700625.1 Vicinamibacterales bacterium
GTCACGCCGTCGGCGAGCCGCGCGACGAGCTGATATCGACGGGCGTCGCGCTCGCCGAACATGGCCACGCCGGCGACCGCGTCGGCCGGGAGCCAGATGTCGACGCCTTCGGTTGGAAAGTGAAACGAGGAGGGGAGGACGCCGATGACGTCGAACGGACGGCCGGCGATCGTGATCGCGCGTCCCAGGTCGCGTGCCTCACGCATGCCAAGGCGCGACGCAAACCGGGCGCTGATCACGGCGACCGGACGCGCCTCGCCGCTGAACACGCGTCCAAATGCGGCCTGCGTCCGCATGACCGCGAAAAAGCTGTTCGTGACGAGCGCGGTCGGGACGACCGTCGCGATGTCGTCTCCGCGCACGGTCGCCTGCTGGATCGCATAGGCCGCAAGCTCCAGACCACGCACTCGCGTCTGCCAGTCGAGTGCCTCCCGCAGCGCCACCGTCGTGCGCTCGGCATCTTCACCGCCGGGAATGACGAGCCGTTCTGACTGCGGGTAGGGCAGCGGTCGATAGAGCAGTCCGTAGGCAATGCTCAGGACGGCGGTGTTGACGCCCGTGCCGAGGGCGATGGTCAGGATCGCGGCGGCGATGGTCGATTTCGACGTGAGCCAGGAGCGGAGCATGGCACGAACCCCGAAGTTACCCTCCAATCCACCCCCGCCGATGCTCCCCGTCCGCTCCCTCGCGAATCTTCAACTCCCACTTATCCGCTGGCTCCGCTCCCAACGTCACATCGAGCCGCTTCATCTCGTCTCGGCGCGCGATCAACAGCGTTACCTTCTGACCCGGCTGATACGCGTCGAATCGCGAATTCAGCTCGCGCGGCGTGATGCGGAAGTCGTCGATCGCGACGATCTCGTCGCCCTGATTCAGACCGGCGTCGAACGCCGGCGTGCCGCGCGGGACGACCGTGACCATGACGCGGCCGTCTTCCTCGCGCGTGCGCGCGCCGAGCCACGCGGGTGGATCCGGACGCGTGGGCGCCGTCCTGAACTCCAGGCCGAACCAGTCGAGCGCGGGCTGATAGTCCAGCTCCTCCGTCGTGTCGAGCACGCGCTCGAACCACGCAGACAGATCCGTCCCCGCGACTTCGCTCGCCGTCTGACGGAACTGCTCCGGCGTGTAGCCGTGCGCTCCCGAATACCGCTGGAACGCGAGCCGCATCACATCGTCCAGGCTCTTCGCGCCATTCGTCGCCTGACGGACGCGTGCGTCGAGCAGGAAGCCGATGACCGCGCCTTTCGTGTAATAGCTGATCGAAACGTTTGAGCTGTTCTCGTCGGGACGGTACTGCTTGATCCACGCGTCGAACGACGCCATCTCCACGGGCTGCACGAGCCGGCCCGGCGTGGACTGCAGCGCGCGGATCCCACCCGAGAGATTCTCGAGATATTCGGCCGTCGTGATCAGGCCGGCGCGCGCGAGGATGACGTCGGAGTAGTAGTCGGTGAAGCCTTCGGCGATCCAGAGACTGCGCGTGTAGACCTCGTGCTCGTAGTCGAACGGTCCGAGCTCCACCGGCCGCAGCCGCTTCACGTTCCAGAGGTGGAAGAACTCGTGGCTCACGAGGCCGAGCCAGCCGATGTAGCGGTCGTGCGTGCTCATCGACCAGCGGCTCGCCATCATCATCACGGAGTTCTTGTGCTCGATGCCGCCGCCGCCCCCCGTGAGCACGTTGAAGAACACGTACTTGTCGTACGGCAGCCCGCCCCAGAGCGACGCCGCCTGCTCGACGATCTTCGCGACGTCCGTCGCCGCGCGCGCGCCGTCGAACACGCCGCCTTCGCCGACGTCCACGAGAAAGTGCGGCTTGCCCGCGGCGACGAAGCGATGAATCGTGGGGCTGCCGGCGACGATCGGCGAATCGACGAGCGTGTCGTAGTCGGGCGCGCGATAGTGATTCGCCCCTCCCTCGGGCGAATCGGGCATCCCCGTGATGCTCGTCTTCCACGACGCCGGCAGCTCGAGCCGCACGTCGTGCGGCCGCGGACCTGTTTCCACGAGCGTGATGTACGTTGCGGCGCCGTTCAGCATCGCGAAGCTGTCTTCGACCCAGTTCGTCCGCACCGACATCTCGTGCCCGTAGACGCGATACGTGAGCGTGATCGACGGCGCGCCGCCCGTCGTGACGCGCCACCGGTTCTTCGCCGTCTTCACGACGTCCAGCTTCGCCGTGCCCGCGGCGGCGGCGACGTTCTCGACGTTGCGCGAGTACTCGCGCACCAGATAGGACCCCGGCGTCCACACCGCCATCATCAGATCCACCTGCGGCTTGCCGCCGGTCGGGATGGTCGCTTCCACTTCCGCGTAGTTGGTCTGCGGCGCGGGGAAGCGGACGACGTAGCGGATGGGGACCGGCGTCTGGGCGGCCGCGAGGGTCGCCGTGAGAAGAAAGAGGATGACAGCGGTGAAGGATCGGCGCGATGGGCTCAATGACATGCAGGGAGATTATCCGAACATGCGGTCAGGGCTGAAGCCCTGACCCACAGAGCCCTGTGTAGTCAGGCCTGAAGGCCTGACCCACACATCACTGCCGGCGCGCGCCGACGACGACGAGGACGATGCCCCCCGCGACGGCGAGCGCGCCGAAGATGGGCGGCAGCGGCAGCGTCTCCTTTTTCTCGGTTTGCGCCTGGATTGGGCCCAAATCCACGACGGTTTCGCGCTTCGTCCAGCTGATCCCGCCGAAGGCGAGCGCCAGCAGGCCGACGACGATCAAGATGATGCCCACGATCTTCATGAACTCCTCCCCGGAGAGCCGCTATGCAGCTTTCGGGCCCATCCCGTCCCGCTCCTCGAACCTCGCTCCTCGAACCTCGTCCCTGTGCTGTAATGGGCCCGTGCTGACCATCGGCGAGGTCCTCGACGGCCGCTACGAGATCGTCGCCCCGATCGCCGAAGGAGGCATGGGCGCCGTCTACCGCGCGCGCCGGCAGATGCTCGGCGACGAGGTCGCGATCAAGATCGTCCGGCCCGACGCGGGCAGCGAGCCGGCGCCGCGCGAGCGGTTCCTGCGCGAGAGCCGCGCGTGCGCGCAGTTGCGGCATCCGAACATCGTCTCGATCCTCGACTTCAATCTCGACGCCGCCGGCCGGCCGTTCCTCGTCATGGAGCTGCTGAGCGGGCCGAGCCTGAAGGAGGAGCTCGCGCGGCGCGGTCCGCTGCCGCTCGAGGAACTGCAGCACATCATGCCGCCCATCTGCGCGGCGCTGCAGCTTGCGCACAGCCGCGGCATCCTGCATCGCGATCTGAAGCCCGCCAACATCGTTGCGCACGATTTCGGCGGCGGCGCGCGCGTCCATAAGATCGTGGACTTCGGCCTGGCGTCGATCCGCGAATCCACCGACGCCACGCGCCTCACGGGCGATCATCAGTTCCTCGGCACGGTTGCCTACGCGTCGCCGGAGCAGCTCACGGGCGCGACGCTCGAGGCGCACGCCGACACCTACAGCCTCGCCGTCGTCGTCTACGAGCTGTTGACGGGCCGGCATCCCTTCGACTCCGGCCCGCCGACGGAGACGCGCTTGCACGCTCTCGGAGCCGAAGCGCTGCCCGGCCTCTCCCGACCGCAGCGGAAGGCGCTGAGGCGCGCCTTCTCCGTCGAACGGAGCGCGCGCCAGCAGAGCGCGGCGCAGTTTCTGACCGAATTCAACGGCACGAGCACGGGCAAAAAAGTTGCCCAAGCAGGACTCGGTGCGGCCGCCATGGTGCCCGTGATGGCTTTCCTCGTCTCGACTCACGAGACCGGTGCGCCCGAGGTCGCGTTCGAGGATCTGCCTGCCGAAGTGCAGACGAAGTTCATCGATGCCATGCAGGAAGGCGATACCGCGATGACCTTCGGCGATGCGGCCGTCAACGACGCGCTCCACTACTACTCCGAGGCCTATCGCCTGCATGCGAAGGACCCCCGGGCGATCGCGGGTCTCGAGGCGGTC
>DASSOM010000298.1:0-6910 GCA_035700625.1 Vicinamibacterales bacterium
CTGGCGTCGACGTGGTTTCGCGCGACGCGTGAGTCGGACCTGGCCGAACCCGTCACGATCGTTGCGGGCCAGCAGCTCGAGAACATCGACATCCAGTTCGCGCGCGAGCCGATTCTGAAGCTGCAGGGAACGGTCTTTGGCGCGGACGGACGCCCTGCCGCCGGAGGAAGAGTCCGGATCGCCTGGCGCGTGCTGACGGCGATCCGCTTCAACAATTTCCCGATCGGCGCTGACGGCTCTTTCACCATCCCGAACCTGTTCGCGGGGAAATACGAGATCGTTGCCGGCGCGGGGGAACCCATCTCTCAGATCGCCACGCGCACCGTTGAACTCCCCAACGACGATGGGCCGATCGAGCTGCATCTGCGGCGCGGCGGCGTCATCCACGGACGGCTGGTGGTGCCGGATGCCGGGCAGCTCGCGTCGTTCACCGTCGAAAGCATCGCGCCCGACCGCATGGGGACCGTGCTCACGCCTGCGCGCCACGCGCGGGTCAAGGCAGACGGGACGTTCCTGCTGGACGCGCAGTTCGGGCCGCGCCTGCTTCGCGTCCGCGATCTGCCGCCGACGTGGTGTCTGGAAGCCGTAACATTGGGCACACGCGATATCACGAACGTGCCGACCACGTTTCTCGCGGACGCCCGGAACGACGTGGAGATCGTCGTCGGTCACCGCCGCCCCGTGATCACCGGACGCGTCCAGCTCGATGACGGCCAGGATGCCGTCGTCGTGGTCCTTCCCGACGACCCGGCGCAGTGGGTGCGCGACTCGACCGCGCTGGCCAGCGCGTGGCCCGATTCGGAGGGGCACTTCGAGATTGCCGGCCTGCCTGCGGGCGACTACCGCGCGATCGCGACCGACAAACCGCCCCGCGGCTTCGCCGAACGTCAGCGCGACGCGCTCGAATGGCTCTGGCGCAACGGCTCCCCCGTCACCGTCCACGCCGGCCAGGTCGCGACGCTCACCCTGCACATCACCCGTCTGCCGTAACAACGGTCCTCGCCCCTCGAACGTCGCTCCTCGAACCTCGCTCCTCGCCCCTATTGCGCCAATGTAAACGTTTTCGTATCCTTCACCCGGCCACTCATGGACCTCCTCCAGCTCGAGCATTTCCTCGCCGTCGTCGACGAACGGACGTTTACGCGGGCCGCCGAGCGCGTCGGCCGCACGCAGCCGGCCGTCAGTCAGAGCATCAAGAAACTCGAAGAAGAAGTCGGGGCGGCGCTGTTCGCGCGCGACGTCCACGACGTCTCGCTGACCGAGGCGGGCCGCGTGCTCGCCGACTACGCGCGCCGCATGGTTCACCTGCGCGACGCGGCGCTGCAGCACGTCGAAGATCTGAAGGCCCTGAAAACCGGGACGCTCGAGATCGCGGCGCACGAATCGGCGGCCGTGTACCTGCTGCCCGGCGCGCTGCGCGCCTACCTGCGGTTGTTTCCCGACATCAAGGTGCGGATCCATCGCAGCCGGCTGGCCGAGATTCCGCGCCAGGTGATGGACCGCGAGGTCGACATCGGCTTCGTGAAGGACGAGCCCGCGTTCCACGAGCTGCACACCGTCGAAGTCCATTCCGATCAGATGGTATTGATCGCGGCGCCGGATCATCCGCTGGCGTCGCGGGGCGACGTCTCCGTCCGCGATCTCGCGTCGGAGCCGTTCGTCCTGCACCATCTGTGCGGAACGACCGCGCTCGCGGTCCTGCGCCTCTTCGAAGAACACGGCACGCACTGCCGGATTGCCGCCGAGCTCTGGAGCTTCGAGAACATCAAGAGCTTCGTCCGTGAACAGGTCGGCCTCGCGATTGTCCCGGCCATCACTGTCCGCGAGGAGCTCGCGGAGGGCTCGCTCGTGCGCATCCCGCTGCGGGAGCTGTCGATGCCGCGCCGCACGCTGATGATCCACCGCGAGCACGGCTACGTCGCGGACCCGGCGCGCGAGCTGATTGCGCTGGTCCGGGCGTTCAACTGGGAGACCGCCGACCCCGCGCCCCGGCGCCTCGCGCTCGCGCCGCGGCCGCCGCTGCGCGCCGTGCGCGGCCGCCGATCGCTCGCGTCCCCTCCGCGCCGGATATCCGAATAGCGATGCTGACCAGAAGCCTCCTTGCCGTTGCCGTCGTGTCGCTCGTCGCCTTCAGCGCGCGTGCGCCGCGCGAACAGTATCCGATGCCGATGAAGGTCGCCGATCGCGTCGCCCCGGAGGTCCATGCGTTTCCGATGCGCGACGTCAGGCTGCTCGATGGCCCGTTTCGCGCCGCCATGCAGCGCGACGCCGAGTACCTGCTCAGCCTCGATCCCGACCGCCTGCTGCACACGTTCCGCCTGACGGCGGGGCTCCCCTCGTCCGCCGCGCCGCTCGGCGGATGGGAGGCGCCGGACGTCGAGCTGCGCGGCCACACCACGGGCCACTATCTGTCGGCGCTCGCCATCATGTACGCGAGCACCGGCGACGAACGCTTCAAGACGCGCGCGGACCGGATGGTTGCGGAGCTGGCGAAGATCCAAAAGGCCGAGGGACAGAAGTTTCATCCCGGCTATCTGTCGGCGTTCCCCGAAGAGTTCTTCGATCGCGTCGAAGCGCGGCAGCGCGTGTGGGCGCCGTACTACACGATCCACAAGATCATGGCGGGGCTCCTGGACGTCCACCTGCTGACCGGCAACACGCAGGCGCTCGAGGTCCTGAAGCAGCAGGCGGACTGGGTCGCATGGCGCAACGGCCGGCTGACCGAGGAGCAGCGGCAGAAGCAGATGCAGACGGAGTTCGGCGGCATGAACGAAGTGCTGGCCAACCTGTACGCCGTGACGGGTGACACGAAGTACCTCGACACGGCAAGAATGTTCGAGCACAAGGCGATCTTCGATCCGCTGCTGAACGGCGTCGACCCGCTCGACCATCTGCACGCCAACACGCAGTTCCCGAAGATCATCGGCGCCGCGCGCGAGTACGAGCTGACCGGCGACGCCCGCTATCAGAAGATCGCCACCTTCTTCTGGAATCGCGTCGTCCATCACCGCACGTACGCGATGGGGGGCAACAGCGACGGCGAGTCGTTCTTCCCGGAGTCGGAGTTCTCGAAGCATCTCGGCGCCTCCGGACCGGAGACGTGCAACACGTACAACATGCTCAAGCTGACGCGGCATCTGTTCGCGTGGTCGCCGTCGGCCGAGAAGATGGACTTCTACGAGCGCGCGCTCTTCAACCACATCCTCGGATCGCAGGATCCCGAGACGGGCATGGTGCTCTACTACTGCCCGCTCCGCCCCGGCGGCTTCAAGACGTTCTCCACCCCTACCGACTCCTTCTGGTGCTGCGTCGGCACCGGCATGGAGAACCACGGCAAGTACAACGACACGATCTACTTCCACGACGATGCATCGCTGTACTGGAACCTGTTCATCCCGTCGGAGCTGACGTGGAAGGACAAGGGACTGAAGGTGCGGCAGGAGACGCGATTCCCCAACGAGGACTCGGCGACGTTGACGTTCACGGCGGACCAGCCGACGCCGCTCGCGGTGAAGGTGCGCTATCCGTCGTGGGCGGCATCGGGGATTACGCTGACCGTCAACGGCGAACGGCAAAACGTCGCGGCGAAGCCCGGATCGTACGTGACCGTCGACCGCAGGTGGAAGACGGGCGATGCCGTCCACATCGAGCTGCCGATGACCCTGCACGTGCAGGCGATGCCGGACGACCCGAAGGTCCAGGCGATCATGTATGGGCCGATCGTGCTCGCCGGCGACCTCGGCACGACGGGGCTCGATGGCGTCAAGCGCTACGGCCCGAGCGCGCCGCCGCTCGGCCGCGTGCCCCGCGTGACGGTGCCGTCGTTCGTCGCGGCCGACTCGAAAACGCTGCTGTCGAACATCGAGCCGATCGAAGGACAGCCGCTACATTTCAAGACCAACGGCGTGGGCCGTCCGGAGGACGTCACGCTTGCGCCGCTCTACCGGACGTTCGAGCCGCGCTACAACGTCTACTGGACCGTCTACACCGCCTCGGAATGGAAAACGCACGAGGCGGAGCTGGCGGAAGCGGCCGCGCATCGCAAGGACATCGAACGGCGCACGATCGACACCGTCGACGTGTCGGAGGATGCGAGCGAGGCGGCCCACGGATACAGGGGCGAGGGGACCGACACGGGCTTCGTCGAGGGACGCCGTTGGCGCGACGCGCGCAACGGTTTCATCAGCTACGACCTGAAGATTGACGGCAGCCGCCCCGTCACCGTCGTGTGCACGTTCCGCGGCAGCGAAGGACGCCGGCGCACGTTCGACGTGCTCGTCGACGGCCAGAAGATCGCGACAGAGTCGCTCGAGTATCACCCGACCGAGCTGCTCGACAAGGAATACGCGGTCCCGGAGAGGTTGACGAAGGGCAAGGACCGGATCACCGTCCGGCTCCAGCCTCACGGCGAGGCCAGAACCGGCGGCGTCGTCGAAATCCGGACGGTGCAGTAGGCGCCTATCGGCCGCTCGGAGCGGACGGCGGCGGCTCGTAGTCCGGCACGTGATTGACGATCGGCGGCACCGTTTTCAGGTAGGCGAATATCGCCTTCAGGTCGGCGTCGTTCAGTTGTCCGAACCACTGCCACGGCATCGGGGGCTGAATCGTACGTGACGTGCCCATGTGCTTGCCGGTGCGCAGCGCGCGGACGAACATGTCTTCGGTCCAGATGCCGAGGCCGGTATTCCGATCGCTGGTCAGGTTCGCCGCATAGCTGATGCCCCACGGACCCGCGAACGCCGTGTTCGTGGCGCTGCCGACCCACATCCACGGAAGATCCACCTTCGGCGGCGTCATCTTCAGCTTTTCGGGATGGCCCGAGAGCATCCGCGACATGTCGGGCTCGGGCCCGTTCGGTCCCATCTTGAAGGGCGTATGGCAATCGTTGCAGCCCATCGCGGTCACGAGGTACTTTCCACGCGCGACGGCGTCCGACTGACGGGCGTCGATCCCGACGGACGCGACGGATGCGAGCGCTAAGCCGACGCCCGCAGCGAGCGCAAAGACGGACGATCCTTTCATGCTGTGACCTCCTCGGTTGGGGGGACGGCACACTATAGCCCATTGATACGGAGGAACCTCGATGAAGTTCGCCATCGCATCCGGTCTCGCCGTCGCGCTCGCCTGGTTCGGCATGATCCTTCCGGGCCGCCAGACTCCGGCCGCGGCCCTGCGCGGCGACCGCGCGCCCGACAACGGCGTCTGGCTCGACACGCTCGATTTCGCGTCGGCCGTCGCCGGCCGCGCTCCGCGCCCCGGGCGCTCGGTCCGCAACGAGCCGATGTCGCTCGGCGGTCAGTCCTACGCGCACGGAATCGGCGTCTCCTCCAACAGCGAGCTGTGGTTCGACGTCGGCAAGCAGGCGGTCCGCTTCGACGCGGTCGTCGGCATCGACGACAGCCGGAAGGATGGACGCGGCTCGGTGTCGTTCGAGGTCTGGACGGACGGCCGCCGCGCCGCGACGTCGGGCCCGGTGCGCGCCGGCGACGCGCCGCGCCCGATGTCCGTCGATCTCAAAGGCGTCCGGTACCTCGTGCTGCTCGTCGGTGACGGCGGCGACACGCCGCGCGAAGACGACGCGAATTGGGCGGGTGCGATGGTGACGATGACGCAGGGTGCGACCGAACGTCCGGAAGCGATCGCCGCGCCGGCGGATCAGCCACCCGCGATTGCATCCGGCGTTCCCCCCGCTCCGCGGATCAACGGTCCGCGCGTCACCGGCGCGACGCCCCGCCGCCCGTTCCTCTTCCTCGTGCCCGCGACCGGCGACGGGCCGCTGACCTTCGCGGCGACGGGCCTGCCCGACGGCCTGTCGATCGATGCGAAGACCGGCATCATCTCCGGCGCGATCGCCCGTGCCGGGCGGTCGTCCGTCTCTGTGACTGTCAAGGGTCCCAAGGGCACGGCCACTCGCGACCTGACGATCGTCGCCGAAGAAGGCGCGCTGGCGCGCACGCCTCCCATGGGCTGGAACTCGTGGAACGTGTGGGCCGCGGCCGTCGACGACGCGAAAGTGCGCGCGGCGGCGGACTGGATGGTGAAGAGCGGCCTCGCGGCGCACGGATTTCAGTACATCAACATCGACGACACGTGGGAGGGAGAACGCACGGCCGCCGGCGAGATCACGTCGAACGCGAAGTTCCCGGACATGAACGCGCTCTCGGACTACGTGCACGCGCGCGGCCTCAAGATCGGCCTCTACTCGTCTCCGGGTCCGCGGACGTGCCAGGAGAAGTTTGCCGGCAGCTATCAGCACGAGGCGCAGGACGCGGCGACGTACGCGAAATGGGGCTTCGACTACCTCAAATACGACTGGTGCTCGTACGGCGAGATCGCCGGACGCTCGCCGAGCCTGGAGGAGATGAAGCATCCGTACGTGATCATGCAGCGCGCGTTGAAAGACGTCGACCGGGACATCGTCTACAGCCTGTGCCAGTACGGGATGGGGGACGTGTGGGAATGGGGCGCGACGGTCGACGGCAATCTCTGGCGGACGACGGGCGATATTACGGACACGTGGGCGAGCATGTCGGGGATCGGCTTCAACCAGAACGGGCACGAAGCGTTCGCCGCGCCGGGGCACTGGAACGACCCGGACATGCTCGTCGTCGGCAAGGTCGGCTGGGGGCCGCGCGTGCACGACACGCGGCTCACGCCGAACGAGCAGGTCACGCACATCACGCTGTGGAGCCTGCTCGCGGCGCCGCTGCTGATCGGCGCCGACATGTCGAATCTCGATCAGTTCACGATCGATCTGCTGAGCAACGACGAGGTGATCGCTGTCGATCAGGATCCGCTCGGCAAAGCCGCGCGCCGCGTGTCGCGCGACGGCTGGACGGAAGTGTGGGCGCGTCCGCTCGAGGACGGCAGCACCGCGGTCGGCCTGTTCAACCGCGGCCCGGTCGCCGCG
>DASSOM010000299.1:0-14230 GCA_035700625.1 Vicinamibacterales bacterium
CCAGAAGGGCCTGTCGCAGAAGGACCTGGCCAAGACGCTGCGCGAGATCAAGTCGTCGCCGGCCAAGGCGCGCGCGGTGGTGAAGAAGCTCGGCCTCAACGCCGAGGAGCTCGAGGAAGCCTGGGAAAAGATCCAGGCGGCCAAGAAGCAGATCAAGCGCGTCGAGGAGGAGGCCAAGCTCTCCGAAGACCAGCTCCGCACCACCTACAAGGACATCCACGAGGGTGAGCGGATGGCCGAGCGCGCCAAGAGCGAGCTCGTCGAAGCCAACCTCCGCCTCGTCGTCTCGATTGCGAAGAAGTACACGAATCGCGGCCTGCAGTTCCTCGATCTCATTCAGGAAGGCAACATCGGCCTGATGAAGGCGGTCGACAAGTTCGAGTACCGCCGCGGCTACAAGTTCTCGACGTACGCGACGTGGTGGATCCACCAGGCGATCACACGCGCGATCGCGGACCAGGCCCGGACGATCCGGATCCCGGTCCACATGATCGAGACGATCAACAAGCTGATTCGCACGTCGCGCGCGCTGGTGCAGGAGCTGGGCCGCGAGCCGACCTCTGAGGAGATCGCGCAGCGGATGGACATCCCGGTCTCGAAGGTCCGCAAGGTCCTCAAGATCGCGCAGGAGCCGATCTCGCTCGAGACGCCGATCGGCGAGGAAGAAGATTCGCATCTTGGCGACTTCATCGAGGATCGGCAGGTCATCTCGCCGTCCGATGCGGTCATCAACCTGAATCTGAAGGAGCAGACCGACTCGGTCCTGAAGACGCTCACGCCGCGCGAAGAGAAGGTGATCAAGATGCGGTTCGGCGTCGGCGATGGGAGCGAGCACACGCTCGAGGAGGTGGGCCAGAACTTCGCCGTCACGCGCGAACGGATCCGGCAGATCGAGGCGAAGGCGCTCCGCAAGCTGCGGCATCCGTCGCGCAGCCGGAAGCTCCGGGCGTTCCTGGAAGGCCGCACTTAGCGGCGGGCGTGGTAGTCTCAGACGGGCCCATAGCTCAACGGTCAGAGCCGCCGGCTCATAACCGGCCCGTTCCAGGTTCGAATCCTGGTGGGCCCAGCCTCCGCTCACTGCTCACGCGGAGGCTGTCTCGCCGTAGCGGCGCAGCCGCGAAGGCGGACGTCAGTGATCGAGCGCAGCGCGAAGGCAAACGAGGGGAAGGCGCAGCCGCGAAGGTGCGCGAGCTGGCAAACACAACTAAAATAATCCGGACGTGAACGCCGACCTCGAACATCTCATCCGTCTGCAGCAGATCGATTCCCGCATAGACGCCGGCCGGCGTCGCATTGCCGATATTCCGATCCTCCAAGAGGCGCTCGCGGCGCGGCTCGCCGCGCAGCGCGACGCGGTCGACAGCGCGCGCGCGGCGCTCGACGCGAGCCAGTCCGCCCGGCGCGAGATCGAAAAGGAGGTCGCCGCCGTCCAGTCGCGGCTGTCCAAGTACAAGGACCAGCTGATGGAGGTGAAGACCAACAAGGAATACCAGGCGATGCAGAAGGAGATCGCGACGGCGCAGGAGGCCGTGCGGGAACAGGAAGACAAGATCCTGGACCGGATGGAGGAGCAGGAAACGCTGACGCGCCAGCTTCACGACGCCGAAGCGGAGCTGAAGCGCCAGGAGGCGGAGATCGCGAAGGAGCGGCAGGTGCTGGACGGCGAGGCGGCCACTCTCGCGGCCGAGATCGAACAGCTCGACGCCAGCCGCGACGAAGTTGCGCGCGGGCTGTCGCGCCCCGCGCTGCAGCTGTTCGAGCACGTCGCGCGGCAGCGCAAGGGGCTCGCCATCGCCGAAGCGCGCGACGGACACTGCATGGTCTGCCACGTGCGTCTGCGGCCGCAGGTGTTCAACGAGGTCCGCCGCAACGATCATCTGATCCAGTGCGAGAGCTGTCTGCGCATCCTGTATTTCGCGCCGGCCTCGCAGGCCGACGCCGCGTCCCACGTCTCCTGATGCGGCGCCTGTGGTCCGACGCTGACGCCGCCGAGTTCGTCGCGTACATCGACGGCGGCGCACGGGGCAACCCCGGTCCGGCCGGCTACGGCGTGCGGATCGAGGACGCGTCGGGGACGCTCGTCGAGGAACTGCACGGCGGCATCGGCATCGCCACCAACAACATCGCCGAGTACAACGGGCTGCTCGCGGCGCTTCGCTGGGCGAAGGACCACGGCGCGCAGGCACTGCACGTGCGCGCCGACTCCGAACTGCTCGTCAAGCAGATGCGCGGCGAGTACCGCGTGAAGCATCCCGGGCTGCAACCCCTGCACGGCCAGGCCCGCGCCCTCGTCGCCGACATCGGCGTCGTGACGTTCGAACACGTGCGGCGGGAGAAGAACCGGGAGGCCGATCGGCTGTCGAATCTCGGGATGGACGAGTCCGAGGCGCGGCTTCGGACCTGATCCTCAGGCGCGGCCTGTTCGCCGCCGCCGTTTGAGCGCTGTCTGCGCTCAATGTTCCGTACCCACCCTTTGCGTGAGATCCCGTGGCTGCCTAGCTCCTTGGCGTGAGATCCCGTGGCTGCTTAGCTCCTTGGCGTGAGATCCCGTGGCTGCTTGGCTCCTTGGCGTGAGATCCCGTGGCTGCTTGGCGTGAGATCCCTGCGACACGCGAATCCCCGCGAGCATCCGTCCGGCGGCTGCGCCGCTCCCACGGTACGAATGCAGCCGTCCGAGATGCGTCCGGGTGCAGAGATCCGCGACGAAGATCCGGTCACAGGGCACGCCGGCCTGTTGCAGTTGATCGCGGTTGGCACCCGGCAGATCCAGCCACGAGCGATCGCCGTTCCCCGCCCGGAACCACGACGCAACGCTCCGCTCCGAGGCTCCGCCCGCGCGGAAGGCCTCGACGACTTCGGGCCCCACTTCCCCGCAGCACGCACCGAGACACGGGCCGATCGCGGCAATCACGTCCGCGGGATCCGTCCCGAACGCGTCGTGCATCGCGCGGACGACGACCGCGGCAACCCCGGCGGCCGTGCCGCGCCACCCGGCGTGCGCGGCCGCCACGGCACCGGTGCGTGAATCGAAGAGGAGCAGCGGCGCGCAGTCGGCGACGCGGACGCCGATCGCGACGCTGGCGTCATTGCTGACGATCACGTCCCCTTCGGGAATCTGTGACGGCGGGACTTCGCCCTGACGGCACACGACGACGTCCGTCCCGTGCACCTGCCGGATCAACCGCAGCCGATCGGCAGCGACGCCAAGCGACGCGGCAACCGCCTCCCATTCCTGCTGACTGCCGCGAAGCACGACGTCGCGGCTCGTGAACAGGTGCGCGGCGGGGATCCGGCGGCAGACGAGCATCCGCCCCCATGACGCTTGCGTCCACGCGAACGCGTCGTTAGGCTGAGGGTCGATCATGTCTACGATCATCGGGCTGGGCTTCGACGCGACGGACATCCCGCGCGTCCGCAGGGTGGTCGACGAGTACGGCGACCGCTTCCTGCAGCGCGTGTTCACCGCCGGGGAACTCGCGTATTGTACGCGCCGGCGCGATCCCGTTCCGCATCTCGCCGGGCGGTTTGCCGCGAAGGAAGCGGCCATGAAGGCGCTCGGCACGGGCCACACGCAGGGCGTCATCTGGAGGGACGTCGAGGTGGTCCGCGGCGGCGGACCGCCGAGGCTCGTGTTGCACGGCGGCGCCGCCCGCCGCGCGGCGGCGATGCGCGTCACCTCCTCCCTTCTCACGATCACCCACTCCGAAGCGCTCGCCATGGCGCAGGTGCTGCTGCTCGCCGAGTGATCCCTGGTTGCCGTCCGCGCAACCCGCGCGCCTCTCGACGTTGCGTGCGTGTTGTTCACTGACGTCCGCGCGAGTTTCCCTCCGTGAGCGGTCGCGGGCGGCGGCCATCGGGCTCCCCGCGCAACCCTCGATCGCGCCGTGACTTGCACGAACATCGGATCCCGTCCGCCCGGGCGCGTCGCTTGCGACGTCCCGGCACGACAGCGCCTGCCATCCGCTGCCAGAGGAGCGGGAAGAGATGACGGTCAAGATCATCAGAAACGACAAGGGGAATCCGCCGGGAAAACTGGCGGAAGCCGAACTGCACTTCGCCGACGAGGTTCTCGGCGGCCTGAAGCTGGTCGGATTCGCGATCTGGGAGCGGAAGAGCGGCACCGGCCGGAACGTGACGTTTCCGGCACGCCAGTACGCGGTCAACGGTGAACGACGCAGCTTCGCGCTGCTCCGCCCGATCGCGGACGCGACGGCGCAGGAGCGGGTGCGCGATCTGATCCTCGAGGCGTATCGGGAGTTCGAGGAGACGGTCGAAGCGGCAACGTAGCGCGTCAGCCGATCACCGGCAGGACGCGCGGGCGGCCGGGCTGGCGCCCGGGCGGCAGCGTCCACTCCGCGCGCATCGCCTTGTCGAACTCCGCGCGGAAGAAGCCGTCCTTCATGCCGCCGTCGATGATGTCCCAGGGCAGGACGGCATCGGCGGATCGATCGCGAAAGATGTAGAACGCGGCGTCGAGGCCCGCCTCGGCGACCGCGGCGCGCCACTGGCCGCCGTTGCGCTCGGCCGCTTCGATCGCGGCGGCGACGCGGCGATCGCCGAGCGAGAGCAGGGCCTGGTAGTAGGAATGACGCTCCGACTTGATGTTGAAGTAGACGTTGTCGAGGCCGGCCACCAGCGTCCTCAGCCGCTTCGCCTTCCGGTCGGTGAGCGCGGGGTCCTCCATCGGCAGCCGCTGATACGCGGTACCCGGTTTGGGAATGAGCGGGTTGACGCTGCCGACGATCCGGCCGATGCGGCCGCGGGGACGCGCGTGCGCGACCATGATGTCGCGGATCCTGGCGGTCAGGTCACGGATCGCCTCGAGGTCGGCGTCCTCTTCCGTCGGCAGACCGATCATGAAGTACAGCTTCAGGTTCTCGATGCCGCTGCCGAAGATCAGGTCCGCCTTCTCGAGAATGTCGGCGTTCGTGACCGTCTTGTTGATGACGCGGCGGAGGCGGTCCGATCCGGTCTCGGGCGCGATCGTGATCGTCCGCTCGCCGCTCCTGTGCAGCAGCCGGACGATGGGCTCGGTCAGGTCGTCGAGGCGCAGCGACGCGGGGCTGATCGAATACCCGAGATCCAGCAGCCCCGTGAGGATCCGCTCGATCTCCGGGTGATCGCACAAGGCGATGGAGACCAGCCCGGCTCGCGTCGCGTGCGGGCGCGCCGCGGCCGCCAGTTCCAGGATCCGATCGGCCGGGAACGGGCGGACGGGCAGGTAGTTGTAGCCCGCCCAGCAGAACCGGCACAGGTTCGCGCAGCCCCGCACGACCTCGACGAGGAACCGGGATCCGAACTCCGTGTCCGGCGTGAAGATCGTCGACGCGGGCGGATCGAGCCTGGCGGTCGTCTTCACGGCGGCCTTCCGGACCACGGGAGGGGCGCCGGTGTCGGGGAGCGGCTCGAAGGCACGGATCAGGCCGTCGGCGTCGTACTGGACGTCGTAGAACGACGGGATGTAATACCCGCGCTCGGCCGCGAGCCGCCGCAGCAGATCGTCGCGTCCGTCGGCGTCGCGAATCGCGTTCGCGAGCGTGGGGACGAGCAGCTCTCCTTCGCCGGCGGCGATCACGTCCGCGAACGGCGCGAGCGGTTCGGGGTTGAGAAAGGTGACGGCCCCCCCGATGACGATCAACGGATCGCGCGCGGTCCGCGCCTCGGCGCGGACGGGCACACCGGCGAGCCGCAGCATCGAGAGGACGTTCGGGTAGTCCCACTCGAAGGAGACCGAGAAGGCGAACACGTCGAAGTCGCGGACCGGAGTGTTCGACTCGAGCGTCCGCAGCGGGCGCCCGGAGGCCAGCTGCGCCTGGAGTTCCTGGCGTCCCGGCAGGAAGACGCGCTCGCACACGACCTCGTCCAGGCTGTTGAACAGCCGGTAGACCGTCTGGAAGCCCAGGTTGGACATTCCGACGTAGTACGTGTTGGGGAAGGCGAGCGCTACGCGCAGGCGTCCGGCGTGCGGTTTGCGGATCGTGCCGACTTCACGCAGGAGGACATCGCGGGCGTCGCGTTCGGGTTTCGAAGCCATGTCGGGCCGGGCGAAACGATCGGAACGGACGTGGTGCGCGGGCTGCGGCTGCACCGCCGCCGCTCGCGCGTCCCATGGATCTATCGAGTCTACCACGCGCGTTCCCGCCCGGCCGCGGTACGCGAACGGGCGCCCGCTACGCTTCGCTCTGCCGACGCAGAAACGCCGGGACGTCCAGCGGCGACGCCGGCTCGAACTCGGCGCCGGGGCTGAGCGCTTCGCCGGCGCCGTCCACCATCGCCGAAACGCTCGGCATTTCGAGCACGGGACGGCGGGCCATCGAGATCCGGCCGCCGCCGCCGACCGCCGCGACGAGTTCCCCCGCCTCCTGGCGCCGTGCGGTGTACGACTGCAGGTCGACGGGCGTCTGCGCGGCGGACGCCGCGACCGGCTGCGACGCCGTGGGCCGATCGAACCCGGTGGCGATCACCGTAATCTTCACGCGCCCTTCCATCTTCGGATCGACCACCGCGCCGAAGATGATGTTCGCCTCTTCGTGCGCCGCCTCCTGGATGATCGCCGAGGCTTCGCTCACCTCGATCAGCGACAGGTCCGGCCCGCCGGTCACGTTGATGATGACGCCGCGCGCCCCCTTCACCGACGCGTCCTCGAGTAGCGGGCTCGACACGGCGAGGTTGGCGGCGAGCATGGCGCGGTTGTTCCCCTCGGCAAGGCCGGTGCCCATAATCGCCAGCCCCATGCCGGACATGATCGTCTTCACGTCCGCGAAGTCGAGGTTGATGAGCCCGGGTACGAGGATCAGGTCCGAGATGCCCTGGATCGCCTGCCGCAGCACGTCGTCTGCGGTCGCGAACGCGTCGGTGAGCGCGGTGGCGCGGGCGATCGTCGCGAGCAGCCGCTCGTTGGGGATCGTGATCACCGTGTCGACGGACTGGCGCAGTTCCTCGAGGCCGCGCTCCGCCTGCGTCTGCCGCTTGCGTCCCTCGAACTGGAACGGCTTGGTAACGACGGCAATCGTCAACGCGCCGAGCTCGCTCGCGAGGCTCGCGATGACCGGCGCCGCGCCGGTGCCGGTGCCGCCGCCCATGCCCGTCGTGACGAAGACCATGTCGGCGCCGTCGAGCGCTTCGATCAGCTTGTCGGTGTCTTCGAGCGCGGCCTGCCGGCCGACGTTCGGATCGGCGCCGGCGCCGAGCCCCTTCGTCAGCTTCGCGCCGATCTGCAGCTTGTGCGGCGCGCAGTTCAGTTTGAGCGCCTGCACGTCCGTGTTGGCGACGATGAATTCGACGCCGTCGAGGCCCGACTGGACCATGCGGTTGACGGCGTTGCTGCCGCCTCCGCCGACGCCGATCACCTTGATGCGCGCGCCGGTGCGCGTCTCTTCGTCGAGCTTGAGCCGGAGCGTCTCCGCGTCTGCGGCAGGTCCTTTTCGCAATTGAGCCATCCTCGGCCTCCGATCAGAAGAATTCCTTGAACAGGGTGCGCAGCCGGCCGGCCACGCGCCCGAACGCGCCGGCGCCCACCGGCCGTGCGGCTTCCCCGACGTGATTGCGATGCGCGTACATCACCAGCCCCACCGCCGTCGCGAACGCCGGACTCGCGACGTGATCCGCCAGTCCGCCCACGCCGGACGGGCATCCGCGGCGGATGGGCAGATCGAAAATCTGCTCGGCAATCTCGGCGGTGCCTTCGAGCATCGCGCCGCCGCCGGTCAGCACGATTCCTGAGTTCAGCGATTTCTCGAAGCCGGCACGCCGGATCTCGTCCCAGAGCAGGTGGAAGATCTCTTCCGCGCGCGGCTGCAGGATTTCCGAGAGGATGCGCCGCGCCATCACGCGCGACTTCCGCCCGCCCACGCTCGGCACCTCCATCGTCTCGTCCTCACCGACCATCGCGGAGAGCGCGCAACCGCACCGGCGTTTGATCTTTTCCGCGTCCGGAATCGGCGTGCGCAGGCCGACGGCGATGTCGTTCGTGAAGTGATCGCCGCCGACGGCCACGACCCCCGTGTGCCACAGGCTGCCTCGCTCGAAGATCGCGAAGTCGGTGGTGCCGCCGCCGATGTCCACGAGCGCGACGCCGAGCTGCTTCTCGTCGTCCGTCAGGACCGACTCGCTGGCGGCGAGCTGTTCGAGCACGGTGTCGATCACGGCGACGCCGGCGCGGTTGACGCACGCGACGGTGTTCTGCGTCGACGACGCGCTCCCGGTCACGACGTGGACGTTGACCTCCAGTCTGGAGCCCGTCATGCCGACGGGAGCGCCGATGCCGTCCTGCTCGTCGACGACGAAATCCTGCGGGAGCACGTGCAGGATCTCGCGGCCGCTGGGCAGCGCGACCCCCTTCGCCGCGTCGATCGCGCGGCGCACGTCCTCGCGCGTGATCTCGCGGTTCTTGCCGGCGACGGCGACGACCCCGCGGCTGTTGAACGCCTTGACGTGCGCGCCGGACAGGCCGAGGTGTACGGAATCGATCTCGACTCCCGCCGTCAGTTCGGCCTCGTCGATGGCTTTCTTGATCGAGTCCACCGCCGCTTCGAGGTTGACGACGACGCCTCGACGGATGCCCTTCGATTCCGAGAGTCCGAGCCCTATCACGTCGAGGCCGTCGTCCTCCGTCATCTCGCCGACGATGGCGGCAATCTTCGACGTGCCGACGTCGAGTCCGACCAGGTATCGCTCCTTGCGTGCCAATGGCGTCTCCCTTCCCTGTCGCCTATCGCGTGGCGACCGGCCGCACGTACACCCGCTCTCCGAACCGCAAGTCGACGTAATCGATGTCGGGCACGCGTTCGCGCAGCGCGGGCGCGAGCTCGACATAGGACTGCAGCCGCTCGACGAAATGGTCCTCGCCGAGGTGCAGCAGCGCCGGGTCCTTCGCGAGCAGGACGACGGCGTCGTGCGGATTGCGAACATCGATCTGCGAGATGCGCCGGGCGAGATCCCGGCGCGGCGCCACCGCGTCCAGCACCCGCGCCGCGAGCGCCGCCCGCGCCGGGTCGATCGCCGGCTGCCCCGCCTCGACGGGCGTGCCCAGTCCATCGATGATCGGCAAATCGAACTCCGCGTACTGCGGACCGAACTCGTCGATCACGGTGCCGTCGCGATCGATCAGATAGAGGTCGTCGCGCAGACGGCAGAGCCCGATCGGACGCCGCTCCGCGACGAAGATTTCGACGGTCGACGGCAGAACTCTGCGCAGCGCGGCGCCCGCGACCCATGGGGATTCGAGCAGCCGCGTGCGGTACGCGTCGAGGTCCGCGGTCATGATGTTCGTGCCGCGCAGTCCGTCGACGATCGCCCGCACTTCGCCGCTCGACAGCCGCACGTTGCCGTGGACGGTGATCCGCCGGACGTCGAGCATCGACGCCTGCGCGACGAGCGCCGTCGCGCGGTAGCCCGCGTAGACGACGAGCAGAACGGCCACGACCCATCGGGCCGCGCGGAAGGTGGCGCGGCGATTGAAGCGTCGCGCACGCCGGCCGGGCGTGACGCGGGCGCGGCGGAAGTTCCGCTCGACGCGGACCTTGCTCATCCGCGTTCGCCTCCCTTCGGTTTGCGCGGCGCGGAGGCGTCGCCGGACGCGTCCGTGCCCGCACGCTGCCGCAGTGCGTCCAGAATTCGCGGACCGACCGTGCCAATCGAACCGGCGCCGAGCGTGATCACGAGATCGTTCGGCCGCGCGAGCTGCGCCACCGCTTCCGGGATCGCGTCGAGCGCCACCACGAGGTGCACGGTTCCGCCGGCGGCCCTGATCGCGTCAGCCACAGCGGCGGACGTGATGCCCGGAATCGGCGGCTCGCCGGCCGGGTAGATATCCGTCAGGACCACCGCATCCGCCTTCGCGAGCGACGCGCCGAAATCGGCGAGCAGATCCCGCGTGCGGCTGAACCGGTGCGGCTGGAACACGAGGACGAGCCGGCGCGTGACGCCGGCCCGCGCGGCCGCGATTACCGCGGCAATCTCCGTTGGATGGTGGCCGTAGTCGTCGACGACGAGCACGCCGGCCGCCTCGCCGAGACGCTGAAAGCGCCGCTCGGCGCCCTGGAACCCCTCGAGCGCGGCGGCGATGCGCGGAAACGGGACGCCCGCTTCCAGTCCGACCGCGACGGCGGCGAGCGCGTTCAGCAGGTTGTGCCTCCCGGGCACGTTGAGCCGCAGCGTGCCGAGCCGCCGATGCTGACCCGCCGGCGGACGCTGCCAGACCGCGCACGACGATCCGAACGCCTGCACGGTGATCTCGCGGCCGCTCACGTCGGCGTCGCTGCCGTCGAGCCCGTACGTGATCACGCGGCGCGTGAACCGCGGCACGAGCGCGAGGACGGGCGGATCGTCCACGCACGCGATCACCGCGCCGTAAAAGGGCACCTTGTTCGCGAAATCGACGAAAGCGTCCTGCAGCGCGTCCCAGCTGCCGTAGCTCTCCATGTGCTCGCGGTCGATGTTCGTCACGACGGCCATCGATGGCGTGAGCCGCAGGAACGAGCGATCGCTTTCATCCGCTTCCACCACCATGTAGTCCCCGCGCCCGAGCCGCGCGTTGCTGCCGAACGCGCTGAGCCGCCCCCCGATCACCGCCGTCGGATCGAGTCCCGCGCGCTCGAGCACCAGCGCCACCATCGACGTCGTTGTCGTCTTGCCGTGTGCTCCCGCCACCGCGATGCCGTAGCGGAGCCGCATCAGCTCGGCCAGCATCTCCGCGCGCGGAATCACCGGGATATGCCGCCGCACGGCCTCGTCCACTTCCGGGTTGCCGGGGCGTACTGCCGACGACACCACGACCACATCGGCCGCGCCGAGGTGCGAGGCGTCGTGTCCCGCGTGCACGCTCACGCCGAGCGTCTTCAGCCGCGCGGTCACGTCAGACGTCTTCGCATCCGATCCGCTCACCTCGTATCCGAGGTTCACCAGCAGCTCCGCAATGCCGCTCATGCCAATTCCGCCGATGCCGACGAAGTGAATCCGCCGCGTCCGCCCCAGCATGGTTAATCGGCCCGCGCGCTCACGCGGCCTTCACGAGCGCGAGCGCCCGATCCACGATGACCGCGGCGGCGTCCGGCCGCGCGAAACGGCGCGCGGCGTTCGCCATGGCAGCGCGCCGCCCGGAATCCGCCGCGAGCGCGAGCACCCGATCCGCGAGCACGGCGCCCGTCAGATCCTTCTGCTCCAGCAGTTCCGCCGCGCCCGCCTCCGCGAGCACCAGCGCGTTGCGGCGCTGGTGATCGTCGGCGGCCGTCGGCAGCGGAATGAGAATCGCCGGCCGCCCCGCGGCCGTGAGCTCGGCGATCGTCGTCGCGCCCGCGCGGCAGACGATCACGTCGGCCTCTTTCATTTCGCGGTCCATGGCAAACAGGAACGGCTCGACCCGGGCCGCCAGCCCGGCGTCGCCGTACGCGCGCCGGACCACGTCCAGATCGCGCGGCCCCGTCTGATGCGTGATGTCCACGCCGGCGGCTGCCAGCCGCGGCGCCGCCTCCACCATGGCCATGTTGATCGCGTGCGCGCCCTGGGAGCCCCCAAAGATCAGCACCCGCGCCGTGCCCGCGTCAGCGCGCGGGTGTGATGGTTCGACGTCCACAAAGAACTCCGACCGCACCGGATTGCCTGCGACAAAGCCCCTCCTGCCGAAGAACGACAACGTCGAGTCGAACGTCACCGCCGCCGCGTCGACCGCGCGCGCGAGCAGGCGGTTGGTGAATCCGGGCACCGCGTTCTGCTCGAGCAGCAGCGTGGGGATCCGCCGCACGACCGCCGCCAGCATCACCGGCCCGGAGCTGTAGCCGCCGACCCCGATCACGAGATCGGGGGAGCGACGTGAAAGAATCCGCCACGCGTCGATCGCGCTGAGCGGCAGCAGCGCGAGGCCGCGGACGAGCGCGGCCGGGGACGTGCCCTAGAGCCCGGCGCTGCGCAGCACGTCCAGCGCAAAGCCTTCGCGCGGCACGACGCGCGACTCGATGCCGCGGGCCGTCCCCGCGAACGTGACGACGGCGTCGGGCCGCCGCGCGATCAGCTCGCGCGCGACGGCAATGCCGGGATACAGATGCCCTCCCGTTCCCCCGCCGGCGATCACGACGCGCATCGTCATGCATCGGCCGTGGTCGGTTCGAGCGCCGCGGTCACGATGTGCCCGGCCGACGCGTGCTGCGACACGTTGAGCAGGATGCCGACCGCGATCAGGTTGATCAGCAGCGACGAGCCGCCGTAGCTGACGAACGGCAGCGGAATGCCCTTCGTCGGCATCAGGCCGATGACGACGCTGATGTTGATGAGTGCCTGCACCGCAATCATCGTCGTGATGCCGATGCAGAGGAACGTCCCGAACCGGTCGGGCGCGCGCAGCGCGGTGCGCAGCCCGCGCCACGCAATCACGCAGAAGCACGCGACGATCACGGTCGACCCGACGAGGCCCAGTTCCTCGCCGATGACCGCGAAGATGAAGTCGGTGTGCGGCTCGGGCAGGTAGAAGAGCTTCTGCACGCCCGCCATCAGGCCGCGGCCGAAGACGCCGCCCGTTCCGACCGCGATGAGCGACTGAATGATCTGGAACCCGTTGCCGAGCGGATCGTCCCAGGGATCGAGAAACGCCAGGATGCGCCGGCGGCGGTAATCCGCGCCCATGAGCAGCACGTACATCGCCGGCAGCGACAGCAGCACGAGCCCAAACACGTAGCGGTAGCTGATCCCGGCGGCAAACACCATCGCCGCCGCGATGAGCAGCACCGAGACCGCCGTCCCGAGATCCGGCTGCAGCAGGATCAGGGCGACGAGGGAGCCGACGACGGCGCCGACGGGGAGCAGGGAGTGGAGATCGTCGACGCGGTCCATGCGCCGTTCGAGGATGGCGGCGCAGAAAAAGATGACCGCCAGCTTCGCCACTTCGGAGGGCTGCACCCCGACGCCGTAAAGACCGAGCCAGCGGCGGGCGCCGTTCACCTCCCGTCCGAAGAGGACCACGATCAGCCCGAGCGCGACGAGACCGAGGGCGGTCCAGATGACGCCCGGCTGCCGGTACGTCCGATAATCGATCCGGATGACGAGCGGGACGAGCATGAGGCCGACGAGGGCCCACGTGAGCTGCTTGAACAACCACAGGTACGGGTTGTTGAACTTCTCCATGGCCACGACCGCGGAGGCGCTGTACACCATCACGACGCTGGCGCACACGAGCAGCAGCGTGGCCGTGAAGAGCAGCTTGTCCCATTTGAGTTTTCGCGCCATACTCCGCGCTCTAAAGTCTTCCCGTCAGGCCACCGACAAGTAGCCTGAACCGTGCGGGATGCACGCTGCGCATTTCTGCACCGGGCAGACGCGAACCGTCAGCAGTCATCAGCCGGCCGTGAGGCAGAGACACCGACCTCGCAGGCCGGGGCAGCCTGCGTTCCCAGCGGCCAGTTCTCTACCGTCCTCGACCGGACTGATGACTGCTCACGGTTTCGCCCACCCGTCCCCTACTGCTCCACCTCGCGCGCGAGCCGCGCGACCGCCTGCTTGAAGGCGCGGCCCCGCTCCGCGTAGTCCGCGAACATGTCGAAGCTCGCGCAGGCCGGCGCGAGCACGACGGTCGATCCGGGCGCCGCCGCGGCAAACGCCGCGCGAACCGCCTCGGTCATGTCGGACGCGTCCTGCACCGGCACGGCGTCCGCGAGCGCCTCGTGAATCAACGGCTGCGCCTCGCCGATGGCGATGACCGTCGCGCCGCGCGCCGCGAGCGGCGCCCGCAGGTCGGCGAACCGCCCTCCTTTGAAGCGCCCGCCCAGAATCACGACGACCCCGCGCCCGAAGCTCTCGATCGCGCGCCGCGCGGCCTCGATGTTCGTCGCCTTCGAATCGTTCACGAACGCCACGCCGTTGAGCTCGCTCACGGGCTCCAGCGCGTGTTCGAGTCCGGTGAACGTCTCGACCGCACGCGTCATCGCCGCGGGATCGACGCCGGCAATCGACGCGACGGCGGCCGCCGCGAGGACGTCGGCGAGCAGGTGCCGTCCCGGCAGCCGCACCGCGGCGACGGGGACGAGCGGCTGCGGCGCGCCGTCGTCGCCCGTGCGGACGATGGCGCCGTCGCGGACGCCGATCTGCGCCTGCGGATCGCCCTCGACCGAGAAGCGCACCCGCCGGGCGCGTGTCGCGCGCGCGAGCGCCAGCGTCTCCGGATCGTCGGCGTTCACGACGGCCCAGTCGTCAGCCGACTGGTTCGCGAAGATTCGCGCCTTTGCCGCCGTGTAGGACTCGAACG
>DASSOM010000300.1:0-21140 GCA_035700625.1 Vicinamibacterales bacterium
GTTCCAGCAGGTGTTCCAGCGGCTGGAGCGCGAGGTCGCGCCGGTGTCACAGGCCGCCGAGCCGCCCGCCCGCGGGACGGTCGCCGCCGCGGCAACCGGCGAGCCCGACGTGCCGCCGTCGCAGCCGTTCGATCCGAACCAGCAGTACACCGCGGCGGTGAAGAGCGCGATCATCGACGCGATGATCGAGTACAGCGGCCCGATGCGGCTGCAGCCGGACGAGTGGTTCACCGTGGCGGCGCGCGACAGCGAAGGGCCGCTCATGCCGGGTGAACTCTACGACGCCGCCACGATCGTGCTGCGCATCAAGGGCAGCGACCTCGACGCGTACCGCACCGGCCGCGCGACCAAAGCCGAGACGCTCGCCAAAGTGGAGGTCCGCGAGTTCTGATCTACAATCGCCCGCATGTGGCGACGCCTTCTCTCCTGCCTGGCGGCGGCCGCCACGATCGCCGCCGCCGCATGCTCCGAGCCGATCGACCTGAAGCAGAGTCTGCAGGCCGTCGACATTACCGCCGGCTGGCACGACGCCGGCATCGTCGACGGCAAGAACAAGCTGGTGCCCAGCGTCACGTTCCGGCTGCGCAAGTCGATCGATCGCGAGATCCGTCCACTGCAGCTCAACGTCGTGTTCAAGCGGCTCGGCGGACCAGCCGAGGAAGACTGGGACGAGGTGTTCGTGCCGTCGGTGACCTTCGACGGCAATCAGACCGCGCCGCTGACGGTCCGCTCCGACACGGGCTATACGGGAGACCCGCCGCAGTCGCGCGCCGACATGCTGCGCCACAGCGCGTTCCGTGACATGCGCGTCCATCTCTACGCGAAGCACGGCTCCGCGCAGTGGGTGCAAATCGCCACGATCGACATTCCGCGGCAGCTGCTCGCGCGGTGACCGCCGCTCCGTGACTGCCCCAGGCCGCGGCCTCGAACGTCGACTGGGTCCCTTCGACGCGGCCGCGATCGTCATCTCCAATGTCATCGGCAGCGGCATCTTCTTCGTGCCGCTGCTCGTCGCGCAGATGCTGCCGCATCCGGGCGCCATCCTCGGCGTGTGGCTGGCGGGCGGCGCGCTGGCGTTTGTCGGCGCCATGGCGTACGGCGAGCTCGCGTCGCTGCGGCCGCGCGCCGGCGGCGAATACGTCTACCTCCGCGACGCGTTCGGTCCGCTCGCCGCGTTTCTCAGCGGCTGGACGTCCTTCGTCGCCGGCTTCTCGGGCGCGATCGCCGCCAATGCCGTCGCCCTGGCCGATTACGTCGGACGGTTCCTGCCGGGCGCGGCCGATACCCGTTCGCTGCTGTCGATTCCCTTGCCGGGGCTTGCGCTCGTCGTCACCCCTCGCGCCATCGTCGCGCTGGCGGTCATCGCGGCGCTGACGATCATCCATCTGCGCGGTCTCGGGCCCGGACGCCTGGTGCAGAACCTGCTCGCGGGCCTCAAGGTGAGCGCCCTCGCGGTGTTCATCGCGCTCGGCTTCACGCTCGGGCACGGCGACGCCGCGCACCTCACCCACGGCGCCGCCGTCGGGGGCGCCGGGTTCCTGCTCGCGCTCGTGCCGGTGATGTTCACGTACTCGGGTTGGAACGCCGCCGCGTACGTCGCCGAGGAGGTCCGCAACCCGGGACGCAACGTGCCGCTCGCGCTGGGGATCGGAACCGTGACCGTCGTCGCGATTTACGTCGCGCTCAACGCGCTGTATCTCTACGCGATGCCGGCCGGCGAGCTCGCGTCGCTTGGCGGTGGACGGCTGATGGATGCCGTCGCGGAGCGCCTGTTCGGGTTCGTTGCGGGAAACCTGCTCGCGCTCTTCAGCATCGTCAGCATCGCGGCCAGCATCAGCGCCATGGTGCTTGCCGGTCCGCGGGTGTACTACGCGATGGCGTGCGACGGGCTGTTCTTCCGGTCCGCCGCCCGCGTCCACCCGCGCTACCACACGCCGGCGGCCGCCATCATCGCCCAGGGCGTGTGGAGCGGCGTGCTCGTCCTCTCGGGGACGCTCTCGCAGCTCGTCAGCTATACCGGATTCGCGGTCGTGCTGTTCGCCGCGGTGGCCGTCGCCGCGCTCTTTGTGCTGCGGCGTCGAGCGGGCGACGCGCCACGTCCGTTCTCCGCGTGGGGCTATCCCTGGGCCCCCGCGATCTTCGTGCTGGCGAGCGCGGTGATCGTCGTCAATGAAATGTGGCGGAACGGCACCACGGCAGCCGCCGGGGTCGTCATCATCGCGGTCGGAATTCCGGTGTACTTCGCGATCAGGCGGCGGAACGCGATCGGCTCGCCAGCAGCGCCACGAGCGTGAGCAGCGCCACGCTTCCATCTGAGAAGGCGAACAGCAGGAACGACGCTGGAGAGTGGCGGAGGGCGTAGTCGAGGCAGAAGGCCACGGCCCCCGCGCCCTTCAGCCCCGGGCCCATCACCCAGAGATACCAGCGCGCGCCGCGCGGATCGCGCCACGGAAACCAGTAGCCGATCCCGATCGAGAGCAGAAACAGTCCGTTGAGATCCGAGAAGATGGGAGGGTGGGCCGGCGCCACGCCGAACCATGCGGCCATGACGCCGGGCGCCAGCAGCAGCGTCAGGCCGATCGATGCATCGTAGACGCCGGAAGTCGCGGCGACGGCGCGCAGAAATTTTTGAGTTGGCGGATTGGTAAGTTGGTGAATTGTGGGCGCGGCTGCCACGTCAATTCACCAATTCAATTCACCAATTCACCAATTCACCAACTCACCAATTACTAGGGAATGCGCTCGAGTCTGCCCTCGTAGGTGACAGTCTCCCCTGTCGTGATCAGCACGTCGAACTGGAGCGGCGCGTAGCCGTCCATCCTGATTTCAACGCGGTGGCCGCCGGAGGCGAGCGTCAGTTTCTGGAAGATGCCGTCGAAGCTGTCGACCACGCCGACGAAGTAGCCGTCCACGTAGACCTTCGCATCGCGCGGCTTCACCTTCAGACGCAGGCCGCCCTGATCGAAGGCCGAGTACTGCTGGCGATAGCCGTAGTAGCCCGGGTCGTAGTAGTACGGCGTCGCCCATGGGTCGTACCAGAAGCCCATGCCGAGGCCATATCCCGGAACGTAGTACGGCCGGTAGTACGGGCTGTAGTACCCGAGCCCGTAGAAGCCGTAGAAATCCCAGTAGCTGCCCGGGTAGTAGTAGATGTTGTGGTCGTGTCGCGAGGGCGGCGGCGACGTGCGGCCCACCGCGTGTCCGCTCACGGGACGCCCCTGCCGGGGACGCGCCCACGTCGGTACGGCCTGCGGACGATCACCCGGGCCGTTGTCGCGTCCGCCGATCGCGCTGCTCGCAGGCACGCGCGCCGTCGCGCCCGAGCGCGGCACCGCGCGATCCTGCGTCCCGATGCGGCGTTCCGGCGCACTCGCGCGCGGGGCCCCGCCGAGGCGCGTTGGACGCGATGGTGACGAGGCCGATGTCGACGAAGACGACGAAGATCCGCTGCTCGCCGTCGACGGCGAGGACGGCCGCGAGGAGGGCGCCGAGGGACGCGACGCGGACGGGCTCCCGCCGCCGCGCGTGACGGCGCTGCCGCTCGACGGCGTGCCGGAGGGGCGCGGTCGCTGCCCCGCCATGGCCGGCGTCACGGTCAACGCCAGGCCCGCGAGCGTGATGCCGACGATCCTATGAAGGCGCGTCATTTGGAGGCTCCTCCCGTACGGTCTGATGCTGTGCCTACCCTCTAGTGTGCAACAGATTTGCCACAGGTCGAGCCGCAAAAACGCCACGGCAGGCGTGAAGAGGCGGGCGCCGGCGTCCTGCAGCGAGCACAGTCGCGTCCGCGCCGCATGACACTCGGGTGGGTCGGTTGCCGACGGTCCGGGCATTCGATAGACTGCCGACAGGCCCTCCTTTTTCATCATGTTTCACGCCACAACCGTCCTCGCCGTTCGCCACGCCGGGGGCGTTGTCATGGCGAGCGACGGGCAGGTCACGTTCGGCAATACAGTCGTCAAGGAAGGGGCCCGCAAAATCCGGCGCCTCTACAACGACCGGGTGCTCGCCGGCTTTGCGGGCTCGGCCGCGGATTCGTTCGCGCTGTTCTCGCGCTTCGAAGCAAAGCTCGAACAGTATCGGGGCAACCTCGAGCGATCGGCCGTCGAGCTCGCGAAGGATTGGCGGACGGATCGCCTCTTGCGCCGGCTCGAAGCGATGCTGCTCGTGGTGGACTCGCAGGCGACGTATCTGCTCTCGGGCAACGGCGATCTCATCGAACCCGACGACGGCATCATCGCGATTGGGTCGGGGGGGCCGTTTGCGATGGCAGCCGCCAAGGCGCTGGCGCGCCACACGGCGCTCGACGCGCGCGCCATCGCGGAGGAGGCGATGCGGATTGCGGCGACGATCTGCATCTACACGAACGCAAACCTGACGATCGAGCAGCTGCCGGCCCAGTAATGCCCATCTACCTTCCCGAGAGCACCGTGTCCACCATCGAGGCGCTGACGCCGCGCCAGATCGTCGCCGAACTCGACAAGTACGTCGTCGGGCAGGCGCAGGCCAAACGCGCCGTCGCGATCGCGCTGCGCAATCGCGTGCGGCGGCAGAAGCTGCCGGCGGATCTCGCGGAGGAGATCGCGCCGAAGAACATCCTCATGATCGGGCCGACCGGCGTCGGCAAGACGGAAATCGCGCGGCGCCTGGCGAAGCTCGCGCAGTCGCCGTTCGTCAAGGTCGAGGCGTCGAAGTTCACCGAGGTCGGCTACGTCGGGCGCGACGTCGAGTCGATGGTGCGCGATCTCACCGAGATCGCCGTGGAGATGATCCGCGAGGAGCGCCGCGCGGAGGTCCGGGAGAAGGCGGCACACGCCGCCGAGGAGCGGGTGCTGGATCTGCTGCTCCCGCCGTTGCCGCCGTCGGCCGACTTCGACGAGCAGGCGGCGTCCATCCGCGAACAGGCGCAGCGCACGCGCGAGAAGCTGCGGGAGCAGCTGCGGGCCGGCCGGCTCGACCACAAGCAGGTCGAGATCGACGTGCGGGAGAAGTCGTTTCCGTCGTTCGAAATCATCGCCGGGTCGTCCGTCGAGGAAGTCGACATCAACATCAAGGACATGCTGCCGGGACTGTTCCAGGGGCGCACGAAGAAGCGGCGCGTGCCGGTGCCGGAGGCGCTCACCGCGCTCGCGCAGGAAGAGGAGCAGAAGCTGATCGACATGGAAAGCGTCGCGCGCGCCGCCGTCGATCGCGTGCAGCAGGCGGGCATCATCTTCGTCGACGAAATCGACAAGGTCGCCGGCCGCGAGGGAGGCCACGGGCCGGACGTCAGCCGCGAAGGCGTCCAGCGCGACATCCTGCCGATCGTGGAGGGCACCACCGTCAACACGAAGTACGGCATGGTGCGGACCGACCACATCCTCTTTATCGCGGCAGGCGCCTTCCACGTCGCCAAACCGTCGGATCTGATTCCGGAGCTGCAGGGGCGCTTTCCGATTCGCGTGGAGCTGGAGGCGCTCGGGCGCGGCGATTTCGTCCGGATCCTGACCGAGCCGCGCAACGCGCTCGTCCGCCAGTACACGGCGCTCCTCTCGACCGAGGGGGTGACGATCGACTTCACCGCCGGCGCGATCGAACGCATCGCCGACTTCGCGACGCTCGTCAACGAGCGCACCGAGAACATCGGCGCGCGGCGGCTGCACACCGTGATGGAAAAGCTGCTCGACCAGATTTCGTTCGATGCCCCGGAGCTGCGCGGCGAACAGCTCACGATCGACGAGGCGTACGTCGACCGCATGCTGGCCGACATCGCGAAGAACGAAGACCTCGCCCGCTACATCCTCTGACGTGCGCGCGGTGATGCCGACCGATGGCGGGACCCTGCCGCGACGGGCGCGGCGCCGCATCCTGGTGCTCCTGTGCGCCGGGGCACTCGGCGCCTTCCCCGCGTGCGGGAAGAAGGGACCGCCGCTCGCGCCCCTGCGCCTCGTCCCCGCCGCGCCGGAAGCGATCGCGGCCCGCCGGCAGAACGATCGCGTGTACCTCACGTTCACGCTGCCGGTGAAGAATGCCGGCGAGCCGGGGGCGGTGAGTCTCGGGCGCGTCGAGGTCTACGCGATCACGATTGCGCCGGGCGTGCCGATTCCTCCCGCGGCGGAACTGGTCGATCGCTCGCACGCGATCGGGCAGATCGAGGTGAAGCCCCCGCTCGACGAGGACGCATCCGAGGCGGATCGCGAGGCGTACGAGAAGGATGCCCGGCCGGCGCCGGGTGACGCCGTGACGTTCAGCGAGACGCTCGACGCACCGCAGTTCGTGCCGGTGACCGTGAAGACGCCCGCCCGCGCGGCACAGCCCGCGGCTGCACCCGCGCAGCCCGACGTCGACGAGGAGGATCGGCCGGCCGCGGCCGCGCCCGCGACGCCTGTCGCCGCGCCGCAGACACCGCCGCCTCCGCATCCGCTCGAGCGCTTGTACGTCGTCCGCGGCATTTCGCGCGACGGCCGTCCCGGCGCCGCCACCGCACCCGCCGCCGTCGCCATGGGGCCGCCGCCGCTGGCGCCGGCGAACGTGACGGGCTCGTTCACGGCCACGTCGATCGTCGTGAAGTGGGACGCGAATCCGGCGGCCGGATCCACGACGACGACGTACAACGTCTATTCCGCATCCGACAAGGCGCAGACCGGAGCGCCCGCTCCGCTCAACGCGAAGCCGTTGACCACGACGACGTTCGAGCGGGAAGGCGCGAAACCGGGTGTGGAAGTGTGCTTCGTCGTCCGCGCGGTGGAGACGATCGGGACGGTGCCCGTCGAGAGTGGCGCATCGGCGCCCGCGTGCGTGACGCCGCGCGACACGTTCCCGCCGGCGCCTCCCGCGCGCCTCGCGGCGGTGTCCGGCCCCGGCGCCATCAATCTCATTTGGGATCCGAACGGTGAACCCGACCTCGCCGGCTACCTGGTCTTGCGCGGGGAAGCCGGCAGTGACACACTGCAGCCGCTCACGCCCGAGCCGATCCGCGACACGACGTACCGTGATGCCGACGTGACGCCGGGCGTGCGCTACGTCTACGCGGTGGTGGCCGTCGATCGCGCCACGCCGCCGAATCGGAGCGCGCCATCGGCGCGCGTGGAAGAGACCGCCCGATGAAACGTTTCTACCGGATCGATCACGAGGGTACGCCGCGCCACGCCATCGAAGAGGACGGGCGCTGGCGTCTGCTGGACGGAGACCTGTTCGGACGTTATCAGGCAGGCAAGGAAATCGACGCGCCGGCGTCCGTGCTGGCGCCGGTGCTGCCGTCGAAGATTGTCGCCATCGGCCTCAATTACAAGGATCACGCGGCGGAGCAGGGGAAGCCGCTTCCGCCCGAACCGATGATCTTCATCAAACCCTCGACGGCCGTGATCGGTCCGGGCGAGGCGATCGTGATCCCGGACGGTGTCGGCCGCGTCGATCACGAAGCGGAAGCCGGGGTCGTCATCGGCCGCCGCGCCCGGCACGTGCGCGAGCAGGATGCCCGGCAGTACGTGCTCGGGCTCACGTGCGTGAACGACGTGACCGCGCGCGAGCTGCAGAAGAAGGACGTGCAGTACACGCGGGCGAAGGGCTTCGACACGTTCGCGCCGATCGGTCCCTGCGTTGCGGAGATCGATTACCACGCCGACGGCGGCGTCGCCGTCGAAGGATGGGTCAACGGCGACCGGCGGCAGGCGTCCGCGACGCGCGAGCTGATCTTTTCGATCGACCGGCTCATCGCCTTCGTCAGCGCCGTCATGACCCTGCTGCCGGGGGATATCATTTCTACAGGGACCCCCGCCGGCATCGGACCGCTCGCCGCCGGCGACCGCGTCACCGTGAAGGTGGCGGGCGTCGGCGAGCTGATCAACCCGGTTACGGCAGGCGGGTAGGCGCGCACGACGAGCCCGGGTCCGGGGCGGAGCCCCGGTAAAAGAAAGTCAGGGGAGCATTATGAAGATTTTCATCGATTCGGGGAACCTGAAAGATATCGAAGCCCTCGTCTCGCTTGGCATCATCGACGGCATCACGACCAATCCGTCGCTGCTCGCCAAGGAACAGGGGGACTACCGCGATCTGCTCAAGAAGATCTGCCAGATCGTCCAGGGACCGACCAGCGCCGAGGTCGTCGAGACCGAGGCGCAGGCGATGATCCGGCAGGGCCGCGATCTGGCGTCGATCGATGAGTGGATCGTCGTGAAGGTGCCGCTGACGAAGGACGGCATCAAGGCCTGCAAGGCGCTCTCGGGCGAGGGCATCAAAGTCAACGTCACGCTCTGTTTCTCGCCCGCCCAGGCCGTGCTGGCGGCGAAGGCGGGCGCGAGCTACATCAGTCCGTTCGTGGGGCGGCTCGATGACGTGGCGTCGCACGGGATGGAACTGGTGCGCGACATCGTCGAGATCTACGACAACTACGAGTTCCCGACGGAGGTGCTCGTGGCCAGCACGCGGAGCCCGATGCACGTCGTCGAGGCCGCACGGATGGGGGCCGACATTTGCACCTGTCCACCGGCCGTGATCGACGCGCTGTTCAACCATCCGCTCACGGACGTGGGTCTGAAGAAGTTCCTGGCGGACTGGGACAAGGCGTACGGCGCGGCCGCCGCGCGTCGCTGATCGCGGATGCACGACTCCGACGCGATCGTGGATCCGCTCAAGCATCTCGAAGATCTGGAGCGCCGCGCCGCGCTGGGCGGCGGCGAGGCGCGCCTCCGCCGCCAGCACGAAGCGGGCAAGCTGACCGCGCGCGAGCGGATCGACCTGCTGTTCGATCCCGGAAGCTTTCAGGAGATCGATCGCCTGGTTACGCATCGCTGCCGGGACTTCGGGATGGATCAGCAGATCGTCCCCGGCGACGGCGTCGTCGCCGGGCACGGCCGCATCGACGGCCGGCCGGTCTACGCCTTCGCGCAGGACTTCACGGTCTTCGGCGGATCGCTCTCGGAGACGAACGCCGCGAAGATCGTGAAGATCATGGATCTCGCGATGAAGATGGGGGCGCCGATCGTCGGCCTGAACGATTCCGGCGGCGCGCGGATCCAGGAAGGGGTGCTGTCGCTCGGCGGCTACGCCGACATCTTCCTGCGCAACACACTCGCCTCGGGCGTGATCCCGCAGATCTCCGCGATCATGGGGCCGTGCGCCGGCGGCGCGGTCTATTCGCCGGCGATCACCGACTTCAACATCATGGTCGAAGGGACGAGCTACATGTTCGTCACCGGCCCCGACGTGATCCGGACCGTCACGCACGAGGACGTCACGAAGGAGGAGCTCGGCGGCGCGATGACGCACAACGCGACGAGCGGCGTGGCGCACTTCGCCGTGCCCGACGACCGCGAGTGCCTGCGTCTCATTCGCGAGCTGCTCGGCTACCTGCCGGCCAACAACCTGGACGATCCGCCACGGCGCGAGCCGACGGATCCGATCGATCGCGAAGACGAGGCGCTCGATCGCCTGGTCCCGGCGTCGCCGAACCAGCCGTACGACATGCTGGACCTGATTCAGGCGGTGGCCGACGAGGGAGATTTTCTCGAAGTGCACCGGCACTACGCGAAGAACATTCTCGTCGGCTTCGCGCGGCTCGCCGGACGGTCTGTCGGGATCGTCGCGAACCAGCCGGCGCACCTCGCCGGGACGCTCGACATCGACGCGTCGGTGAAGGCCGCGCGCTTCGTGCGCTTCTGCGACGCGTTCAACATCCCGCTCGTCACGTTCGAGGACGTGCCCGGGTTCCTTCCGGGGACGCAGCAGGAGTACGGCGGCATCATCCGCCACGGGGCGAAGCTGCTGTTCGCGTTCGCCGAGGCGACCGTGCCGAAGGTGACGGTGATCACGCGGAAGGCGTACGGCGGCGCCTACTGCGTCATGTCGAGCAAGCACATTCGAACGGACGTGAACTACGCGTGGCCGACCGCCGAGATCGCCGTCATGGGTCCGGAGGGGGCGGTGAACGTCCTTTACCGGCGGGAGCTGGAGGCGGCAGCGGATCCCGACGCGGTGCGCGCGCAGCGCGTGGCGGAGTTCCGTGAGAAGTTCGCCAACCCGTACGTCGCCGCGGAGCGCGGATTCGTCGACGAAGTGATCCGGCCCCGGCAGACGCGTTCGCGCCTCATCGCCGCGCTCGCGGCGCTCGAGACGAAGCGCGACCGCAATCCTCCGAAAAAGCACGGTAACATTCCGTTGTGAAGGTTCTCATCGCCAACCGCGGCGAGATTGCCGTCCGGATCATCCGGGCGTGCCGCGAGCTGGGGCTGCCCACGGTCGCCGTGTATTCCGACTGCGACCGCGACGCGCGCCACGTGCGCGACGCGGATCAGGCCGTTCACGTCGGCGGCGGGCCGGCGACCGACAGCTATCTGCGGATCGATCGGCTGCTCGACGCGGCGCGGCGCACGGGGGCCGATGCCGTGCATCCGGGATACGGGTTCCTGGCGGAGAACGCGACGTTCGCGCGCGCGTGCCTCGACGCGGGGCTGACGTTCATCGGGCCGTCCCCGGACGTGATTGCGATGATGGGCAGCAAGACGGCCGCGCGCGAGGCGGCGATCCGTGCCGGGGTGCCGGTCGTCCCGGGCAGCGATCGCCCGTTCGCGGCGGACGTGCCGACCGACGTCATCGCGCGCGACGCCGAGCGCGTCGGCTATCCGCTCGTCGTGAAGGCGGTCGCCGGCGGCGGCGGCAAGGGGATGCGCCAGGTGGATCGGGCGGAAGATCTGCCGTCCGCGATCCGGACCGCGCGCTCCGAAGCGGGCTCGGCGTTCGGCGACAGCACGATTTATCTCGAGCGCCGCATCGTGCGGCCGCGGCACATCGAGATTCAGCTCCTCGGCGATCACCACGGCACCGTGCTCCCGTTCGTCGAACGCGAGTGCTCGATCCAGCGGCGGCACCAGAAGGTGGTCGAGGAGTCGCCGTCGCTCGCGGTGACGCCGGATCTGCGCGAACGGATGGCGAACGCCGCGGCCTCGGTGGCGCGCAGCGTCGGGTACACGAACGCCGGCACGATTGAATTCCTGCTCGCCGAGGACGGCGCGTTCTACTTCCTCGAGATGAACACGCGGCTGCAGGTCGAGCATCCGGTCACGGAGATGGTCACGAGCCGCGATCTGGTGCACTGGCAGATCCGGATCGCGCAGGGAGAGCCGCTGACGATCGATCCGGCGCAGGCGCTCACGCCGCAGGGGCACGCGATCGAGTGCCGGATTTATGCGGAGGATCCGGATCAGGGCTTCCTGCCCTCGCCGGGGCTCATCCGCGGCGTGCGCGCGGCGAGCGGGCCGGGGATCCGCAACGACGGCGGCATCGCCGCGGGCTACACCGTGCCGGTGTTCTACGACTCGATGCTGGCGAAGCTGATCGCGTGGGCCGGCACGCGGGTCGACGCCGTCGCGCGGATGACGCGCGCGCTCAGCGAATACGAGGTGCTCGGCATCAGGACGACGATCCCGTTCTTCCTGTGGCTGATGCAGCAGCCGGAGTTCCTCGAGGGACGCTTCGACACGACGTATCTCGACGCGCTGCTCGCGTCGCGCAACGGTCAGTCGTTCATCGCGCTGACGAAGGAAGAAGAGGACCGCATCGCGATCGCCGCGGCGCTGAACGCGTGGATGCAGGCCAGCGCCGGCGGCGCGCCGGCCTCCGCGGCCGGTCCCGTCAGCGCGTGGAAGGCGGCCGCCCGCCGCGAGGCGCGCCAGCCATGACGTTCGAGATTGACCTCGGCGGCCGCACGCGCCTCGTCGCCGTGGAGCGCGCGGGCGCACCCGGACGGTTCCGCGTCACGCTCGACGGCGTCACGCGCGTCGTCGACGCGCAGCGCTTCGGCGCGTACGGCGTGTCGATGCTGTTCGGGGACGATCACGACGCGACGACCGCCGTCCAGATCGCGCCGACGGCGCTGCGCGGCGAGATGCTGGCGCACCTCGGCGGCCGCGCGGTGCCGGTGAGCGTCAACGCCAGCCGCACCCGCCGGTCCGGCGGGGACGCCGCCGGCGCCGCTCACGGCGATCACACCGTCGTCGCGCCGATGCCGGGCCGCGTCGTGCGCGTGCTCGTCGCCCCCGGCGACGAGGTTGCGGCACGGCAGGGACTCGTCGTCGTCGAGGCGATGAAGATGGAGAACGAGCTGCGGTCACCGCGCCCGGGACGCGTCAAGGACGTCCTGGTGGCCGCCGGCACCTCGGTCGAAGCCGGACGGGTGCTCGTCGTCGTCGAATAGGAAAGAACCCACGCCGCGCGTGCCGGAACATCAGAACCCTTCACCGGAGCCGTCCGGGACGCCCCCCGTCCCGCCGGCTGGACGTCCGCGGGGACGCCGCCGCCGTGCGGCGTGGCGGACGCTCGCCGTGCTGGTCGCCGTCGCCGCGGCACTGTTCGCCGCGACGCTGACGGTGGACCTCGGCCCGGCGCTGCGCGCGCGCGCCGAACGGGCCGCGTCGAACTACCTCGAACGGCCGATGCACATCGGCAAACTCTCGGTGAAGCTCCTCTCGGGCACCTTTATCGTCGAGGACGTCGTCATCGAAGGGCTGTCCCCCTCGGACCGGCCGTTCCTGCGGGCGAAGCGGATTGCCGTGCAGATGCCCTGGTGGTCGATCTTCAGCGGCGAGCTGATCATTCAGGACGTCGACATGTCCGGCTGGGACATGGTCGTCGAGCAGTTCCCGAACGGCCATCACAACTTTCCGCGATTCACGCGGCGTTCGAACAAGCCGCAGGGGCCGAAGCGGTTCACGACGACGGTGCGATCCGTCGTCGCGCACGACGGCCGCTTCACCTACGACGATCACGGGACGCCGTGGAGCATCGTCGCGCCGAATCTCACGGTCACGGTCTACCGTGACGTGAAGGACTACCGCGGGATCGCGCAGTTCTCGGACGGCCGCGTGCTCATCCAGACGTACGAGCCGTTCCGCGTGGACATGCAGTCGCGCTTCAAGATCGACGGCGGCCTCGTCCGGTTCGATCGGATCGACCTCGAGAGCGACGGCGCGCGCTCGGCGGTGACGGGGCACGTCGACCTCGCGCACTGGCCCGAGCAACTGTGGAACGTCCGTTCGCGCGTCGACTTTCCCATCCAGAAAGGCATCTTCTTCAAGCGCGACGCGTTCAAGGTCAGCGGATACGGCGATTTCACCGGCACCTTCCATCTGTTCAAGGGTGGGCGCGAACTGAAGGGGACCTTCACGAGTCCCGAGGCGGGCGTCAACGCCTGGCGGTTCCCGAACGTGAAGGGCTCGCTGCTCTGGGTGCCCGAGAAGTTCGAGGTGACCAACGTCACGACCGGCCTCTACGGTGGGCGCGCCACCTTCGACTACCGCATGGGGCCGTTCGGACACGGACAGCACGCCAACGCGGAATGGAACGCGCGGTACGAGGACGTCGATCTCGCGCGGATCACCGACTTTCTCGAGCTGCGCGGAATCAGGCTCGCGGGACGCGCATCTGGCGTGAACCGCATGACCTGGCCGCTCGGCCGCTTCGCCGACAAGCGCGGTGAAGGGGAGATCACGGCCGCGCCGCCCCCGGGCGTTCGGCCGATGACGCGCGCGCTGACGCCCGATCTGATCGCGAAGGTGGATCCGCTTCCGCCGCTGCAGGGTCCGTTCAACGCGCACCTCCAGCTTGGACACGTCCCCGTGGCCGGGCGGATCGCGTACACGTTCGCGCCCGACTGGGTCACGGTCCCGAACGGCTGGGCCGCGACCGAGACGACGTACGTGGAGTTCAATGGCGGGCGGACCGCCTGGGGACGGCAGTCGCACATGCCGTTTCACGTGACCAGCCTCGACTGGCAGGCGAGCGATCGGCTGCTCGCGGGGATCATGACCGCGTTCGGAGCGCCCACCGGCGCCGTGCCGGTCGGCGGCCGGGGCGTGTTCGACGGCGTGATGCTCGACGCGTTCACGAAACCACGCATCGAGGGGCACTTCGAAGGGGATCGGATGCGCGCCTGGGACGTCGTCTGGGGACACGGCCGCGCGGATCTCGTCATCCACGACAGCTATCTCGACATCACCAACGGCGTGATCGATCACGAGGGATCGCAGATCCTCGCGGACGGCCGGTTCGCGCTCGGGTATCCGCGGCGCGACGGCGGAGAGGAGATCAACGCGCGCATCCGGATGGAGCGGCGTCCGCTCGTGGATCTGCGGCACGCGTTCGAGCTGGACGACTACCGCATGGATGGTCTCGCGTCGGGTGAATATCACCTGTACGGCAAGTACGAGACCCCCTTTGGCTTCGGCCGCCTCGTCATCGACGAGGGGACCGCGTATGGTGAGACGTTCGAGACGGCCACGGCGAACCTGCGGTTCGAAGGGGACGGCGTACGGCTCGACGGGATCGAGGTCACGAAGGCGACGGGGCGTGTGACGGGCGCCGCGTGGGTCGGGTGGGACGGGACGTATTCGTTCAACGCGGACGGCCGGCGGATCCCCGTCGAGTCGCTCACGTCCGTCTCCTTTCCGCGTGCGCCGCTGTCGGGGCTCATGCAGTTCACCGCGACCGGCGCCGGCGCGTTCGAGGATCCGCGCTACGACGTGAAGCTGCGCGTGGACGACCTGTTCGCCGGCGACGAAGGTATCGGGCAGGTGACGAGCAACATCGCCCTCCGCGGACAGCTGTTGACGCTCGATGTGGAAGCCGCGTCGCCGCGCCTCGCCGTGACGGGATCCGGCCGCCTCGCGCTGACGCCGGAGATGGACGCGGACGTCACGCTCCGCTTCACCGACACGTCGCTGGATCCCTACATCCGCTTCTTTCAGCCGAAGCTGTCGCCGTTCACGACGGCCGTCGCCAACGGATCGATCCACGCTGCCGGCGAGCTCGCCGATATCGATCATCTCGTCGTCGACGCGAGGATCGACACGCTGAACCTGAAGCTGTTCGACTACCCCACGCGCAACGAGGGACCGATCGAGCTGTCGCTCAACCAGCAGGTGGTCCAGCTGCGGCGCTTCCGCCTGGCCGGCCAGGGAACGGCGCTCCGGCTGGACGGTGCGATCAACCTGCGCGAATCGAAGATCGCCGTGCAGGCCTCCGGCGATTCGAACCTCGGCATCCTCCAGGGGTTCTTCCGCGACCTGCGCAGCTCCGGGAACGCGTCGCTGCAGGCCGCGATCACCGGTCCGCTCGCCGACCCCGTGTTCTCGGGCAGCGCGAAGATCACCGACGGCCGCATCCGCTACTTCGCGCTGCCGCACAGCCTCGAATCGATCGATGGGACGCTGTCGTTCGACGCTCAGGGGATCCACGTGGACGATCTCACCGCGAAGCTCGGCGGCGGCGACGTGCGCTTCGGCGGCCGCGTCGGCTTGAAGGGGTATCTGCCGAGCGAACTGAACCTGACCGCCACCGGCGAACAGATGCACCTGCGGTATCCCGAGGGGTTCCGGTCGATTGTGGACGCCGACCTGGCGCTCCGCGGCGACGTCGCGTCTCCCATGGTGACCGGAACCGTGACGGTGCACGACGCGGTCTGGACGCGCCGCTTCGAGCCGACGCCGGATCTCTTCAGTTTCGCGTCGAGCACGCCGGCCCTCGGCGGCACCCCCGCGACGACGCTCCCCGTCAGGTTCGATTTGCAGATCAACGCGCCCGGGACCCTGCGCGTCGAGAACAACATCGCCCGGATCACGTCGAGCGCCGATCTCACGCTGCGCGGCACCTACGATCGCCCGCTCCTGTTCGGCCGCGCGGACGTCGAGCGCGGCGAGATCCTGTTCGAGGGGAACCGCTATCTCGTCACGCGCGGCACGATCGAGTTCGCCAATCCGGCGCGCATCGAGCCGTTCGTCGACATCGAGGCGGAAACGCGCGTGCGCCTGCCCAACCAGACGTACCGCATCACGATTGCCGTCACCGGCAGCGCGGCACGCCTCAACGTGCAGTTCGACGCCGATCCGCCGCTGCCGTCGGTCGACATCATCGCGCTGCTCTTCGGCCAGACGACGAACGTGGAGAACGCCGAGCTGCGGGCGCTGCAGCCGCAGGCCGCGGCCGCCTCGGAGGAAGCGCTGCTGCGCGCCAGCGCGGCGCGCCTGCTCACCGGCACGCTCACGGGCCAGGTGGGGCGCGTGGCGGAACAGGTGCTCGGCCTCGACACCCTGCAGATCAGCCCGAGCCTCGGCACAGAGAGCGATCCGCTGACGCCGACCGCGCGCCTCGTCGTCGGCAAGCGCCTCTCGAACCGCGCCTATCTGACGTACGCGCGGGCGCTCGGCGCCGTCCACCGCGATCAGATCATCATTCTCGAATACGATCAGAGCGACCGCGTCGGCTGGGTGCTCACGCAGAACGGCGACCGGTCGTTTGCCATCGAATTCCGCGTGCGACACGTCTTCTAGATGCGCGTGTATCCGATCCCGTCCGCGCCGCGCCCGTCCGCCGTCTGTGTTTTTCTGCGTTTTTCTGCGGCCCGTGTTTTCCTTCGTTTGTCTGCGGTCCGTGTTGTTCTGTGTTTTTCTGCCGCCGTTGTTCTTCTGTGTTTTTCCGCGGCTGCCTCTGCGGCGCAGGATCTCAACGCGGCGGCGTTCGTCGGCCGTCCGGTCGGCCGCGTGTCGCTGTTGATCGAGGACCAGCCGTCGACGGATCCGTCGGTGCTCGAGCTCATCGACACGCGCGCCGGCGAGCCGCTCGACATGGCGGCGGTGCGCGAGACGATCCGTCACCTCATGAGCCTCGGACGCTTCGACGACGTGACGGTGGAAGCGGAGACGATGGCGAACGGTGGCGTCGATCTGCGCTATCGCGTCCGCCCCGTCCACAGCGTCGACAGCGTAGAGTTCCGCGGGAATCTCGGGCTCTCGGCCGGCGCGCTGCGCGATCGCATGACGGAGCGTTTCGGCGCGACGCCCCCGGCCAGCCGCGCCGCCGAAGTCGTGCGCGCGCTCATCCAGCTGTACCAGGACCACGGCTATATGCGGCCGCGCATCCGGCCGAATCCCGTCGTTCAGCACAATCCCGATCGCACGCGGCTCGTGTTCGAGATCGACTCGGGGCCCCGTGCGCGGATTGGCGCCCTCGCAATCGACGGGGCGCCGCTCGAGTCCCGCACGCGCGTCCTCGATCGCCTCGATCTCGCGCCGGGGCAGCCGTACGACCGCGCGGAACTGCAGCAGCGTCTCACCGACTACGTCGGGGAGCTCAGGCACCGCGGCTATTACCAGGCGTCCGCGAGCCAGCGCCCGCGTATTCGGGAAAACGGCAGCATCGCCGACCTGACTGTCGAGATCCAGCCCGGGCCGCTCGTCAGCGTCGAGTTCGAAGGGGATCCGCTGCCGAAAGGCAAACGCGAGGATCTCGTCCCCGTCGAGCGGGAAGGATCGGTCGACGAGGATCTGCTGGAAGACTCGAGCCGCCGCATCGTCGATGCGCTCCGCCAGCAGGGCTACTGGAAGGCGCAGGCGACGCACGAGCGGCGTGAGGCGGACGGCCGCCTCACGATCGTGTTCACCGTCCATCGCGGCGCGCAGTATCGCGTGAAGGGGGGCGTGGAGATCACCGGCGCCGAGAGCGTCCCGATGCACGAACTCAGTCCGCTCGTGCGTCTCGCCGACGGAGATCTGTTCGTCGCGTCGGCGCTCGACGCGTCGGTTGCCGCGATCGATCGGCTGTATCGCAGCCGGGGGTTCGCCCAGGTGACCGTCGAGAGCTCGGCAAGCGAGGTCGCTCCCGGCGAAGTCGCGCCCCGGATCTCGGTGGTGGAAGGCCCGCAGACCATCGTCGGCGCGCTGACGGTGGAGGGGAACGAGGCGATTTCCGCGTCCCAGCTGCTCGCCGTCGTCCGCACGAAGACGGGGGATCCGTATTACGGGCCCGCCGTGGCCGCCGACCGCGACGCGCTGGTCCTCGAGTACCTGAACCGCGGCTTCGAGTCGGCGGAGGTGACCGTCCGGCCCGAGCAGTCGCCGGACGGCACGCGCGCCGACGTCCTGTTCCAGGTCTTCGAAGGGCCGCAGACGATCGTCGACCACATCCTCATCGTCGGCAACTCGCGAACCGATCCCGCGGTGATCCAGAACGAGTTGCTGATCGTACCCGGAGAGCCGCTCGGCCTGGCGGACGTCGTCGAGAGTCAGCGGCGGCTCAGCTCGCTCGGGCTGTTCCGGCGCGTGCGCATCACCGAGCTGCCGCAGACGGGTTCCTCGCGCCGCGACGTGCTCGTCACCGTCGAAGAGGCGCTCCGCACGACCATCGGCTACGGCGGCGGTCTCGAGATCGACCGGATCAGCCGCGCTACGGGACCGAACGGCGAGGCGCGCGAGAAGATGGAGTTCGCACCGCGAGGTTTCTTCGAGATCGGACGACGCAATCTCGGCGGCCGCAATCGATCGGTGACGCTGTACACGCGCATCGGCCTGCGGCCGGACGCGGTGCCAGACGACCCTTCGCGCACGGTCAGCAACTTCGGCTTCATCGAATACCGCGTCGTCGGAACGTATCGCGAGCCGCAGTCGAAGCCCCTGAAGGGCGATCTGGCGATCACCGCGGCGGTTGAACAGGGGGTTCGCACCAGCTTCAACTACGCGCGCAAGGGCGTCAATCTGGAGCTGTCGCGCCGGCTCGGCGCGGATATGCGCGTCACCGGCCGCTACTCCTTCGGGACGACCCGGACGTTCGACGAGCAGCTCGCCCCGGAGGACCAGGTCACGATCGACCGGCTGTTTCCCCAGGTGCGGCTGTCCGGGTTCTCGGCCGGGCTCCTGCGCGACAGGCGCGACGACGTCGTCGAGCCGCAGGCGGGAACACTGATGAGCGTGGACGGCGTCGTCGCCGCCCGGATCATCGGATCGCAGGTGGGCTTCGACAAGGTGTTCCTCCAGGGCTTCTGGTATCGGCGCCTCGGCGCGCATCCGATCGTGTTCGCCACCGGCGCGCGGCTCGGCTTCGCCGACGGTTTTCCGCGTCAGGCCCAGCCGACCGATGCGAACGGCAATCCGATTCCGGGCCCGCCGGTCATCGTGGACGACGTGCCCGCGAGCGAGCGGTTCTTCGCGGGAGGGGACACGACGATCCGCGGCTACGCGCTGGACAGCGTCGGAGCGCCCGATACGATCAGCTCACTCGGCTTCCCGAAGGGGGGCAACGCGCTCATCGTGCTCAATGCGGAGCTGCGGGTGCCGGTGTGGCGCTCGCTCGGCGCCGCCTTCTTCATCGACGGCGGCAACGTGTTCGCGCGCGCGTCCGATCTCGATCTCGGCGAGTTGCGCGGCGGGCTCGGGTTCGGCCTCCGCTACAAGTCGCCGCTCGGACCGATCCGCGTCGATCTCGGGTTCAAGATGGATCGTCGCGTGATCGCCGGGGAGCTGGAGCCGCGGACGGTGCTGCATTTCAGTATCGGACAAGCATTTTGATGACGCCGCATCCCGGATCCCGCATCCCGCATCCCGCATCCCGCATCGCGACGGCGGTGCTCATCGTGGCCGCGCTGGCGATGCCGGCGCGGGCGGACGTGATCGATCGCCTCATGGCCGTCGTGGCGGGGACACCGATCATGTTGTCGGACGTCAATGCCGCGGTCGCGTTCGGCATCGTGCCCCCGCCCACGCAGCCCGGGCGCCTCATCGGGCCGCTGAACGGGCTGATCTCGCGGACGCTGATGCTGATCGAAGTCGAGCGGTATCAGCCGCCTGAACCCGCGCCCGATGCCGTCGACGCGAGGCTCGCGATGTACGAGCGCAAAGTGGGCACGTCCGCCGATCTGGATCGGCTGCTCGCCACCGTCGGCTGGACGCGCCAGACGCTGCGGGGCGTCGCGCGCGACGACCTGCGCATCCAGACGTACCTGGACCAGCGGTTCGCCGCCGCGGCGCAGCCGACCGATCTCGAGGTGGCGGCCTACTACCGCGAGCACCAGGCGCGGTTCACGAAGGACGGCGCCGTGCAGCCGCTGGGCGACGTCGCCGAGGCGATCCGCGCGGAGCTGACCGCGGCGCGGCGCGCGCAGCTCATCCGCGACTGGGTGGCGGGGCTCCGTGAGCGAGTGGACGTCGCCGTCCCGTACATCACCGACCGCGCTCAGAACTGAGCCCAGCGCGACACGATCAGGAACTTGCCGATCTGCGCCAGGTTGAACCCGGCGTGGCAGACCATCGGCGCCACGGCCGATCGCCGCCGCAGGAAGACGACGCCCCAGAAGAAGCCGAGCCCCGACGTCGCGATCGCGACGTCGAACCCCTGCTCGATGTGGCCGAGGCCGAACGCAAGGCTGAACAGGACGAGACCGACGGCGGCCCCGCCGAGCGACTGCTCGAACCGGTGCAGCACGAACGCGCGCTGCAGCTCCTCGCGCACGCCGCCGGCGATCATCACGACCAGCGCGAACGCCGCCGCGTCGAACCGCGTTCGCATCAAGTCCTGCAGCGGATTGTGCGGTACGTTCCGCAGGCCGGGCGCGAGCGCCTGCACGAGCGCGAGCACGGCGACGATCACCAGGAACGAGACCGGGATCAGGAGCACGCCGACCAGGGCTTCGCGCGACGGCCGCCGCGTGCCGAGGAACAGTGCCGCCGGCGACTCGCGGTGCGCCAGCAGGAAGAGAAATATCAGCCCCAGCAGCAGCACCGTGTCGGCGAGCGTGAGCGTGAAGACGAACGGCGCCGACAGCCGGCCGTCCGTCATCGGCTTCATCCCGAACGCCGTCATCACAACGAGGATCGCGAGCTGGGTCGGATAGCCGGAACAGAGAAGGACTTCGACAGCGGCCGCGAGACGCTCCAGCGGCGGCACCGCCCGGTGAACGAGGATGGGCGGTGGATCGGGGAGCGTCGACGGATCCACCGGCCGAATCTAGCACACCGTTGCCGGGGACCGGGATGACGGTTGAGCTTTCACCCGAGGGCAATCCATGTAAAAATTGCCCGGAACCATCGGCAAGCAAGAAAGTGAGTGTTACAGAACTGTGTCCATTCTGACGGAACAGGATAGACTCCCGTCCGAAGAACCGCAGGAAGTGGGTGCCGCCGTCGGCGAACGCGTCCTGATCGTGGAGGACGATTCGGCGACGCGCATCGGGCTGGCCGAGCTCGTCCGCGCCTGGGGGTTCCAGACCGACGGCGCCGTCAACGGCGAAGAGGCGCTGCAGAAGATCACGAGCTTCCGTCCCGCGATCATCGTGTCGGATCTCGTGATGCCGCGCATGGGCGGCCTCGAGCTGCTGCGGGCGATCAAGGATCAACTCTCCGATC
>DASSOM010000301.1:0-7635 GCA_035700625.1 Vicinamibacterales bacterium
CGGCTGCAAACCACGATCCGGCTCTACGGCGCGCCGCTTGCACATCGTTCGTGCCGTCATGAACGACATCGTGACCCCGACGATGCTCGTGCCTCCGCTACCCGGCCCCGCGGCCGTCGACGCGACGGTGCTCATCTGCAGCTACAACCGCGCCGACGATTTGCGCGAGACGCTCGACAGTCTGGCACAAACGCGCACCGACGGCGCATTCACGTGGGAGCTGCTCGTCGTCGACAACAACTCGATCGACGACACCCGCGAGGCGGTGCTCGCGAAGATCGACGGGTATCCGGTGCCGCTGCGGTATCTGTTCGAGCCGGCACAGGGCAAGTCCAACGCGCTGAATACCGGACTGCGCGCGAGCCGCGGCCGCATCATCGCGTTCACCGACGACGACGTGCGCGTGCCGGCCGCATGGCTCGGCGAGGCGATCGGCCCGCTGCTGCAACGGCCCGACATCGAATACACGGGCGGACCCGTGCGCCCGATCTGGCAGTCGCCGAAACCACGGTGGCTCGACGAGAGGGGCAATCTCGGCGGCACGATCGCGGTGAAGGATCACGGCGGTGACGCGTTCGTCTTCGAAGACGAGCGCAAGACGCCGCTCGGCGTGAACATGGCGGTGCGCCGGTCCCTCATCGAGCGGATCGGGGGCTTCAATCCGGCACTCGGGCGGAAAGGTGCGTCGCTGCTCGGCCAGGAACAGGCTGACTTCTTCTATCGATCGCGCCGCGCGGGCGCGCGCGGCCTGTATGTGCCGTCGATGGTCCTGGAGCACATCGTGCCGGCGGGACGGCTCACGAAGCGGTACTTCTATCGCTGGTGGTATTGGAAGGGCATCTCGCACGCGCGGCTGCACGCGCTGCACGGACGCACGGAACTCGACCTCGATTTGCGCACCGTGCGGCGCATCGGCGGCGTGCCGGCGTATCTCGTCCGGAGCGCAGGACATCATGCCGCGTCGTGGCTGATCGCGTGCGCAACGGGCGCCGCGCAGCGCCGGACCGAGCACGCGGCAAACCTCGCCTACATTGCCGGCTACTCGCGAGACGCCGCGCTGGCGCACCGGCGCCCCGCGCGCGAGAGCTCAGCCGCGAGCCGCACACGCGCCACGGTAGAATAGTTCTTCAACTTAGTAACCGGTTTCCAAAGCCACGTTCCACCCACGCCAAAGGCAACCTTTCTTCGGGTTTTTTCGGGTCATCCATGCACACAGTTCACGGGCATTTCTCTTGCGTCACGGGGGGCGTGATACGCCACCCCTTTACCCGACATAGTTTTGTTCTGGCCCTCGCGGGCATGCTGACAGCGCTTCTGTTGTCCGCGCGTCCCGCTCAGGCGGCCGATCGCCTGTGCGATCCCGCCTTCGAAGACTGCCGCGCGATCCTCCTGAACCTCATCCGAAACGAGAACGTCGGCATCGACGTCGGGTTCTGGTTCATGGAAGACGGACGGTATACCAACGAAATCATCAAGCGCTTCAACGCGGGAGTTCCCGTGCGGGTGCTGGTCGACCCGCGATCGAATCCCGGAACGCCGATCAACGCGCAGATCCTGCAGCAGCTTCAGGACGCCGGCATTCCGATGCGCAAGAGGGTGGCGGACGGCATCCTGCACTGGAAGATGATGCTGTTCGCCGGCCAGGATGTCGTCGAATTCAGCGGCGCGAACTACAGCGCGTTCGCGCTCACGCCGGTTGAACCGTACGACAGCTACATCGACGAGGCGATCGCGTTCGTCGACAACCCTTCGGTCACGAACAGCTTCCGCACGAAATACGACGACCTCTGGACGAATACGACGGACTACGCGAACTACGCCAACATCTCCGGCCCGCTGACGCGTACGTATCCGACGTTCACGAAGGACCCCGAGCTGAATTGGCCGCCGCAGGAGAGTTATCGCAGCCGATCGGTCAAACACTACAACGCCGAGACGGTCGGCATCGATATCGACATGTACCGCATCACCGATCGCGCGCACACCGACGCGATCATCAAGGCCGTCGAGCGCGGCGTACCGGTCCGCTTGTATACCGAGCAGAGGGAATATCGCAATCCCGCCAGACCGTGGGTCGCGTGGAACGTCGATCGGCTGTACGCGGCGGGCGTGCAGGTCCGCATTCGCGGCCATCAGGGCTTGAATCACCAGAAGGCCGTGATCCTGAAGGGCCAGCGCATGGTGATCTTCGGATCGTCGAACTGGTCGTCGCCTTCGTCTGACGCGCAGCAGGAACACAACTACTTCACCACGAAGCCGTACTTCTTCGATTGGTTCACCGATCAGTTCGAGCGGAAATGGAACAACAGCACGGGGCACATCGAGACGGCGCCGTTCACGCCGCTGCCGCCTGACACACCGCAGAACCGGCAGCCTGCGAACGGGGCCACCGACCGGCTCACGACGAACCGCCAACTGACCTGGTATGCGGGACTGTGGGCGCACGTGTACGACATCTACTTCGGCACGTCGCCGACCCCGCCGCTGCTCGCGGCGAATCTCGAGCTGGGCCCGAGCTTCTCGTCGTCCGACGTGAAGAAGTTCCTCCTGCCGTCGCCGCTGCAGCCGGGGACGACGTACTACTGGCGCATCGTGTCCAAGACCATGGCCGGCCTGCAGCGCTCCGGGCCCGTGTGGCACTTTACGACGGCCGGGCCGGCGCCCGGCGGGTCGCTCCCGTCAGGCTGGTCGAGCGCGGATATCGGCGATACCGGCGTCCAGGGATCGTCGACGTACATCGATCCGACGTTCACCGTGCGCGGCGGCGGCGCGGACGTCTGGGGCACGGCCGACGCGCTGCAGTTCGCGTTTCGCTCGCTGAGCGGCGACGGCACGATCACGGCGCGCGTCGCGACGGTGCAGAACGTCGCCGCGTGGACGAAGGCCGGCGTCATGATTCGCGCCTCGCTCTCCCCCTCGTCGCAACAGGCGTTCATGCTCGTGTCCCCCGGCAAGGGGGTCGCGTTCCAGCGTCGCCGGACGAGCGGAGGCACCAGCGTGCACACGGCGGGCTCCGCATCGACGGCGCCCCGGTGGGTCAGATTGACGCGCAGCGGCGGCACCATCACCGCCTTCGAATCGTCCAACGGGTCGACCTGGACACAGGTCGGCAGCGACAACATCGCGATGCCCGAGACGATCTTCGTCGGCCTCGGCGTGTCGAGCCATGTTCGCGGGTCGCTCGCGCAGGCGACGTTCGATTCGGTGAGCGTCACCGTCGCAGCGGGTCAGAGCCTGCCGAGCGGGTGGACGGATCGTGACATCGGCAGCGTCCCGATCGTGGGCTCGGCAAGTTATGCGAACGGCACGTACACAGTGACGGGCTCCGGCGCGGACATCTGGGGCACGGCGGACGCCTTTCACTACGCGTATCAGACGCTCAGCGGCGACGGCAGCATCACCGCGCGGGTCGTGTCGGTCGAATTCGCCGATCGCTGGAGCAAGGGCGGCGTGATGATTCGCGCGGGCACGGGCGCCAGCGCGGCGCACGCGTTCATGCTCGTGTCGGCCGGCAAGGGGGTCGCCTTTCAGCGGCGACCCGTTGCCGGCGGCGAAAGCCTGAATACCGCCGGCACGCTCAGTTCACCGCCACGCTGGGTGCGGCTGACGCGCACCGGCAGCACGTTCCGCGCCTATGAGTCCGCGGACGGCGCCAACTGGACGCTGGTCGGCAGCCAGACCATCTCGATGCCGTCGACCGTCGAAATCGGGCTCGCAGTGACGAGCCATACAACGAGCAGCGACACGACCGCCCGCTTCGACAATGTCGTCATCGACGGCGGGAGCGCGACGTAAGCGGCCTTCTCCTGCTCCTCATCGTGACAGCTGGAGGCGAGCCCGCGTCCAGCTCGATGCGGTCGCCTGATCCGTCCGCCACACTCAGCGTGTTGACGTGGAACGTCCGCAAGTGCCGCGGTACGGACAACGTCCGCGACTGCGGGCGCGTGGCCGAGTGGATCGCGCGGAGCCGCGCCGACGTGGCCCTGCTCAGCGCCGTGCAGACGCTCGACGACGCGGAGGCGATCCGGCGCCGGCTGAACGAACTGGATCGCCGGCGCACGTGGTCGATGCACTACGGAAAGGCCGAGTCCGAAGGACAGGTCATCCTGAGCACGTATGCCATGCCGCCGGACGAACGGGCGCATCTGGTCGTCGCGGTCGCCGACTGCGGCGGGACGGCCGCCCAGATCGTCGTCGAGTCGGCCATCGACGTGGCCGGAAGGCGCGTCCGCCTCTTCGCCGTCGATCATGAGCACTCGAGCGAAGCCGTCCGGCAATGCCAGTCGCAGATGTTTCGCGCGTGGGCCGACGGCTTCGACGGTGTGCGGATCGTGGGGGGCGACTTCAACGCGTCTCCCGGCGACGCGGGCCTCGACGCGTGGCTCGCACCACGATCCGCGGGGCCGGCCAGGTTTCGCGACGCCTGGGTGGAAACGCCCCCCGCGATGCAGAGAGGCTACGGCAGAGAGGACGCCGTGCGTGGAAATGCGCCCGGAGAACCGGCATTCGGCCGGACCCGGCGAACCCGCATCGATCACATCCTGTTCTCGGGAGGGTCCATCCACGTTCGCCCCATGGGTGCCTCGATGCTCGACACCCGCGATCCGGCGACGAGCTGCCGCGATGTGGAAGGAGACGGTTTCCTCGGCCGATGCGACCGCGACTGTGTCTGTGCGTACGTCGACGACAAGGCCGTGCGCCCGTCCGATCACGTCCCGCTCATGGTGACGCTCGGCATCTCCTGAGGTTGGAGCTCTGCTTGCAGGCGGCCAATGGATTGAGGATGACGCGATGAAAGTGCTGATCGCCAATACGGACTGCAGACTGGGGGGCGTCGGCACGTTCATGCTGTCGCTGCGCGCTGCCCTGCGGGCGGCCGGACACCATGCGGAGCTCTTCTATCTCCAGCACGGTCCGCTGGAAGCGCAGCTCGCCGGTGATCCTCACGTCCACTTCGGCTCGTTGACCGATCTGCTGCGGCTGGTCGACCGGGAAGCCTTCGACATCGTCCACGCGAACAACATCGACTGGGCGAGCGGGATGTCCGCCGTACCGCGGATCGGCGCGAGACTCGTGCTGACGGCGCACAAGCTGCGCGCACCCGCCTGGACGTATGGCTGGACGACGCGGGACTGCCAGGCGTTCGTCGCGGTGTCGCGGTGGGTGCGCGACGGCCTTCAGCCGTACACGGACATCCCGATCCAGGTCGTCCCGAACGGGATCGACGTCCATCGCTTCTCGCCCGGTCCCGCCGCACCGAACGGATCGGGGCCGATCGTGGCGTGGGTCGGACGCGGCGGATCGCGAGTCAAGAGGCTCGAGTTCTTCGCGCAGCTCGCGCCCGCGCTGCGGCGCGCCGGGTGTCGCATCTGGGTTGTCGATCAACATCCGCCCACGGCGCTCGCGGAAGACTTTCCGGACGCGGCGCAGCTGCTGCACGAACACGCGGACAGATGGGGTGGTGTCGACCACCTGGAAATGCCGCGGCTCTATCGAGAGATCGCGGCCAGCGGCGGATGCGTCATCTCCACCTCGAGTCAGGAGGGCCTGGGACTCGCGCTCCTCGAGGCTCAGTCATGCGGATGTCCGGTCATCGGTCCTGATGTGAACGGGGTCAACGAGAGCGTCTCCCCCGAGCACGGCGGCCTCCTGTTCCCGTCGGATGCCTCCCCCGACGCGGCCGCGGCGCTCGTGATCGAGACGCTGCGGGATCGCGACGCGCTGCAACGTCGGGGAGCGGCCGCCGCCGCGCACGTCCGGAACACGTTCAGCCTCGAATGCATGGCGAGGTCGTACCTGCAGATCTATGGACGCCGCGACTTCGGCCGGGTCGGGACGCTGCGCAGCCGGATGCGTGCTCGCCGTCGCCTCACGCCGGTCTTTCACACGCCCGAATATCTGGAACACCGTTGGGGCGTCGGCGACCGCCAGCTCGAGGTGGCCCGGGAGCTCGCGCGCTCGCGCGACTGGCGCCTCGCCGCTGCCGCCGCACGCGCGTCGATACGCGCCGCCCCCACGCTCTACCTCAAGCCGGGGCGCCTGCTGACGCTGGTGGGACTGGAGCTCCGCGCACGGACGGCCCCGCGGACGCGGCGAACGCCGCCGGACTCGGGCGTTGCGGAGGACCGGCGCGCGTCGGTCCTCCGCTTCTGAAACGCGCTACTTCACGGCATAGACGACGACCAGCGGCTTGTGGTCCGAGGGCATCACGCCGTTGCTGTCGCGCGTGTCGAACACGCGCGCGGACGTCACGGTCAGGAACGACGCGCTCTTCGTCGAGAAGATGTAGTCGATTCTGGTGTTGCGGGTGCAGCCGTTGCAGCTCATGTAGTGCACCGCCGTTCCCAGCGCCGCCGCCGCCGCCCATCCATCGACGTGGCCCTGCGCCATGAGGTTGTATTCCGTCGATCCCACCTGCGCGTTGAAATCGCCAGCGATCACCCGCGCGTCCGGCCAGCTCTGTTCGCACGCGATGAGCGCTTTCGCCTCATTGATGCGATCCGTTTGACTGTCGGACGCCAGGTGCGTCGACCACACGTTCAGTTGACGCCCGTTGACCACGAGGCTGACGTGCGCCGCCTTCCGGTTCTTGGCTGAGTTCGTGACGCAGATCGACGTGTTCTCGATGCCCCACCGCGTGAGCACCATGTTGCCGAGTCCGGAGTACTTGGTATTCCAGGTCGTCCCAGTGGCCGTCGAGACCGCTTTGGCGAGCGCGGATGCCTGCGTCGACGTATCCACCTCGTTGAACGAGATGACGTCCGGATTCATCTTCGCGACCCAGGAGCCGATGCGGCCCGGGTCGTACTTGCCATCCGTGCCGACGCCGCCATGGTGAACGTTCCACTGCAGGACGCGCAGCGTCGACGACGTGGTCGATCCCGTCGGGGTGTCATCATCTCCCTCCGAGGCGGGCGATGACGGCGAGACGGCGGCGTATTTCTTGGGCGAGAGGATCACCTCGTCGAGCGCGAGGCCGTCCTCCCGCGTCTGGACCCGGAGCGTCTGCGGACCGCTCGACGCGAAATACACCATGGGGCCGAGCACGCCCGTGCCGTAGCCGTTGTCGCGCCACACCCAGCCCGACACGCCGCACCCGCTGCACTCCTCGAGCACAATCACCGTCGACGAGGTCGTGCCCATGCGCCACTCGGCGGATCCCGTCGCGGTGACGCTGTTCGAGAACTGCAGATGGACCGAATCGTTCGCCCACGAATCGTTGTCCGCGTGGCCGTGCAGCCAGATGCGGTAGCCCTTCCCGGCGTCCGCGTTGAACCTGAACTCCACGTAATTGGCGGGATTCGCGAGCGCGGTGGCGACCTTCGGTGCGCCCGCGTCCGGCTGCCGCACGGCGACGCCCCCGATGGCGCCGCTCATCGACTCGCGCGCCCACTTGCCCGCCATGGTCGTGACGGCCGACGCGGGCAGGATGATGTCGCCGTCCGCGTTGGGACCGATCGTGGTCGACGTCGACGTCGAAGACGACCCACTGCCCCAATTGACGACCAGCATCGGCCGCACCGTCGCGTCGGATGCCTCGCGGGAGTAGTACTGCTTGTACGAGTCACGACTCGACGCGCCGGAGTCCCGGACGACGAACCGCGCGTACCGCGAACCGTACTTGCCGTTGATGAC
>DASSOM010000302.1:0-2371 GCA_035700625.1 Vicinamibacterales bacterium
TGCAGCCGCGCGGCTTCCGGCCTCCGTCGGGTCCGTCGGTGCGCTGGATGGAGCGGCGCGGCCGCAAGACGCCGAACCTGACGCTCGCCGCCGTCCCGCTCGATCTCGCGCCCGTCCTCAAGGACGCGCTGTTCGACCGCACCGAGACCGTGATCCTCACGAGCGCCACGCTCGCGGCGGGCGGCGAGTTCACATTCCTCGAGGAGCGGCTCGGGCTCGCACTGCCGCCGTCGCGCGTCACGGTGCGCGAGATCCTGCCGTCGCCGTTCGATTTCGCCGCGCAATGCGTGTTCGGCATTCCGACCGACGTGCCCGAGCCGCGCGACGATGAATCCGGGCACGGCACCGCGGTCGCGCGCATCCTCATGGAGCTGGCGCACGCATCGGACGGCGGCGTCTTTGGGCTGTTTACCTCGCACACCGCGCTGCGCCGCACCGCCGACGCGATTCGCCATCAGCTCGGCGGCCGCTGGCCGCTGCTCGTCCAGGGAGAAGGGCAGCGCGACCATCTGCTGCGCCGCTTCCGCGAGGCCGGCTCGGCGATCCTGCTGGGCACCGATTCGTTCTGGGAGGGCGTCGATGTGCCGGGACGCGCGCTCCGCGTCCTGATTCTCGCCAAGCTGCCGTTCAAGGTCCCGAGCGAGCCGCTGACGGCGGCACGCCTCGAGCGCCTCACGGAGGCAGGCGTCGACGGCTTCACGAATTATCTCGTGCCGCTCGCCGCGCTCAAGCTGAAACAGGGATTCGGGCGCCTGATCCGGACCAAGTCCGACGTCGGCGCCGTCGTCCTGCTCGACCGCCGCGTCGTTACGAAGCGCTACGGCGCCCGGATGCTCGAGGGTCTGCCGCCCGCCACGAAGGCGATCGGGAACTGGCCCGACGTGCGGCGCGAGGTCGAGGAATTCTTCGCCATGCACGGCATCGGCGCGCCGGTGTCATGGAGCTAGATTTCGGCCGTGTATACGATCGTATGGTCCTTCGATGTGAAGCCGGACCAGGTGAAGGCGTTCGAGCGGGCGTATGGACCGAACGGCGACTGGGTGCGACTGTTCCGGCGCGCGCCCGGCTACGCCGGAACGGAGCTGCGTCGCGAGACGGATCGGCGCTGCCATTATCTGACGATCGACCGCTGGCGCTCGCGCGACGATTATCGTCGCTTTAGGGACACCTTCGCCAACGAATACGCGCTGCTGGACGTACGCTGTGCGGGTCTCACGGAAGTGGAGCAGAAGGTCGGCGATTTCGAAATGCACGAGGAGCGTGACGTTGCCCGGTCCGAGTAAGCGCGTCGGCCAGCTGCCGACGTATCCGATGGCCGAGCTGCCGGCGATCAAGCGCCGCTTGATTCAGCAGGGTGTCGACGTCATCGACGTCGGGGCGGGGGACGCCGACTTCGCGCCGCCGCGCATCGCGGTCGAGACCCTGGCCCGCGCGGCGCAGGATCCCGCGATGAGCCGCTACGCGTTCCAGCTCGGCCTTCCCGCGTTCCGCGAAGCGGCCGCCGGCTACATGAAACGGCGCTTTGGCCTGAGCATCGATCCGTTCACCGAGCTGCACCCGCTGCTCGGCTCGAAGGAAGGCATCGCGCATTTCGCCGCCGCGATTCTCGATCCCGGCGACGTCGCGATCGTGCCGGTGCCGGGTTACGCGGTCTACCACGGCGGGACGGTGCTCGCGGACGCGGAGCCGTATCTCTACGACCTCACGCCCCGCACCGACTTCCTGCTCGAGCTGGATGAGATTCCCGCGCCGGTCCTGAAGCGCGCCAAGCTCGTCTATCTGAACTATCCGAACAACCCGACGGCCGCGGTCGCGAGGCGTGAGTATCTCGAGCGCACGGTCGCCGCCTGCCGCAAGCACGACATCCTGCTCGCCTACGACAATCCGTACTGCGAGATCACGTTCGATGGCTACGTTGCGCCCAGCATCTTCGAGATTCCGGGTGCGATGGACGTGGCGGTCGAATTTCACTCGCTGTCCAAGAGCTTTTGCATGACGGGCTGGCGCCTCGGCTGGGCAGTCGGGCGGCCCGACCGCATCGCGGCGCTGGCGCGCGTGAAGAATTACGTCGACACCGGCGCGTTCCTCCCGGTGCAGGCGGCGGGCGCCGCAGTGTTGAAGCAGGCCGAGACTCTTGCGGCCGGATATGCGGCGCAGTTCCGCGAGCGGCGCGACGCGATCTTGCCGGCGCTCAAGGCAAATGGCTTCGACGTCGAGTCGCCGCGCGCGACCATGTATCTGTGGGTCCCGCTCCCCGACGGCATCGCATCGGCGGCGTTCCAGAAGCGCGCCCTCGAGGACGTCGGCGTGGTGACGCTGCCGGGCAGCGCGTTCGGCGCGGGAGCGGAGGGCTTCTTCCGGATCGCGCTCA
>DASSOM010000303.1:0-3036 GCA_035700625.1 Vicinamibacterales bacterium
GGGTCCGTGGCCTACGGATCGGATTCGTTCGGCGGCGTCATCGCGGTGCGCACGCGGCGTGCAGCGCCCGGCGCGCCGTTCCGCGCGCGAGTGTCCGGCACGATCGGCGGCGGTGTGCCCGAACGGCGGACCGAAGTCGAACTGTCTCGCGGGTTCGAGTTCGATGCGGTCCTCGTGTCGCTTCGCGCGCGCGAGTTCGACGACTATCACGCGCCGTCGGGCACGGTTCCACATTCCGGGTGGCGCGACGGCGGTTTCAGCGCGCGGTGGGACCACGGCGCCAGCGCGCGGACCTGGTCGATCGCGTGGCAGACCGGACTCAATCGAGAGATCGGCAGGCCGCGCAGCGATTCGGCGACGATCGTCGCCACCACGCCGTTCGAGGATTCGCATCGCCTGACCGCGTCATACGAAGCCCGATCGTCGCGATGGTTCAGCCACGTCCGGCTGGACGGACTTCTGGGCAGTGCGCGTGAGCGCACGGATCAGGATCGCCTCGCAACGGCGCGGCAGCCGAGGAACCTGACGCAGGCGGAGACGTCGTACCGGGACGCGCACATGCGCGTCACTGCCGATCACAGCGCCGGCAACATCTGGCTGCAGACGGGCGCGGACGTCGAGCAGCGCTACGGACTGCAGTCCGACGACACGACGGTCGTCTACGATTTGACTGGAAACGCCGTCTCGACCGCGACGAACCCTTCGATCGCCTCTGCTCACCGCACGGGCGTTGGCATCTTCGGTCAGGCGGCCGCGCAAGTGACGCCGCGGCTTCGGCTGTCCGGCGGTATACGCGCAGACGGCGTGCAGAACGTCAATGCCGGCGGCTACTTCGGCGACCGGCGGATCACCAACGGCGCCGTCGCGGGGAGCGGTGCGGCCGGTTTCAGCCTCACGCCCCGCACGACGATCACCGCGCAGATCGCTCGCGGGTTCCGCGATCCCACGCTCACCGACCGCTTCTATCGGGGGCCGGTCGGACGGGGATTCATCGAAGGCAATCCAGATCTCCGTCCCGAAACAAGCCGTCAGATGGATGTGACCGTTCGTCACGACCTCCGCCTCGTGCGAATCACCGGGGCGTACTACGACTACCGGATCACGAACCTCGTCGAGCGATATGTCGTGGACAGTACGAACTTCTTCTATCGCAACCGCGGCAGCGCGCATCTTCAGGGCGCGGAGATCGAGGCGCAGGCGAACCTCTCGCCCGGTATCGGCGTGGAGCTGTCAGCTCAAACGTCGCGCGGTCGCGATGACGACACGGGCGCGCCGATCGATGACGTCGCACCGAAATCGATAGCCTTCGTGCTTCGGCAGGCTCGCGGCACACAGGTCGGTTCGTACTTCCGCGTCGCAGCCATCGGGCGTCACCGCGACGCGGGTCCCAGCGAAGTGCCGACGCCGGGCTTCGTCGCAATGGATGCGGGACTGACGTGGCGTGCCTCGCCCAGGTTCGAGGTGCGCGGCGTCGGGCGCAATCTCCTCAATCAGTTCTCGTACGCGAACGCGGGGCCACGGTGGGTGTATGCGCCAGGCCGCAACGGCTCGGTGACGTTTGCCGTTCTGTTTTGAGCGAATCGGACGTATGATGTCGCACCACCATGAAATGGCCGTCGGCCGGCGGTCCGCCACCAGCGGACGCTGACGGCGCTCCGGCGGATCCGGCTCGCCGAAAACTGCTGCAGCTTGGTGCTGCCAGCGTAACTGCCGCATTGGCTCCCGGCAGTGCCGCGATACTCGCGGCGCACAATCAGAACCCGCAGCCCGCGGCTCCGCAGCCGGCGCCTCCCCTCGACGCAGCCGGCATTGTTGACCCCGCTGCCTTGCCCTTCGAGACATGGACGGAACCATGGGTCTGGCGGCCCGCCGACTGGCCCGGCCAGGCGCTCGACCTCAACGTCGTCGAGCGCAACGAGCCCGACAAAGCCCCCTCGCCGGGGCAGATTTTTCCGGGGCTGTTCAGTTTCGGCGGCATCAGTCCGGCGCCGACGATCCGCGCGACGGGCGACGACGTGATCCGGATCCGGCTGCGCAATCTTCTCGGCGCCGACCACGGCAACATGTGGATCGGGCCATGCGCCGATCCGCTGAGTATCCCGCCAGACGTGGCGTTCGCGTTCGAGCGCGAGATGGCGAAAACAGCGGGCCGTCCGGTGCCCGACAAGCCGGACCCCGCGTTCAACATTCTCGAATACCTCGAGCCGCTCGCGCGTTTTCTGTCCGTGCAGACGATGAACGGCTTCTGCATGACCGGTGTGTCGAACTCCGAACACGGATCGCGCGTGACGAATCTCCACACGCACGGGCTCCACGTTTCGCCGGGTGCGCACGCAGGACGGGGCACGGAGTCGGACAACGTGCGCGTGCGCCTGCTGAGCCGCGAGGACTGGGCCATGCGTCAGCGCATGGGCGGAGGTGACTGCGAGAAGAAGCCGCACGAGTACGTCGGGCACGTTGACTACGCGATCGTGCTGCGCGAACCGGGGGCGCGTCCGCACGCGCCCGGAACGTTCTGGTATCACCCGCACGCGCACGGATCGACGCACGACCAGGTCTCGGCGGGCATGTTCGGTTTTCTCATCGTCGAGGGCGACGTCGACGCCGCGATCAACACCGCGATGACGGGAGATGCCCGTCCGGATCCGACGACGCCAACCGGACCCTACGACTACCGCGAGCGCCTCGTCTTCATTCAACGCGTCATCATTCCGTCCGTGGACTTCAACGCGCCGCCGCGGCGTCGGGCGCGGACCACGCCGATTCCAGTGCCGCCGGAGGGCATCCCGGGGCCGACCGTCATGTTCATGAGGCCCGGCGCGGTGGAACGCTGGCGGGTGCTCAACGCGAGCGTGGACGGGCGCGGGTTCAAACGCGTGATGGTCCTGAATGGACAGGTCGTCTTCAAGAACGACCGCCTGCATCGGGTCGTGACGGTTGACGGCACGCCGCCGTCGCGGCGGCTCGTGCCGATGACGCGCGGCGAGATCGAAGCCGCCAAGGCGCCGCTGCATCAGCTTGCCTTCGACGGGATCA
>DASSOM010000304.1:0-4409 GCA_035700625.1 Vicinamibacterales bacterium
GGCTCGCTGGCGCTCGGAATCGGCGCCACGACCGCGATTTTCTCGATGTTCAACGAGGTGCTGCTTCGTTCGCTGCCGGTGCCGCATCCGGAAGAGCTGGTCAACCTCTCGTCGCCTGGCCCGAAGCAAGGCTCGACGTCGTGCGGGCAGGCCGGAGACTGCGACAGCGTGTTCAGCTACGCGATGTTCCGCGATCTGCAGCGCGTGCAGACGGTGTTCACGAACATCGCGGCGCACAAATCGTTCGGGGCGAACCTGTCCGCAGGCGGCCAGACGCTCAGCGGCGAAGGGATGCTCGTTTCGGGCAGCTATTTCGGCGTGCTCGGCGTGCGGCCGGCAGTCGGCCGGTTGATCTCCCCGCAGGACGACCGCGCGCAGGGGCAGTCGCCCGTCGTGGTCCTCTCGCACGCCTTCTGGCAGTCGCACTTCGGCGGCCGTCCCGACGTGGTCGACCAGACGATGATCGTGAACGGGCAGACGATGACCATCGTCGGCGTGGCGGCGCGCGGCTTCGAAGGGACGACCCTGGGCATCCGGCCGGACGTGTTCGTGCCGATCACCATGCGCGGGCTGATGGAGCCGGGATTCAACCGGTTCGCGAACCGGCAGACGTACTGGGCCTACCTGTTCGCGCGGCTCCGACCGGGCGTGTCGCCCGAACAGGCGTCTGCCAGCCTCAACACGCAGTACCACGCGATCATCAACGACGTCGAGGCGCCGCTGCAGAAGGGCATGAGCGATCAGACGCTGGCGCGGTTCCGGGCGAAGACCGTCGTCCTCGATCGCGGCAATCGCGGGCAGAGCTCCGTGGACCGCGAGGCGCGCGGACCGCTGATGCTGCTGCTCGGCGTCACGATCCTCGTGCTGCTCATTGCCTGCGCCAACATCGCGAACCTGCTGCTCGCGCGGGCGGCCGCGCGCGCGAGCGAGATGGCGATCCGGCTGTCGATCGGCGCCAGCCGGCGTCAGCTGATCGGCCAGCTGTTGACGGAATCGCTGCTGCTCGCCGTCATCGGCGGCGCCGCCGGCCTGCTGGTGGCGCGCTGGACGATCGATCTGATCCTGTGGCTGATGCCGCCGGACATCGCGACGTCGATGACGTTCCAGATCGACGGCACCGTCCTGCTCTTCGCCGCGGCGCTGACGCTCGGCACGGGACTGCTGTTCGGGCTCTTTCCGGCGCTGCACAGCACCCGTCCGGATCTGCTCCCCACGCTCAAGGGACAGGCAGGACAGCCGTCCGGCGCGCGCGGCGCCGCGCGGTTCCGTGCGTCGCTCGCAACGGCGCAGATTGCGCTGTCGATGGCGCTGCTCGTCGCCGCCGGCTTGTTCACCCGCAGCCTCATGAACATCAGCCGCCAGGATCTCGGGGTGCAAGTCGATCAGATCGTCACGTTCGAGATCTCTCCGGAGTTGAGCGGCTACACGCCCGAACGATCGATGCAGCTGTTCATCAAGCTGGAAGCGGATCTGGCGGCGGTGCCAGGCGTGACGGGGGTCACGGCGTCGCTGGTGCCCCTGATCGCCGGCAACAACTGGGGGACCGACGTCGCGGTCGAAGGCTTCAAGTCAGGGCCGGACGTCGACGCGAACTCACGGTTCAACGAGATCGGGCCCGGCTACTTCCGCGTGCTCGGCGTCTCGCTCATCGCCGGACGCGAATTCACGGAGCGCGACGCCGCCGGCTCGCCAAAGGTGGCGATCGTCAACGAGGCGTTCGCGAAGAAGTTCCACCTCGGGCGCAACGCGGTCGGCAAGCGGCTGGCGTACGACGGACGGAACAATGCGCTCGATACCGAGATCGTCGGCCTGATTCCGGACGTGAAGTACAGCGACGTCAAGGACAAGGTGCCGCCGGTGTTCTACACGCCGTACCGCCGCGACACGACGCTCGGCGATCTGACGTTCTACGTGCGCACGTCGCTCGATCCGGAGCAGTTCCTCGCGAGCATCCGGCCGGTGGTCGCACGGCTGGATCCGAATCTGCCGCTCGACAACCTGCGGACGCTGCCGCAGCAGGTGCAGCAGAACATCTTCCTCGACCGCTTCATCAGCACGCTCTCCGCGGCGTTCGCGCTGCTGGCGACGCTGCTCGCCGCGATCGGCCTCTACGGCGTACTGGCGTACACCGTCGCGCAGCGCACGCGCGAGATCGGCCTGCGCATGGCGCTCGGTGCGGCGCCGAGTCGCGTGCGGGGCATGGTGCTGCGTCAGGTCGTGCGGATGACGATCGTCGGCGGGGTGGTGGGCCTGCTCGGCGCGTGGCTCCTCGGGCGCGCCGCGCAGGCGATGCTCTATCAGATGCAGGCGCACGATCCCGTCGTCCTCACCGCCTCCGCGGTGGTGCTCACCATCGTCGCACTCGCGGCGGGGTTCATCCCCGCCTACCGCGCCTCGCAGGTGGATCCGATGCTCGCGCTGCGCTACGAGTAGAGGTCGGCTTGCCCGCCGTAGCGCGCAGCGCGGAGGTGGGATGTTGGATGTCGGAGGTGACGTCAGGCTAAGACTTGGCCGCATTCACGAGGCTATGCGACGCCGAGGTTCGTTCGCGAAGAAAACCGTAGGAGCAGGCCGTTCCTGTCACGAAAAACGCGGCGCAGGCCTGCGACACGGTTTGGGGAGGGGGGTCCCCAAACCGCGTTCGGATGACGGTAAGCCGGAGCCGCGTTTTTCCGGCCTGCGGATGACGGTTTTCGCAGCGAATGGACCTCGGCGTCGCGTTCGCCCGTAATTATCCAGCCTTCGCCGCTGACGACGAGTCGCTTACTTCCGATCTCCCCCTCCGGACTGCGTCGTGGTCGTCGTCGTCACCGCCCGCCGTTCGTACGGCGGATGCGGCGGACGCGCGGGCATCTTCGCCACGCGCTCCATGACTTCCTGGATGGCGCGTTGGAGCTGCGGATCGGTGCCCTTCGCGAGCGCCGTCGGATCTCCGATGACTTCGATGTCCGGCTCGACGCCGTGCCCTTCGGGGAACCACACACCTTTCGGGTCGTACATCCGGAACGTCGGGACGGACACGCTGCCGCCGTCGACCAGCGGCGGCGCGCCGCTGATGCCGATCAACCCGCCCCAGGTCCGCTCGCCGATGAGCGGTCCGAGCCCGGCCTCGCGGAAGTAGAACGGGAAGGCGTCCCCGCCGGAGCCGCTCCAGCCGTTGATCAGCATCACCTGCGGTCCGCGATGCGCGACCGGCGGCCACTGCTGGCTGTGCGCGTCGCGGACGGCCCAGTACGACAGGATCGGGCGGTTCAGCAGCTCGATGAACCGGTCGGGGATCTGGCCGCCGCTGTTCCAGCGCTCGTCGATGATCAGGCCGTCCTTGTTCCACTGCGCCATGAACTGGCGGACGAGATCGTTCTGCGCGTCCACGCCGGTGCTCTGCACGTAGATGTAGCCGACCTTCCCCTTCGTCGCCTTGTCGACGATCTGCCGGCGCTCCTCGATCCACGCCGCGAAGCGCAGCGGCGTTTCGTCCTTCATCGTGTGCACCGCCACCTCGCGGGCGCCAGCGAGCGACGGCTTGCTGTTGACGCTGAGGACGACGGTCTTGTCGCCGAGCCCCTGGAAGGCCGCGTACGGCGGCTTCTTCGGATCGATCGGCACGCCGTTGACGGCGAGCACGTAGTCCCCCGGGTCGATCTTCACGCCGGGCTCGTCGACCGCCGCGCGCTCCGAATCCCATGCGCCGCCGCGCACGATCTTCCTGATGCGATACGCGCCGCTGGCGAGCTCCCAGTCGACGCCGAGCATGCCGACCGTCTGCGCCGGCGCGTGCTCCTCGTCGCCGGGATAGTTGTAGGTGTGCGAGGAATTGAGCTCGGCGATGAACTCGCCGAGGACGGCGTCGACGTCCCAGCGCGTCATCGCCGTGTCGATCAGCCGGCCGTAGCGTTCGCGCAGCCCGGCCCAGTCGACGCCGTGCATGTTCGGATCGTAGAAGTAGTCGCGCTCGAACCGGTAGGTGTCGGCGAACATCTGCTTCCACTCCGCGCGCGGATCGACGGGCGCGTCCATGTCGTCGATCGCCATCGCCCTCTCGATCGTCTGGTTCGGCTTGATGTCGAGCATCGCGTACTTGTTGTGGTTCAGGACGAACAGCTTCTTGCCGTCCGCCGTCACCTCCACGCCGTCCGCGTCCTCGAGCACCGTCTTCTCCTCGCGCTCGTCGAGGTCGAAGTACACGATCGGGCTCTTGTCGTCCCCCGATCCCGTCCGCGGCTGCCGGCGGTAGAGCACCTTCCCCTTCACGGCCTGCAGGTCGGCGTAGTTGCCCGGCTTCGGCGGCAGCACCACCGCGCGCGCCTCGAACCCGTCGAGATCGATGTCGACCGGTGCCGGCTTCGCCTCTTTGGTCTCCTTCGCCTCTTTCTCCTTCGTCTCGGCCTTCTCCTTGGTCTCCTTCCCCT
>DASSOM010000305.1:0-5123 GCA_035700625.1 Vicinamibacterales bacterium
CCGCGAGCGTCGGTGCGGGCGCGCGCAGCAGGTCGAGGATGGCGCCGTCGAGCGCGGGCAACACGTGCGCGATGCGGTCGGCCACGTGCTCCTCGACGCTCGCGCCATAGCTGAAGTCCGGGCCGGCCGCCTCGAGCGAGACGAGCTTCACGCCGTCGCCGGGCCTGACGTCCGCGAGCGCGGATCGGAGAGCGGAGATGACCTCCGACGTGACCACGTTGCCTTTCGGACGGTCGAGCACCAGGCGCACCCGGGCGCCGCCGTCCGTGCGTTCCACGCGCAGGCCGCTCACCGCGCCTCTCCTGCGGCCGGCGCCGGCTGCGGCTGGATCGCGTCGATCAGGTCGTCGTCCCACGCGGCGCCCGCGGCCAGACGGCGGCGCAGTTCGACGAAGTCCACTTCGCGGCGGCCGGGCGGGCCCTCGTTGAACGCGCGGAAGCCGGCGCGCGCCTCGGTCATCATGTTCAGCGCGAGCCACGCGCGGTTGGTCTCCGCGTTCCGCTGCCAGTGCTCGAGCTTCTTCTTGCGGACGCTCTCGATCGTCTTGATCAGGCAGTCCGGCATCGTCTGCAGCAGTTTCGACGCCAGCGTCTCGACGGCGGCGTCGAGCTCCGAGAGATCGACGTCGCACTGGTCTGTCAGCGCCTTCGCACGGCGCAGGTCGTCGCCCGTCTTGAACTCGCCGTACACGATCGCGCCGGCGTCGTCCAGCCAGCGATCCGTCCAGACCGCCGGATTCGGAACGAAACGCCCTTCGCGCTTCAGCACGGGCGTGACGCCGTTCAGCAGGCCCAGCCGCTGCGCCTTGTACGCCGACCAGGGCTCGCAGAGCGTGCAGCTCTCCATCGCGTGCCCGATGCCGACGAAAAGGTGCAGAAAGTCCGTCGAGCCGCCGTCGGGCGCGGAGCCATGGCGCGGTCCGGCCTGGCCGAGGCGGGCGAGATCGGACGCGATCGAGAAGTCGCACGCCATGCCGATCTCCTGCCCGCCGCCGACGCGCAGGCCGTTCACACGGTTGATCACGGGCTTGTCGCAGGTGAGGATGCCCGTGACCATGTCGTTGAACAGCCGCATGTACTGGCGGTACTCCTGCGGACGCCCCGCGTAGTACTCCGCGTACTCCTTCGTGTTGCCGCCGCTGCAGAACGCGCGCGAGCCGACCCCGGTGAGCACGACGGCGACGGCCGCGCGATCCGTCGACGCCTCGCGAAAGGCGAGGATCAGCTCCGCGACGGCATCGGTGGAGTAGCTGTTCAACTGCGCCGGGTTATTGAGCCAGATCCACGTGGTGTGCAGGTCTGGCACCGCGTCCCCCGCCGCGTCATGTACCGGACGGCGCTCGACGAGGATGTGGCGGTAATCGAGGCGATCGATCAGGCGGTGCGATTTGAGCAGCATGTGTCGAACTCCAGACGCTGCGTACGGACTAGGGGACGAGCACGGCGCGCCGGCTCACGCCCGCGTGGTTGGCGAACACCGCGGGGCCGTCCTTCAGATCGTGGAGGGCCACGAACGGCTTCACCTGCACGCGGCCGGACAGGACGAGATCGACAACTTCCGGATACCGCGCCGGTGCGCAGCCCCAGTTGCCGAATGCCGCGGCGTCGAACGCCATCAGGTTCGACAGCCGCACCGAGACCTTGTCCATCGTGAACCCGACGATGCCGAGCGTGCCGGCCGGCGGCAGCAGCGCCCACGCCAGTTCCTGGCCCGCCGCGGTGCCGCTCATTTCGAGAATGCGCCAGCGTGCCGTGCTGACGCCGCTCTCGGCGAGCAGCGTCTTCCTGATCGCGCGGCCGTCCGCGTCGCGCGGATTGAACGACCACGCCGCGCCAAGCCGCACGGCGCGCTCGATCTTCTCCGCGTCGACGTCGATGGCCGCGACGTGCGCGCCCAGCGCCCGCGCGATCTGCACGGCATAGGTGCCGATGCCGCCGATGCCAATCACGATGACGAGGTCGCCGGCATTCACGCAGGCGCGCCGAAGCGCCTGGTAGGGGGTCGTGACCGCGTCGGAGATGACCGAGAGTTCGGCGACGGTATGCGGGCCGAGATCGTCCGGCAGCGGCACCAGCATGTCGGCGGGCACGACGACGTGCGTCGCAAACCCGCCGTGGAGATCGTTGCCAGGCATGCGCTGATGCTGGCACGCGAGCGGGCGGCCGCCTTCGCAAAGATCGCAGCGTCCGCACGGCATGACGGCCGGAACGAGCACCTGCCGTCCCGCGAGCGGCGGCGCGGCGTCGCCGACCTCCTCCACGACGCCCGCGATCTCATGGCCGAGCACGAGCGGCAGCGCGTGCTTCGTCCGCACCGCCCCCGAGTAGAAGCCGATGTCCGTGTGGCACAGGCCGCAGCCCGCGACGCGCACCAGCGCGTCGCCGCGCCCCAGCGCCGGCAGCGCCAGCGGGCGGAGTTCCAGCGTCCGCGGTGCCGTCAGGAACAGGCCGTACGGTGATGCGTTCACGGCGCCTCCGCTCGCGGCCGCCTGAGCCTGCGGCACGCGTGCATGAAGCGCTTATGTCACAGAGGCGTACACGGCGGGTATGACGCCGGTCATGCGAGCCTCAAATTGGCGCCGACCTGACGTCCGTCATATCGAACGGCGGATGAGCGGCGTACGCTGCTTCGGTCTCCCCGTCCGAGGACAACACATCGCATGAGTGGTTCCGACGTTTTTGTCCATCCAAAGGGCACCCGCGCCCGCGTGCTCCTCACCTCGGTCTTCAAGCCCTACGCCGTCGACGACGAATACGGCAGCCGGTCCATCAACCCGATGGAGCTCTACCACAACCAGGTGACGCGCGAGCAGGGACCGTTCTCGCTCCGCATGTTCCACCGCTCCTGGGGATTGATGCTGATCCAGGAAAACATCTCCGCGCCGTCCACGCTCCTCGACTTCCCGTCGCGCAGCCGCTTCATCCGGGAGCTTCGGCGCGGCCGCTACGACATCGTCGGGATCTCCGGGATCATCGTGAACGTGGGGAAGGTCCGCGAGATGTGCCGGCTCGTGCGCGAGCACTCGCCGGACTCCAAGATCGTGGTCGGCGGGCACGTGACGGCACTGCCCGACATCGAGCAGCGGATCGACGCCGACCACATCGTCCGTGGCGAGGGGGTCCGCTGGTTTCGCCAGCATCTCGGCGAGGACCCACGCCGCGCGATCACGCATCCGGCGTACTACTCGTCGTTCGGATTCCGCCTGATGGGACTGCGTGGACCGCGGCGCGGCGACAACCCGATGGCGACGATCATTCCGTCGGTCGGGTGTCCGCTCGGCTGTCATTTCTGCACGACGTCGGCGTTCTTCGGCGGGAAGGGACGGCACGTCAGCTTCTTCCACCGCGGGGCCGATCTGTTCGAGGCCATGTGCCACGTCGAGCGGACGCTGCGGGTGTCGAACTTCTTCATGCTGGACGAGAACTTCCTCCTCTACAAGCGACGGGCGCTCGAGCTGCTCGATCTGATGAGGGCGCACGGGAAGTCATGGTCGTTGTATGTCTTCTCGTCGGCCAACGCCGTCTCGAAGTACTCCGTCCGCGAACTCGTCGATCTGGGTGTGAGCTGGGTCTGGCTCGGACTCGAGTCGGTCCGCGGCGGCTTCGCGAAACTGAAGGGGATCGATACGCGCGCCCTCACGCAGGAGCTGCAGGCGCACGGCATCCGCGTCCACGGCTCGACCATCATCGGCCTCGACCATCACACGCCGGACAACATCGCCGACGAGATCGAAGGGGCCATCGACTACGACGCCGACTGCCATCAGTTCATGCTCTGCACGGCCATGCCCGGTACGCCGTTGTATGCCGAGATGCAGCGTGAGGGACGTCTCGCGAAGGAGGTCGAACTGGCCGACATCCACGGCCAGTTCAAACTGAACTTCCGTCATCCGTTCATCGGACGCGACGCGTCGAAGTCCATCCTCGATTGGGCCTTCAGGCGTGACTACGAGCGCAACGGTCCGAGCATCTTTCGCGTGACGCGGACGATGCTGGCGGGATGGAAACGGTATCGCGACGATCCGGATCCCCGCGTCCGTGCGCGGTTCGCCGCCGAAGGACGGCAGCTCACGCGCGGATACGGCGCCGCGCTGTGGGCGATGGAACGCTACCTGCGCGACGTCAACCACGACGTCGGCGAACGGATCCGCGCGCTGCGGCTGGAGATCGAACGGGAAGGGGGCGCGATCGCCAGAACGATTCACCGCACGGTGGGCCCCGTCCTGTTATGGAGCGCGCGGCGCGAGGCGGCGCGCCACCCGCGTGGACGCCATCTCGAGCCGCGAACGTTCGTGACGCGTCGGGCCCCCGCCGCGTCGTCTACTTGACGACGAGCGTCCCCTTCATCCCCGCCTGATAGTGCCCGGAGAACGTGCAGAGAAACGGATACCGTCCCGGCGCGGACGGCACCGTGAACGTCACCTGCACCGTTTCGCCGGGACCCGCGAACGTCGTCTTCGCGATGACCTCGCTCGCGTGCGCCGGCGCGATGAAGTCGCTGGCGCGGAACGCCGCGCCGTCGGTCACGAACTTCTCGACGTTCGTCCCCAGCTTCAGCACGACGACGTTGTGGGCCATCGCGATCTTGGGCAGCGTGCCTTTCGAAGTCAGGCGGATGCGCAGCCGTTCCCCGGGGCGGGCGGTGATCGTCGTGATGCTGTACTTCATCGTATCGTCGCCGCTGATGTCGACGACGCGTGGGCCGGACGCCGGTTTGGGGGCCGGCTTCTGGACACCTGGCGCGGCCACCGACACGGCCGCCACGAGGATGAGCGCGAGCACGGATGAAGGCACGAAGGCTCCTTGAATCATGTCGTCCAGCTTGTCACCCAGGGCCGGGCGGCGTCCATGACGTTTGTCATACCGTCCGAAGAAACCAGTAAAATCGGCGCGTGTCGGCGACCATCCAGGAACTGGACGCGGTCCTGGCGTGCACGCCCGTCTTCAGCCGGCTGGCACTGCGCGACCGGCGGACGATCGCCGAGGCGGCGTCGCTGAAGCGGTACCACAAGGGACAGACGATCTTTTCGGAATCGGCACCCGCGGACGCGTTCTACACGATCGCGTCCGGCCGTGTGAAGATTTTCAAGACGCTGCCTTCGGGCAAAGACGTCATCCTCGAAG
>DASSOM010000306.1:0-4943 GCA_035700625.1 Vicinamibacterales bacterium
CACGAGGCGCGCAAACGAGCCCACCGCGGCGGCCGTTCCGAACAAGCCCGCGTGTCCCGCCGCGCCGCCGAGCGCCCAGGCATTCTCGTCGTGCACCTCACCCTGGAGCATCCGTCCCCGCCACGCGTCTTCTTCCGTCGGCGCCGTGCGCGCGCGCCAGGCGCGCGGCGGATTGAAGGCGAGCGGCGCCGCATCATCGACCGGAAAGAGCGACGAGAACAGCCGCGCGAAGGGCGCACCGCCGGCGTCCTCGAGGATGAACGCGAGCAGCATGAACCCGAGGTCGCTGTAGATCGATCGCGTGCGCGGCGGATACTCCAGCGGAAGCGACGCGATCGCGTGCTCGAACTCGGCGCGTCCGGTATGGTCGCGGAAGAAGGGCAGATACGCGGTCAGTCCCGAGGCGTGTTCGAGCAGATCCGCGATCGTGACGTCGGCGCGATCCGTCCCCGCCCACACAGGGAGCCGATCGTGGACGCGGTCCTCCAGCGACAGCGTACCGGCTTCGACCTGCTGCATCGTGAGCGTGGCGGTCGCGATGACTTTCGTCAGCGAGGCGAGGTCGTAGACGGTCTCGCGCGTGACTTCGGGCGCGTCGCTGTCGAACGTCAGACGTCCGAAGGCGTCCTGCCAGATCGGGCCCGCGAGACGGCCGACCTCGAGCGCGGCGCCGGGGAAGGCGCGCGCGGCGATCGCCTCGTCCAGCAGACGGGCGGCGGCAGCAATCCTGGTCATGGCAGGGGAGCGGGCGGCGCCTCGCGGTCGATCGCATGACTCGCGAGCACGCCGAACACGAAGGTCGCGATCGATCCGATCAGCACGTACCACTGCCACGAAACCGCCGTGCCGAGCTTCACGTACAGCATCACGATCGTGCCGAGCACGATGCCCGCAAACGCGGCGCGCTGGCCGACGCGCGACGTGAACGTGCCGAGCAGGAACACGCCGAGGATGATGCCGTTGGTGAACGACGCGATGCCGAGCACTTCGTCCACGACACGGCTCGACAGCTTGATCGCGACGATGGCGACCGCGATCTGCACGGCGCCGAAGATGGCCGTGAACACACGCGACCGACGGAGGTAGTGCGCTTCGCCGTGCCGGTGGCGCGTCGCGGGCAGATAGAAATCGTTCAGGGCGGCGGCCGACGACGAGTTGAGCGAGGACGACAGCGTCGACATGGCGGCCGCGAAGATCGCGGCGAGCACGAGCCCGACGATGCCGGTCGGCAGATGCTGGACGATGAAGTAGGGGAAGATGCGATCGGTGCGCAGCTGGCCGTCGACGACGAAGCGGGCGATCTCGCCCGGCGCGTATTGCGTGTAATACACGTACAACATGACGCCGATCGCGAGGAAGAGCACGAACTGCGCGAAGACGACGACGCCGCTCCACAAGAGCGCCTTTCGCGCCTCGCGCGTGTTCGGCGCGCAGAAGTAGCGCTGCACCATGAGCTGATCGGTGCCGTGGGTCGCCGTCGTCAGGAACGCGCCGCCAATCAGGCCCGACCAGAAGGTGTAGCCCGCGGTCAGGCTCGTGGAGAAGTCGAACAGTTTGAACCGTCCCGCCGCGCCGCCTACCCGGCGGACTTCCGCCCAGCCGCCGGGAATCAGATCGAGCAGCAGCCACGCGGCGACGGCGGCGCCGATCAGGTACACGACGAGCTGGATGACGTCGGTCCAGATCACCGCCGTCATGCCGCCATGGTACGTGTAGATAATCGTGGCGATTCCGATCACCAGCACTGAGATGATCAGGAGCGTGTACGTCGGATCGACGGACGGGAACCAGCCGCGCAGCACGTCGTCCATTTCTGGCATCGCGCGCAGCAGCGCCGCGAGCACGAGGCCCGTGGCGAAGAGACGGAAGCCGTCGGCGAGGCTGCGCGTGAGCAGAAACACCGCCGAGGCGAGCTGTTTGACCGCGCCGCCGAAGCGGTCGCCGAGCAGCTGATAGACGGTCAGGAGCTGTCCGCGGAAGTACGCCGGGATGAAGATGATCGACACGACCACGCGGCCGATCATGTAGCCCATCACGAGCTGGAGGAACGTGAAGTTCGTGCCGTACGCGAACCCGGGCACGCTGATGAACGTGACGGTGCTCGTCTCCGTGGCGACGATCGATCCCATGATCGCCCACCAGGGCAGTCCCTTGCCGCTGACGAAGTAGTCCTGAAGGGTGCGGTTGGAGCGCGAGAACCACGCGCCCAGCGCAACCATCCCCGCGAGATACGCGATGAGGACCGCGAGATCGAGCGGGTGCATGGTTTATCGCGAGTGGCGTGTACCGGCCGCCTCGGCCCGGCGTGAGATCCCTTGACTGCTTGGCACCCTGGCGTGAGATCCCGTGGCGTGAGATCCCCTGGCTGCCAGGCTCCTTGGCGTGAGATCCCCTGGCTGCCTGGCTCCTTGGCGTGAGATCCCGTGGCGTGAGATCCCGTGGCGCGAGATCTCCTGGCGTGAGACCGTTGCCACCGTCAGCGGGATCCGGCCTCGGTGATGGCGCGTCCGGCCTGCACGGCGGGGCCGAGCGCATCGAGATAGCCGCCGCCCTGCTGCGGGGCGGTGAGGCTGTCGTATGAAAACAGGATGAAGCCGCCGGCGCCGAGGCGGCGCACGGTGCGGATATTCTCGATCGTCTGCGCCGGCGTCAGGCGGTACGCGCCGATGCCGGCCCACACCAACTGGCCGCCGGCAATATCGCGCGCGGCGGCAATCTGCTCGGCGAAGCGCGCCGGCTCCGGCGTGTACGCCATCGGACACACCGCGTCGATGACGCCGTTCTCCAGCCACGTGCGCCAGTCCTGCAGACGCGTGTCGAATGCCTCCTGCGCGTCGGGCGCCGCGGCGACCGTGACCACAGCGGTCGGCCGCGCGGCCTTCACGGCGGTGTGCAGCCGCATCATCAGACCGGTGAGCCGCGCGCGGCGGAAGCGCGCCCATTCCTCGGGAAACTGATCCGGCCAGGCGAACAGGTCGATCGCTTCGCGCGCGTCGAGCTCGCGGCGAAGCGCCGCGTCCACCTGCGGCCGCTGCTTGGCTCGAAACGCGGCGATCGCAAACCGGCTGTAATCGTACTGGGCGTTCGGGTAGCGGGCGTAGTCGAGATGAATGCCGTCGACGGGGTAGCGGCGCGCGACGTCCGAGACGACCGCTTCGGCGTGCGCCGCGGCAGCGGGATTGATCGGCGACGCGTACAGCCCTTCGATCACGTCGGGCTGCGTGCGCGTCCAGCGCGCGATCATGCCCGCGTACGCCGGGCTGTCGGGTTCCACGGTCGCGAGCGTCTGCGCGATCGGTCGCGGCACCATGAGCCACTCCGGATGCCGGTAGACGAGGTGATCGCGCGCAATCGGCAGCTCGGCCGCGCTGGAGACGAGGTTCAGGTTCATCCACGCGTGGACGCGCAGGCCGGCCCGGTGCGCCTCGTCGAGCACCGTCCGGAGCGGATCGAACGTGTCCGGCTGCCGTGCCAGCTCCGGAGCGCGCGGCTCGATCCGGCTCTGATAATACGCGTCGGCGCGTCCGCGCACCTGGACGAAGAGTGTGTTGAAGCCGTTGACGCGTGCCGACTTGACCAGCGTGGCGATGCCTTCTGGACTCGTCAGCGTCGAGCGCAGGACCCAGAGTGCGCGAACTTCAGGCGTGTCGGCGGCGCTCATCGGCGACGGGACCAGCGTCCACACGCCGATCGTCAGCACCAGCGCGGCGGCGGCGCGCCGGAGCCATCGTCTTGTGCCAGCCATGTTCATGAAACGCGTGACTGTAACAAGCGGAGCGCAGTCGTGTCAATGAGTTGCGACCGGTTCGCTCCCTTGCGCGACGCGGTAGTGGCGGTCCGCCGCGAGCCGCGGCAGCCGCTGCACCGTCCCGTCCGGCCACCGGATCTCGACGTCCGCCTCGCGCGCGGCGCCAAGCCCGAGGTGCACGCGGGGATCGTGCGATGACAGATAGCTCCCACCGCTTGCGACGAACCGCAGCGCGCCTCCTCCCTCCCACCGTGCGCGGACGATGGCGCCCGTCGCGTCCGGACGCGTCTTGCCCTGAAGCGTCAGCTCGAGAAAATGACCCGGCGCGTCGTGCGGTCGGTACAACGCCGGCACGCCGTCCAGGTTGTTGATCACGAAGCCGAGGCGGCCGTCGTTCCAGAAATCGGCCACCGCGAGGCCGCGGCCAACGGCGACGCCGGGCACCGCGTCGCGCGACAGCTCCACGAACGCCGACCCGCGATTCTCGAACACCTGGACCGGCATCCGCCACTTCGACGGCAGCGCGAGCGCATCCACCTGCGGATAGACGTGCCCGTTCGCCGCGACGAGATCGTCGTCGCCGTCGCGATCGAAATCGGCGAACGCGGTGCCCCAGGCGAGATAGATCCACGTGGGCTGCGACAGCCCGAGCCGCCGCGTGACGTCTTCGAAAAAGCCTTCGCCAAGGTTGTGATAGAGCGTGCTGTAGTCGTCCACGAAGTTCGTGACGTACAGATCGCCGCGGCCATCGCGATCGTAGTCCCCCCACGCGATGCCCATCCCGGCCTGCTCGTGTCCCTCTTCACTGAGCGCGAGTCCCGTTCCGAGTGCGTCGTCGATCGGATGTCCGTCTTCGAAGCGGTAGAACGCATTCGGCGTGGAATCGTTCGCGACGTACAGCCGCATGCCGCCGTTGTCGCCCAGCGGCAGGAACACAGCGCCGAGTCCGTAGAACTTGTCCGGATCGATGGCGGCATCATTCACGAGCCGGAAGCGGCCGCCGCCTTCGTTGTGGAAAAGCAGATCGCCTTCACCAGGCAATCCTCGCGGACCGCAGTTGACGACAAGTCCGCGGTGGCGGCAGTCGGGCGTTCGATCGGGATCCGGCAGATGCGCGGGATCGAGATGGACGTAACCGGCGACGAACAGATCGAGCCGCCCGTCCGCGTCGTAGTCACCGAACGTGGCGCCGGTG
>DASSOM010000307.1:0-2338 GCA_035700625.1 Vicinamibacterales bacterium
CGCCCGGCGCCGAGCCGCAGACGGCGATTACGACGGCCGGCCGGGTGATGGGCACGCCCGGGTTCGTCGCGCCGGAGCAGCTCCTGGGCCGCCCGGCCACGGCTCGCAGCGATGTCTATAGTGCCGGCGCAATCCTGTTCGAACTGCTCGGCGGCGTCAGCCCCTGGGCCGGCGTCGATTCGGAGAGCGCCGCGCTGCTGGCGCCCCCGCCGCGCCTGGACAGCGTTGCGGCGGACGTCCCGGCCGATCCGGCCGACGTCGTGGCTCGGGCCCTCGAGCCCGAGCCGTCGCGCCGGGTGGACTCGGCGGCCTCGCTCGCGGCCGAAGTGCGCCATATCGCGGGACGCGTTCAGACGCAGACGACCACCGCGATCAGCGTCGAGAGAGCCCTGTCCGCGCGGCGCCCGACGTGGACGAAAGGACGCCTCGTAACGGCTGCGGCTGTCGCGATGGCGCTCGCGCTCGCGATCGTGCTCTGGCCGCGCCAGCGCACCTCGTCGGCGCCGCCATCGGGGCCGTCCGCGCCCGCCCCGGTCGTGGCGGTCCTTCCGCTCGACATCATGAGCGGCGATCCCGCACGCCAGTACCTGGGCGCGGGTTTCGCCGACACGCTCCGGACGAAGCTCGCCGGCGTGCACGGCCTTGCCGTCGTGTCGCGCGGCGAAATCATGGACGTCCTGAAGCGGCAGAGCGATCCGCCGGCGCTGATGCACACGCTGGGCGCGACGTGGCTGGTGACCGGCGCCGTGCAGGAAACGCCCGAGCGGATCCAGGTCACCATCAATCTGCTGACCGGCGACGCGAGGACGATCGCGGCAGGCGAGGTCTTCGATGATGTTCGTTCGAACATCTTCGCGCTGCAGCAGCGGATTGCCGAACGGCTTGCGGCGCGCATGCTTGGGGCCGTCTCCGACGCCGATCGCGCGCACCTCTCGGCCTCTTCCACGAACAGCGTTGACGCGCTGGCGGACTACTACCGCGGCCGCAGGCTGCTGGAGATGCCTGGGCCCGACCGCGTCGACGACGCGATCAGCGCGTTCAACGCAGCCGTCGCCGCCGATCCCGGCTACGCGGAGGGTGTCGCCGGCCTCGCGTCCGCGTACTGGCGCAAGTATGTCGAAACGCGCGATCCGTCGTTCGCACGGTCGGCGGTGGATGCCGCCCAGCGCGCGAGCCGCATCGATCCATCAGAGATCGAAGTCCGCTACGCACTGGCGACGATTTATCAGGGCAGCGGCCGGTCAAGCGACGCGATCGCCGAACTGTCCGCGATCGTCGAGCAGCAGCCGACGAACGAGAACGCCCACCGGATGCTCGGCGACGTCTATCGTTCCCGCGGACAGCGCGACGAGGCGATCGCGCAGTATCGAAAAGCGCTCAGCGTCCGCCCGGACTACTGGGTGACCTATCGCTCGATCGCGCAGGCGCAGCTCGAGGCGGGCAGGTACGACGAGGCGCTCGAGGCGGCGCAGCGCGTGACGGCGCTGCAGCCGGATTCTCCAATCGGGTATCAGCTCGCCGGCACGATCGACGCGGCCAGGGGAGATCTGCCGGCCGCGACGCGGCGCTTCGAGGAGAGCATCAAGCGCGGCGGTTCGCCGGCCACGTATTCGACGCTTGGAACGGTCTACTACCTGCAAGGCCGGTACGCGGACGCCGTCGTCGCCTATCGCGAGGCGATTTCGCGCCGGCCGAACAGCGCGCTCACGCACCGCAATCTCGCCGATGCGCTCCGTCAACTCGATCGCGGCGACGAAGCGCGGGCGGCGTATGCGGACGCGATTCGTTTGTATGACGCCGACCTGACGGTCAATCCGCAGGATGCCGTCGCCATGGCGACCCGCGCGACCTGCCTGTCGCGCACCGGACGCGTCAAGGACGCTCTGTCGGAGAGCGACCGCGCGCTGCGCCTCGCGGCGGACAACCCCGACGTTCTCTACGAACGCACGCTCGTGCTGCTCGCCGCCGGCCGTCGAAGCGACGCGATCGGTGCGGCCGCGCGCGCCGCGGCAGCGGGCTACAGCCTCGAGCTCTTGAAGGGCGACGCCGACGTCGGTCCGCTCACGCGGGATCCACGATTTCAGACGCTGACCGCTGACGCGGCAGCGTCGGGGAGGTCTAAATGAGGCGCCTGTGTCTCGTGATGCTCGTACTCGGAGTCGCGGCGTGCGGCAGGAACCCCGAAGCGGCCTATCAGCCAAGGGAACGCGAATCGCCGCTGACGTTGTATGAAGATCCCGTGTCGCACGAGTGCCGGATCGACGGCGCCGATGTCGTGCGGGGATTCCGGAACGACCAGGTGAGGTGGCCGGTATCCAACCACTGCAGCACCGCGCAC
>DASSOM010000308.1:0-3663 GCA_035700625.1 Vicinamibacterales bacterium
TGGATCCCTCGATTGTACCACCTGCTGTAAGTCTCAGCAGTAAAAGGACTAGACACAGGCCGTCGCCGTCCGTATACTGGCCGGGCCTGCTGCCCAGCAATCAAAATTAAACACCCTGCGAGGGATACGTTCGACAGGTGGGGAGTGTGTCATGTGGAAACGGGATGACGCGGTGAAGCCGGCGCCAGCCGCCGGGCCTGCGCCGACTCCGGTGCAGACCATCAATACGCCGTCCGTGGAGCGGACGGCCGGCGAAGTTCATCGAGGACTGGAGAGGACGACCGTGAACATCGGCAAGTCTGTCGTAATCAAAGGCGAGCTCAACGGCAGCGAAGACCTCACCATCGAAGGGCAGGTGGATGGCAAGATCGAGCTGCGCCAGAACGTGCTGACGATCGGCCCCAACGGCCGCATCAAGGCGCAGATCTTCGCGAAGTCGGTCGTCGTCCTCGGCGAAGTGACCGGCAATGTCACCGCGACCGAGAAAGTGGACATCCGCGACAACGGGTCGGTTGACGGCGACATCGCCGCGCCGCGCGTGGCCATCGCGGAAGGGGCCCACTTCCGGGGCAGCATCGATATGCAGCGGACCGGCGCAAAGGCCGAAACAAAGGCAGAGGCCAAGTCGGCCCCCGCGCCCGCACCGGCCCCCGCCGCCGCAGCGGCCGCCGGCGCCCAGCGCTAACACACGGGATTCGTCGAGAGAGGGCGCGCGGTGCCGCGGTGCACCGCGCGATCCGTTCAGCCGGATCATCGAGGTAACAGGGACGCTGTGTCGATTACCGATTTGCTCCGCTTCGGGACGAAGCGCGCCGGAGACGCGGTGCCGCCGTCGGCCGTGCTCCACGGCGGCGAGACGGTCGTCGTGTCGAAGGCGTTGCCCAAAATGGTTTCCGCGCTGTCGCAGCAGGACGCGCCGACGCTCGTCGACTTCGGCCCGGTCATCGGCAGCAACGTCGCCTTCTTCGGCGAGCAGCTCGGATGCAAGCTGTTCATCGAGGATCTCGCGACGGACCTCGAGCGCCATACGCGCGCGGGCACGCGCGAAGAGCTGCCCGCAGCATTCGAGCGTCGTCTGCCGCAGGCAGACGGCAGCGTCGACGGCGTGCTCTGCTGGGATATTTTCGACTTCCTCGAACGCCAGGCGGCGCAGGCGCTCGCCCGCGAGATCGTGCGGGTGCTGCGGCCCGGCGGCGCCATGATGGCGTTCTTCTGCACGACGGCTGGCAAAGAGCGCGCGTCGTTCACGAAGTTCGAGATCATCGAAGACGGCACGCTTCGCCACCGGCGTCACCACGGCGCGGGCGGCACCAAGTTCGTGCTGCAGAACCGCGACATCATCCGCATGTTCGACGGCCTGCTCGTCTCCGACTCCTTCCTCCTCAAGAGCAACACCAGAGAAATGCTGCTGCGCAAACGCGCGGCGGCCTGAACGGGGGCGCCGCCATGCGCCCGCTCGTCGCCCTCCTGACGGATTTCGGCACGCGGGATCACTACGCCGGGACGATGAAGGGCGTGATCGCGGGAATCTGTCCCGAAGCCGCGCTGATCGACGTCACGCACGATGTGCCCGCTCACGACGTCGCCGCCGCCGCGCTCGAGCTCGCCGCCGCCTATAAATACTTTCCCGCCGGCACCATCTTTCTGGTCGTCGTGGATCCGGGCGTCGGGTCCGCGCGGCGCGCAATCGCGGCCGAGGCGGGAGACTACCGCTTCGTCGCCCCGGACAACGGCGTGCTGGGGATCGTCTTCCGCGACGTGCCGCCGAAGAAGGTCGTCGAGCTCACCGAGCGCCGCTACGCGCGTCCGACGGTCAGCCGCACGTTCGAGGGGCGCGATCGGTTCGCGCCCGCCGCGGCGTGGCTCGCCCGCGGCGTCCAGCTGACCGCGCTGGGACGTCCGCTCACGGACTGGCGTCCGCTGGATCTCCCGGTGGCGGAGGTGACCCCGGACGCCATTCGCGGGACGATCGTCCGCGTGGATCGCTTCGGCAATCTCGTCACGAACATCGAGCGCCGCGCCGTCGAGCGGCTGGCCCAGAGCGGCGCCGTGGTCATCGAGGCGGGCGGCCAGGCGGTCGGGCCGTTAGTCGCCACCTACGCGGAGTTGCCCGCCGACGGCGTGGGCGCGCTGTTCGGCAGCAGCGATCATCTGGAACTGGCCGCGCCGTCCGCCAGCGCGGCCGCGCGCCTCGGCCTGGATCGCGGCGCATCCGTCACCGTACGCCGGCGCTGACGCCCGCCGGCCCGTTTTCCCCCGCTCGGGGTCCCGCACTACAATGGGTCGTTTCTTCATACCGAAAGGGACGGCTTCATGATTGATTTCGACTTGACGGAAGAGCAGCGGCTGCTGGAGCAGTCGGTGCGGGAGTGGGCGGCGCGCGAAGTGTCCCCCAAAATTCGCGAACTGGATCGCGAGCACCGCTTCGATCCCGCGATTCTCCCGCAGATGGCGAAGCTGGGCCTGCTGGGCTGTTCGGTCCCGACGCAGTACGGCGGCGCGGGGATGGATTACGTGAGCCTCGGCCTGATCAGCGAGGAACTGGAATACGTCGACACCTCGCTGCGCGTGATCATGTCGGTGCACGCCGGCCTGAACTGCCTGTCGCTGCTGACCTGGGGCAACGAGGATCAGAAGCAGCGCTATCTCGTGCCGCAGGCGCAGGGTCAGAAGATCGCGACGTACGGCCTGACGGAGCCGGCCGCCGGCAGCGACGTTCGCGGCATCCAGAGCGTGGCGGTCAAGAAGGGGGACCGGTACGTGCTGAGCGGCGAGAAGATGTGGATTTCGCTCGCCGACGTGGCCGACAACTTCCTCGTGTTCGCGTGGTCCGATCTGGAGAAGAAGAAGCAGCGCGATCCGTCGGGCATTTCCGCGTTCATCGTCGAGCGGGGATTCAAGGGGTTCTCGAGCGGCACGCTGAAGGAGAAGTGGGGCATCCTCGCGGGCAACACCGGCTTCTTCAAGATGGACGAGGTCGAGGTGCCAGAGGCCAACCTGCTCGGGCGTCCGGGCGAAGGCTTCAAGATCGCGATGTTCGCGCTCGATCAGGGACGCTACACCGTCGCGGCGGGCGCGACGGGCCTGATCCGCGCGTGCCGCGACGCGAGCATCCGCTACGCGAAGGAGCGCAAGACGTTCGGCGTCGAAATCGCGCAGCACCAGCTCGTGAAGGAAATGATCGCGCAGATGGAATCGGACTATCAGGCCTCGCGGCTGCTCTGGCTGCGCGCCGGGTTTCTCAAGAACGCCGGGCGGCGGTGCACGCGCGAGACCGGTCTCGCCAAATGGTTCGCGACGGTCGCGTCGGAGCGGTCCGCGGGAGACTGCGTCCAGGTGCACGGCGCGAACGGGTACTCCGACGAATATCCGGCCGGCCGCTTCTACCGCAACTGCAAGGGAGCGGTCATCTACGAGGGGACGCGCGAGATCCACAAGATCATGCAGGCGGATTACGTGCTCGGCTTCCGGCAGGACAAGGCCACCCGCTGCAGCCTGCCGCCCTATACCGCGTGACATCGGAACGACTCGAGGAGCAGGCGCCGTGAGCATCAACAACGATCTCTCACTGGAATTCCTTCGTGTCGTCGAACTCGCCGCCATCGCGTGCGCGCACACGATGGGGCAGGGAGACCGGCACAAGTCGGATCAGGTCGCGGTCGA
>DASSOM010000309.1:0-8444 GCA_035700625.1 Vicinamibacterales bacterium
CCGGCGTGATCGCGCCGGTGCTCGCGCTCGCCCTCGGCGGGGTCGGATCTCACGCCAAGGAGCCAATGAGCGACGGGGGATCTCACGCCAAGGAGCCAAGGAGCCAAGCGGGATCTCACGCCAAGGAGCCAAGGAGCCAAGCGGGATCTCACGCCAGGGAGCCAAGGAGCCAAGCGGGATCTCACGCCAGGGAGCCAAGGAGCCAAGCGGGATCTCACGCCAAGGAGCCAAGGAGCCAGGCGGGATCTCACGCCAAGGAGCCAATGAGCGACGGGGGATCTCACGCCAAGGAGCCAAGGAGCCAGGCGGGATCTCAAGCCAGGACGTCAGCGGGCCAGGACGGATCTCATGCGCTCGAGACGATCTGGAACCAGGGATCGATGCTTCAGGACCGCAACGGCGATGGCGTGACCGATTTCGTGAACGCGACGTTCGTGCTGCCGGACACGCCGTCGGCGGATGACATCGCCGCGGCGGCGGACATCGCGGCGCGGCTCGGGCATGAAACGCTGGCGATGAATTTGCCCGTGGCGCGCTCCGGCGGCGAGGGCGTCCTGATCGCGATCGGCGCCGGCGGCCTCGCGCGGGCCGGGGCGCCCGCCGCGAGTTCCTCCGCCCTCAAACCGGGGCAGGGATCGGTGGCTGTCGTCAATGCTGGTGGACGGACGGTGGTTGCGGTCACCGGCGCCGATGCGGCGGGTACGCGCGCGGCGGCGGAAGCGTTCGCGGCGCAGCTCCCGTCGGCCGGAACGCCCGGTGGGCCGACGCTCGGCGATCTCGTGGGGGACGTCAAGAAGGCGCTCGATGCCGCAAGCGTATCCCCCGCCTCCGTGCACGTCGCACGCGTGATTGCTTCGAGGGGCCACGACGGGCTCGATCGCGTCGTCGTCGAGGCGTCGTTCGCGCGTTCGGCGGACGTCGCGGCGGCGCGCCGCGCCCTGCGCGCGCTGCGCCCCGCGGGGACGAACGACAAGCCGGCGCTCTCGTATGAGGGCACCCGCGTCCTGGAAGTGCAGCTCACCGCGCCCGGCGCTCCCCGCGCCACGGCGGTGCTCGAGCAGGTCAAAGCGGCAGAGGATCAGGATGAACCGCCCGCGCGGCGGCCGGGCGGCGGCGCGAAAGATGCGCTCGATCTGTCGTCGCTCTATGCGAACGCCGGTCTGCTCGGCGACTCGGACAACAACCTGATTCCGGATCGCGTGGACGCCGTGCTCAGCGCGGCGGGGGACGGCACCGTACGGACGATCGACGTCGCCGCGCGGCTCGGCCTCGAATCGACCGGCGTCTCGATTCCGCTCGTGGTTCCCCCGGATGCCCTGGGCAAACCCGAGAGCCAGCCGACGCTCGTCCTGATCGGCGCGTCGCACCCGCTCGTGCAGCAGCTCGAGAAGGACGGCAAGTTCCATGCGCCGCAGCTCCAGGCCGGCGAGGGGGCGATTCAGATCGTCAAGAAGGCATTCGGCGAGAAGTCTGCGGTCGTCGTGGTCGGCGCTGACGCCGCGGGTCTCGATCGCGCGCTCGCGCAGCTCGCCGAGCGGCTGCCGCACATCTGGGCGCGCGGCAAGGATCGCACGACGATCGACGACGTCGAGGAGGAGGCGCGGCGCTTCCTGGGCGGCCGCACGCCGGGCGGGCAGGCGGCGCTCGCGATGTACAAGGTGAAGCAGGTCGCGGGCGAGCTGTCGGACGCAGGCCTGGAATCCGCGCGCGTCTTCGTGTCGGTCGACAAGGCGCAGCCCGGCCTCGCGGACGTGCTGAAGAAGGAAGCGGCGGCAGCCCTGAAGCTGCCGTCGGTCGACGTCACCGTGGAAAACCGCGACGTCCAGCACGCGAAGACGATCTTCGACGACGAGTTCGACATTCCGTCCGAAGTGGACGTGCTGCGCGCCCGCATCCGCGAGAAGGTGATCCCGGCGGTCTCGCGCCGCAAGAAGCAGCCGGTCGTGGTCGAGGCGCGCGTGAGCGAGCCGCCTGAGTTGCGGCGGCAGCTCGAACAGGAGATTCGGGACGAGATCCTGAAGGCTGGCGCGAGCGAAGCGTCGGTGAGGGTGCTCTCCGCGTACAAGCAGGGGTTCAGCTGGCTCGACGAAGTCGTGAAGCCGGCCGTCGCGGGCAAGCCGATCGATCGCATCACGATCCGGTTCGCGAAGGTGGGGCCGCCGGCAGAGTGGAAGCAGCAGGCGACGTACGCACCGACGCGGTGGCTGCTCGAGATTTACCCGATCGCCGAAGTGCTCGCGCGCGACCTGAAGATCGATGTGAACCGGATCGCGTTCGAGGAAGCGCCGATTGATGCGCCCCCGTACGAGGTGACGGTGACCGGGACGGGCGGCGCGCAGCTCTATCACGGCACGTTCGCGCCGAAGTTCGTCCTCAGGCAGTTCTTCGATCAGTTCGTCGATTACGAGAAGGTGCGGATCACGACCGGGTGGCTCGACGCGCGCGTCGGCCAGACGAGCGTGGCGGACGAGCGGATCCCCACCGATCCCGAGACGTTCTGGGATCACTTCCAGGGCAAGACGCTGCGCGACATCTACGCGTACGTGATGCGTGTGCACGACGGACGTCCGCGCGCCGAGGACGCGCCGTTCTTCGGCGAGCTCAAGGTCGACGTGACGCTCAGCGAGCCGGATTACGCGCTTGGGATCGAGCAGGAGCACATCGCCTCGATGGAGTCCATCCAGGAGGAGATCTACTTCAACACGCTGCACTACTTCGACGTGCTCGGCCGGTACACCCGGTCGGACGACTTGAGCTATCCGGGCCGCGTCATTCCGTTCGTGCACCCGAAGGCGGACGGCAAGTCCGGACACGCGCGGATCACGTTCACGGGCTTCGATGCGCCGCGCCCGATCGTCGTCGTGAGCTACACGGCGCGCGGCGGAAAACAGGGGGAGATCCGCCGCGACATTCCAAAGATCGCGGTCGAACGTCCTGAGGCGCTCGGCGCCATCGTCCGCGCCGGCCGCGACGGCCTCGAGCGGCTCGACCTGCGCGTCAAGGTGGATACCGAGCACGACGAGCGCGCCGATCTCGTGTTGAAGGCGCGCGAGGAGCAGGTCGATCGGCAGATCCTCTCCGCGGACCAGGTGAAGGCGGTCGTCGGCAATCTGGAGGCGCTCCGCGCCGCCGGCCTGTACCGCGAGACGCTTGCGTATCACGACCTTGGCGGGATCCGGATCGACGCCGGCTGGACGTTCGACGCCGACCCGAAGACCACCGTGACGGCGTCGCTGGATCCGAACGGCCAGCCCGCGCCGTGGCCGGACATCCGCAAGCGGTTGCCGTCCGGCTACGCCTACCACGGCGAGCGGCTCGTGCAATGGGACGAGCCGATTCCCCCGGACGAGGCGTACGAGATTCTCGCGAAGATGTCGACGTTCAAGGAAGCGACCGTCTACAAGGTGGGCGAGAGCTATCTCGGACGCGAGATCTGGGCCATGGATCTGATGCCGCCGATCGAAGCGTCGCACTGGTCGCAGGCGAAGGCGACGACGCTGAAGCCGACGGTGATCTATTCGGCGCGGCAGCACGCGAACGAGGTCTCCTCGACCAGCCACACCCTGCGGCTCGCCGAACAGCTGCTGACCGATCCGGCGCAGCGGAAGAAGCTGAACGTCGTCAACGCGGTGTTCCACCCGATTACGAATCCGGACGGCGCGCAGCTCGCGTACGACCTGCAGAAGATCACGCCGACGTACATGCTGCATCCCGGCTATCTGGGGGCGCTCGGCGTCGACGCGACGTCCGGCGGCTTCGATCAGGATCCGATCTATCCGGAGTCGAAGGTCCGGCCGGAGATCTGGCGGATGTGGCTGCCGGACATCTTCCTCAATCCGCACGGGTATCCCACCCACGAGTGGGTGCAGCTGTTCTCGGAGTACGCGGCATGGATCCGCAGCCGCATCGGCGAGTCGCGCGACTACTGGACGATGCGCGGCTGGTGGATGCCTGGGTTCGGCTACGTCGACGATCCGAAGTACCCGCGCAACAAGGAGGCGCAGTTCTCGCTGCGGCAGTTCATCACGGAGCGGATCAACGCGGTGCCGGAAGTCAAGGCGTTGAACGATCGTTCGTATGAGCGCTACCGCCGGTACACGGCAGCGTTCGATCCGAAGCTGTTCAAGCTGAACTTCACCAACGGCGTCCTGATTTACAGCTCGATCAAGGGCGCGAAGGGGAGCCCCTCGAGCCGCGGTTTCATGACGCGCCAGCCGAACATCACGATCTTCGATGGATCGACGGAGGCGCCGGACGAGACGGCGCACGGCGACTGGATGAAGCTCGTCGCGACGGCGGGGCTGACGTGGGACACGGCGATGCTCGACTGGCTCGCCGCGCAGCCGCACCACATCGATCGTACCTCGCGTGCGTTCGCCGGAGGCGTGAGCCTCAGCATGAATCGGCCGCGCCCGCCGAAGCCGGCGAAGGACGACAAGACGAAGACCCGCACGACCGAAGTCGGCGGCATTGAGCGGTGATCGAGGCCCGCGCACCCAGTGTCGCCGTCGACCGAGTAGGATCCGCATCGTGCATACCACTGACACCCGAGGCGCGGCGATGCGGTCCGAGGGGGTGACGAGACGAACGGCCGTCGGCCGTCTCGCCATCCCGCTGGCGATCCTCGGAACGCTCGCCGCCGTCCCCGCACCGTCCGACACGTTCCAAAGCGAGGACACGTACCGCGTGCGCGCGGTCGCTGAGGTCGCGCCCGCGCCTGACGGCCGGCGCATCGTATACAGCGTCCGCAGCAGCGAGGGACCGGGACGTCCGTCCTCGCGGCTGTGGATGCTCGATCGCCAGAGTGAAAAGAGCGCGACGTTCGGTCCGGAGCGCGCATCGAATCCCGTGTGGTCGCCGGACGGCGCGCGGCTCGCGTTCACGGGGCGCGACGGCGGGCGCTCCGGCTTGATGACGATCGGCGCCGACGGCACCGGCCTGCGGTTCATCGCGCCGATCGAGGGAACGAATCACCCGCTGCCCTCCGCCGGCGCGCGGATCGCGTGGTCGCCGGATGGGCGGCAGATCGCCTTCATCTCGGCGACGCCTGGCCCCGAAGCGGACGCCAACGGTGATCCGATGGTGATCACCCGGTACTTGTACAAGCCGACGGCGTCCGAAGGCTCCACGCGATTCAACGACAATCGCCGGCTGCACATCTTCATCGCCGACGTCGCGACGGGGAGCGTCCGGCAGCTCACGACGGGCAACTTTTACGAGCACTCGATCGACTGGTCGCCGAACGGCGATCAGATCCTGTTCGTCTCCAACAGGGGAGAGGACCCGGATCGCTTCTTCAACTACGACGTGTTCACGGTGAACGTCGGCGACGGCCGCATCAAGCCGCTGACGTCGACCCGCAGCGCGGAATACCGTCCCACATGGTCGCCCGACGGTCGCGCGGTCGCGTTCCAGGCCACGACGCGTCCGCTCACCTCCTCGGAAACGACGATGGAGGATACGCACGTCTGGGTCATGGCGGCGGACGGGAGTGGACGGCGCGAGGTCTGCGTCCTCGACAACCGCCAGGGCGATCCCGAGTGGTCCGCGGATGGCCAGGCGCTCTACTTCACCGTCCAGGAGCGCGGGAGCCGCGTGTTGTACCGGCAGCCGGTGGCGGGCGGTGAGGCGAAAGCGCTCACCGCGAAGACGAACAGCGTCGACTCGTGGGGCTTCGCGGGGAAAGACGGTCTCGCGCTCGCGATCAGTACGCCGGAGGGGCCGAGCGAGCTGTATCTGACGGACACGACGGCGAGCGAACGTCCGCGGCAGGTCACGCATCTCAATGCCGACTGGCTGGCGTCGCGCGCACTCGCGCCCGTCGAATCGTTCACCTTCCCGAGCTTCGACGGCCGGACGGTGGAGGCGTTCATCACCATTCCGGCGCGGCCCGACCCCTCGGCGAAGCATCCGATGATCGTGACGATCCACGGCGGGCCGCACGGGCAGCAGGGGCCGGCGTTCAACCTGAAGGCGCAGGTGTACGCGGCTCAAGGCTGGGCGACGCTGATGGTGAACTATCGCGGCTCGACCGGGTACGGACAGAAGTTCACCGACGCGATCTTCAAGGACCAGAACGGCGGCGAAGCGAAGGACGTGCTCGCGGGCGTCGACGCGGCGCTCGCGCGCTACCCGTGGATCGACGGCGCGCGCCTTGGCATCGAGGGGGGCAGCTACGGCGGTCAGTTGACGAACTGGATCGTCACCCAGACGGATCGCTTCCGCGCGGCGATTCCGATCGCGGGCATCTCGAATCTGGTCAGCTTCAACTACATGGCCTACTACCACGACTACCTCGCGGTGGAATTCGGGTCGTTTCCCCACGAGAACGGGTTGATGGACCGGCTGTGGGAGCGGTCGCCGCTGCGCTACGTGCAGAAGGTCCGCACGCCGGTCATGTTCGCCCACGGCGAGAACGACAACGACGTGCCGATCGCCGAAGCGGAGCAGTTCTACATCGCGCTGCGGGACGTCGGCGTGGAGACGATCATGGTCCGGTATCCGCGTGAGGGGCACGGCGTCCGCGAATCGCAGCACGTCGTCGATCTGATGCGGCGCAGCATCGAGTGGTATCGCGCGCACTTTGCCGCGGACGTCAGTTCGTCGGGTCTGTGATGGGCGCGTGCGGCAGGGGGAAACCAGCCGAATCGGGGAGTCATGGCCGCTCGCATCGATCTGAACTGTGACATGGGCGAGTCGTTCGGGCGCTGGCGTCTCGGCGCCGATGCCGACGTGATGCCGCACATCACCTCGGCGAACGTCGCCTGCGGCTTTCACGCCGGCGATCCGCGGACGATGCGCGCGACGGTGCGGCTCGCGCGGTACGCCCACGTCGGCGTGGGCGCGCACCCCGGGTTTCCCGACCTCGAAGGCTTCGGCCGGCGCAACATGACGCTCGCACCGGACGAAGTCGAGGACATGGTGCTGTATCAGATCGGCGCGCTGGCGGCGATCGCGGCGTCCGAGAACGTGCGCCTTCGCCACGTCAAGGCGCACGGCGCGCTGTACAACATGGCGGTCCGCGATCGCGCGATGGCGACGGCGATCGCGCAGGCGGTCGCGGCGTTCGATCGGTCGCTCGTGTTCTTCGGCCTCGCGGGGTCGATTCTGCTGGATGCCGGTCGCGAGGCCGGGCTGCGCGTCGCGGCCGAAGGATTTGCCGATCGGACGTACGAGCCTGACGGCACGCTCACACCGCGCTCGCGGCCCGGCGCGGTCATTCACGATCCGGACGCGGTGGTGGCCCGGGCCGTGCGCATGGCGCGCGACGGGGTGGTGACGGCCACCGACGGCCGGGACATTTCCTTGCACATCGACACGCTCTGCACGCACGGCGACACGCCGGGCGCGCAGGAGCTGACGCGCCGGCTGCGCGAAGCGTTCGACGCCGAAGGGGTCGTCGTCCGCGCGGTCGGATCGGGGAGCACCGAGGCATGACGCGCATCGGCGTGGACACTGGCGGTACCTTCACGGACCTGGTGCTGCTCGGCGCGGACGGGATGAAGGTCCACAAAGTCCGGTCGACGCCCGACGATCCGTCGCGGGCGATCCTGGAAGGCATCGGCGACATCGCCGGCGCCCACCCAGTGGCCGACGTCGTGCACGGATCGACCGTCGCCACCAACGCGGTGCTCGAACGCAAGGGGGCGCGCGTCGCGCTGCTGGCGACCGCCGGCTTCGAGGACGTGCTGCGCATCGGACGGCAGACGCGGCCGCAGCTCTACAACCTGATGGTCGAGGAGCGCCGGCCGCTGGTCGATGAGGCGCTGACGTTCGGCGTGCACGAACGAATGGCCGCCGACGGCACCGTCCTCGTCGCGCTGGAGGTCGCGGACATTCGCGCGATCGCCGCGACGCTGCACCACCACGAGGTGAGCGCCGTCGCGGTCTGTTTCCTGCACTCGTACCGCAATCCGGCGCACGAGCTGTGCGCGGCGAAGATCCTGCGCGACGAGGGCTTCACCGTCTCCGTGTCGCACCTCGTCGTCCGCGAGTACCGCGAGTTCGAACGGTGGAGCACGACGGTCGTGAACGCCTACGTGACGCCGCTGATGGCGCGCTACCTGTCGACGCTCGAGGCCAGCCTGGAACAGTCGCGGCTCAGCATCATGCAGTCGAACGGCGGATCTATTGCGGCGGCCACGGCGCGTGCCGAAGCGGTACGCACGATTCTCTCCGGACCCGCCGCCGGCGTCGTCGGGGCGCGCGCGGTGGCCGAAAAGGCGGGATACCACCAGATCATCAGCTTCGACATGGGGGGCACGTCCACCGATGTCAGCCTCGTCGACGGCGCCATCGGCATGACGACCGAGTCGTCGGTGGGCGACTTTCCGGTGCGGCTGCCGGTGATCGACATCCACACCGTCGGCGCGGGCGGGGGCTCGATCGCGTACGTGGACGCTGGCGGGGCGCTGCGCGTCGGCCCGCGCAGCGCCGGGGCGGAT
>DASSOM010000310.1:0-11100 GCA_035700625.1 Vicinamibacterales bacterium
CAGGCAGATGGCGGCGTTCGAGTGGAACGGCATTCGGCGCCGGAACGCCGCCGGAAAGGACGACGCAAGGACATGAGGCACACCATCATCGCCGCAGCGCTGTTCATCTGTTCTGTCCTTCCGGCGCACGGGCAGGACAACCTCGCGCGCATCGCGCGCGCCGTCGGAGACACGGTGGAGGTGACGGAAGCGGACGGCGTCGTCGTCTCCGGCGTGCTGGGCAAGGTGACCGATCGCACGATCGTGCTGGCCAGCCGCGAGCTGCCGCTTGATGGCGTGCTGAAGATCGACCGCCGCGGCGACCCGATCTGGGACGGCGCGCTCATCGGCGCCGGTGTTGGCCTGGCAGTCAGCTCCGGTGTCGCCGAGATCTGCCTGCACGAGTCGCGCGCCGCCTGCGCGCTCGGTCCAGTGGCGTTCTACGGCGCGATGGGCGCGCTGTGGGACAAGCTGCACGTCGGACGGACCACGATTTATCGACGCCGGGGCGCCGGCCGGCACGCAGCCGTCGTTCCGTTCGCGTCCACACGCGCAACAGGCGTTGCGGTACGCTGGTCGTTCTGACGGCCGCGTCGACCCGCGGCCGCCAGCTCGTCACAATCCGGGCACCGGTTACAATCCGGGCACATGGCGGAGCTTCTCCTCCTCGTGTTCGCGGCGGCCGCCTTGCTCGTCGTCGTGCAGGTGGCGAGCCTTCTGTTCGCATTGCGGTGGAGGAGCCGGTTCCGGCAGCTCGAGGCCCGGCACAAGGCCCTGGCGTCCCGGGTCGAGCAGCTGGAGCTGGCCCGCGGACAAACCGGCCCGACGGCGGCACGGCCGGAGCCTTCGGCCCCTGCGGCGCCAGCAGGGCCGCCGCGGTCACCGCAAGCGGCGTCCAGCATCCCCGTTCCGCGATCCGCACCGCCGCCGCCTGCTGAACCGAAGCCCGCCTCACCGCCTCCGCCTGCTGCCGTACCGCCTCCGCCGCCGAAACCTGCGCGAGCCCCCACAGCGACCGCCGCCGCTCCCGCGGCCGCCACTGTCAGACGCGAAGAAGACTCCCTCGAAGTGACCATCGGATCGCGGTGGCTGCTCTACATCGGCGTGATCGCCGTCATCATCGGCATCGCGTACTTCGAGAAGCTCGCGATGGAGTACCACTGGATCGGCGAGACCGCGCGCGTGGTACAGGGCGCCGCCGCCGGCATCGCGATGATCTATCTCGGCTGGCGCTTCGCGCGGACCGGCTACGAGTTCTACGGGCAGGTGGTCTCCGGCTGCGGCGTCGCCATCCTGTATGTGTCGACGTACGCCGCGTTCAATCTGTATCACCTCGTGTCGCGGCCGATCGCGTTCGCGCTGATGTGCGGCGTGACGGCGCTCGCGGCCTGGCTCGCCGATCGGCAGCGTGCCCAGAGTCTGGCCGTCGTGGCCGCGGCCGGCGGCTTCGTCACGCCGCTGCTCGTTTCCTCGCCGGAGGACGCGCACGTGGCCCTGTTCGTCTACGAACTCATTCTGATCGCGGGGACGATGGTGCTCGCGCGGCGCCGATCGTGGCCCGCGCTCAACATCGTCAGCTACCTCCTCACGGTGCTGACGATAACGGCGTGGGCGTCCGGGGAGTACGACGCGTCGATGTACCTCTCGACCGAGCTGTTCCTCACGGCGGCCTTCGGCATGTATGCGTTCATCCTCCACGAACGGCCGAATCGGATCCTGTGGACGGCGCCGGTCCTCTATTACATCGCGTCGATTGGCGTGCTTGGCGATCACTCGGCCCCGTTGCTCGTCTACCTGGTGCTGCTGATGCTGCTGGGCGTCGTGATGGCGCGGCGGACGCGGCCGGCACTGCGTCTGGCGTGCTGGATCGCTGCGGCGTTGCCGCTGCTGGATTGGACGAGCACGCACGCGAGTGCCGCCTGGCTGACGGCGGGCATGGTTGCGTGGGCCGGTGTCTACCTGCTCGCGCTCGCGGGCGTCCTCGAGGCCGCGCTTGCGCGCGCCGGCGAAGGCCTCCGCGGATCCGACGTGGCGCTCCTGCACGCGAGCGGCCTGACGACGTACGTCGGGATGTACTGGCTGCTGGAACCCGTGCGGCTGCCCGCGGCGGGCCCGACGGCCGCTGCGTTCGCCGTGTGGCACGGGGCGCTTGCCGCGTTCGGTTGGACGCGCCGCCGCGACGTGGCGCTCCACGCGGCCGCGCTCGCTTTGACGTTCCTCGTCATTTTCGTTGGCGCGCAGTTCGACGGCGCGTGGCTGACGAGCGGATGGGCCGTCGAAGGAGCGGCGATCATCTGGCTCGGCCTGCGCGAACGTCGCACGTGGATGCGCGCGGGGGGCGTCATCGTGTTCGCGATGGCCATCCGTCAGCTGTTGATGCTGCAGTCCGCCGATCCTGCCGTCGGGGAGGTCGCGCTGTTCAACGCGCGGGCGGCGTGCGGACTGCTCGTCGCGGCGCTCGCATACGGTCTCGTCAGGATCCACGCGCGGCTGAGCGAGCCGGCTCGCCGCGACCTCGAAACCGGTATCGGTCTGGTCCTGGGGACGCTCGTGCTCTTGTCCGCAGCGATCGCCGAAGTCGTCGCGTACTGGAAGCTGCACGCGCCGCCGCCGTTCGAGCCGGCCAGCCAGATCGTCATGGCAGTGCTGATCGCCGGCGGCGCGCTGATGTGGCTCGGTCTCTCGCGGAGGCAGGAATGGATTCGCGGCATCGGTGGCCTGCTGCTGCTGGGGGTTGCGACGGCGTTGTGGATCCTGCAGGCCGATCCGGTCCCGGCGGGCTACGTCCCGATCCTGAACGGCCGCGCCATCGCGGGCGTCGCCGCGGTGCTGAGTCTTTACGGTCTCGCGTGGCTGCATCGACGCGACGGCGGGCATCTCGCCGACGTGTCGACGAACGTCGCGATTCTCGTCACGGCCGCGGCGCTGGTGACGATAGGCGTCCTCACATCCGAGATCAACGCGTACTGGCAGGTGCGGGAAGCGGCCACGCTCGCGCGCGCCGGGGATGCCGAACGCGCTCGCCAGATGATGCTGTCCGTCACCTGGGCCATCTACGCGACCATCCTGATCATCGTCGGCCTGAAGCGCCGGTACGCGCCGGCACGCTACCTGGCGATGCTGATCTTCGCGTTCACGATTCTGAAGGTCTTCACGGTGGATCTCGCCGGCCTCGATCGCATCTACCGCGTCGTCAGCCTGCTCGGCCTCGGCGCGATGCTGCTGGTCAGCTCCTATCTGTATCAAAGGATGCGCAGAGCGCCTGATGGTCAGGGCTGAAGCCCTGACCCACCCACCTCGCGGCTGCGCCGCTACGGTGGGCAGGCATGTGGGTCAGCCCTTTATGGGCGACGAAGTGATTGCGCCCGCGCAACGTCCGGCTTCTTCCGATGCGCGATCCTCATCAAACAGGAGGATCCATGAGCATCACTGGCGATACCTTCATCTCGGCGATCGCCACCGAGTTTCCGGCGACGGTGAAAGTGTTCCAGCGCCGCGGCATCGATTTCTGCTGCGGCGGCAACCGGCCGCTGCGCGCCGCCACTGAAGAAGGAGCGGGCGATCTCGACGGCCTCATCGCGGAGCTCGAGACAGCGCTGCGGGCCGAGCCCGCGCCGGCGACCGACTGGCGGACAGCACCGTTGTCTGCCCTCGTGCGGCACATTCGCGACACGTACCACCAGCCCCAGCCGGCGGAACTCGAGCGGATCGAAGCGCTGATGGCGAAAGTCCTGCGCGTCCATCGGGACCGCTGGGGCGATATGCTGGTGCCCCTGTCGGAAAGCGTCGCGACGATGGCGCACGAACTCATCTGGCACACGCAGGACGAGGAGGAGCGGCTCTTTCCGGCGATCCTCGCGCTCGAGCTGAACGAACCCGCGACGCTGCGCGGCGGCGGCCTCGATCGGTTCCTGGAGCGGCTCGAGCACGACCACGCGTCGGTTGGCGCCCTGCTCGCCGACATCGAGAAGCGCACGGACGGCTTCACGCCTCCGCGTGACGGCTGTGCGACGTTCCGCGCCCTGTTCGAGGAGCTGCGCGCCTTCGACCTGCGGCTGAAGGAACACGTGCACCTCGAGAACCACATCCTGTTCCCGCGCGCGGCGGCTCTCGGCCGGCGGATCGCCGACGGCAACAGCGTGTGTCAGCTGTAGGGCTGGTCTTCAGACCCGCCCGTCAGCCCCGCCGCAAGGCCAGCGCCGCGCCCACGATGACGAGTCCGGCGGCCGCGACGGCCGCGAGACGGGTGCCGGACTGGCGCGCGTGATCGACGACGGCCGTCTGCTCCGGGCGGTCGCCGCCGATTGCGCGCGTCTGCGCGGCGCGCAGCAGCTGTGCAAGATGCAGCGCCCGGCGATCGGTGAGCTGCGCGATCTGTTCGCGGCAGCTGAAGCCGTCGGCCATGACGACGGTCGTCCTGTCAGCCTTACGTACCGCGGGCAGCAGGACGCGCTCGCCCACTTTCCGCGAAATATCGTAGTGCTCCGCCTCGAAGCCGAACGATCCCGCCATCCCGCAGCAGCCCGTATCCGGCGTGTCGAGCCGCGCGCCAAGCGATCTGAGAAGGCCGGTTTCCGCGTCCGTACCAAAGATGGCCTTCTGGTGACAGTGGCCGTGGTACAGCACGCGGGCATCGAGCCGCGGCAGATCGAAATCGTCCCGATGCTCCTGGATGAACTCCGCGAGCAGCCGCACCTGCGATGAGAGCCGCTTCGCGTCCTCGTCGTGCGGCAGCATGTTCGTCAGCTCGTCGCGGAAGACCGCCGCGCAGCTCGGCTCGAGGACGATGACCGGGACGCCGGCGCGGATGTCGTCGCGCATCGCGTCGAGCACATCGAACAGCATTTTCTTCGCGAGCGGCAGGAGGCCATAGTCGTAGAGCGGCCGGCCGCAGCAGACGGTCCGCGCGGGCACGCGCACCTCGAAACCCGCGGACTCGAGCAGCTCCGTGGCCGCGATGGCGGTCTCCGGATGGAAGTGGTCGTTGAACGTGTCGGGCCAGAGCACGACGCGCGCAGAGGCCTCGCCGGTCCATGGACGATTCGCCCGGTGGCGGCCGAACCACGCGCGGAACGTTTCACCGGCGAATGCGGGCACGGCACGTTCATCGGGCATGCCGGCGGCGCGCTTGGCAAGCCACGACAACCCGGGCGTCTGCGCCACGGTATTGACGAGCGTCGGCATCAACGATCCTATCCGCGCCCACCAGTGAATCAGGCCGAAGGCCCACGCAGTGCGCGGCCGCACGTGGCGCTTGTAGTAGTGCGACAGGAATTCCGCCTTGTATGTCGCCATGTCGACGTGGACGGGACAGTCTCCCTTGCACCCCTTGCACGCGAGGCACAGGTCGAGCGCCTCCTTGACCTCCTCGCTCTGCCACAGGCCCTCGACGGGATCTCCTTCGAGCATCTCCCAGAGCAGGTGCGCCCGGCCGCGCGTCGAATGCTTCTCTTCGCGCGTCACCTGAAAGCTCGGGCACATCGTCCCGCGATCCGTCCTGCGGCACTCGCCGACGCCGACGCATCGCATCGTCGCGCGCGAGAAGTTCCCGTGCTCTTCCGGGAAGCCGAAGTGCGTCTGCACGCGGATCGGGTTGAAGTCGCTGCCGTACCGCAGATTTTCGTCGATCCGATACGGGTCGACGACCTTGCCGGGGTTCATCAGCCCGTCCGGATCCCAGATCGACTTGAACGTGCGGAACGCGTCCATCAGCGCGGGGCTGAACATCTTCGGCAGCATTTCCGCTTTCGACTGTCCGTCACCGTGCTCGCCGGAAATCGATCCGCCGAAGGAGACGACGAGATCGGCGGCTTCGGCGATGAACGAACGGAAGCGGCGGATGCCGTCCGCGGTGAAGAGGTCGAAGTTGATGCGCGTGTGAAGGCAGCCCTGGCCGAAGTGGCCGTAGAAGTCGCCGATGTACTGATAGCGATCGAGCAGCGTGCGCAGGCCGCGCAGGTACTCGCCGAGCCGATCGGGCGGGACCGCGGAATCCTCCCAGCCCTCCCACGTCGGATGATCGGAGGTGACGTGCGCCGTGGCGCCGAGTCCGGCCTCGCGCGTCCGCCAGATTTCCTGCTCCGCATCGCGATCGTCGAAGAGGCGCGATGTGGGCGGCGACGGCCGCGCCGACAGGCTGTCGATCATGCGCTGCGCCTGAGCGTCGGCGTCCTCGCGCGAGCCGGCGCCGAACTCGACGAGCAGCCACCCGGATCCGGCCGGCAGCTGATCGAGCGCGTGCTGCTTCACGCCGATGTGCCGGATGTCGCGGATCAGCCGGTCGTCCATGCCCTCCAGGCCGATCGGGCCGTATTCCATGATGTGCGGCACGTCGTCTGCGGCGGCATAGACGTTGGGATAGCCGAGGACAACGAGCGTGCGCACCTGCGGACTCTCGACGAGCCGGACGTCGGCGCTCAGCACCATGACGCACGTGCCCTCGCTGCCGACGAGGGCCCGCGCCACGTTGAAGCCGTGCTCGGGCAGCAGCCACGGCAGGTTGTAGCCGGAGACGCGGCGAGGAATGTCGGGAAATCCCCGACGGATGTCCTCCGCGTACTTGTCGCGCAGGTCGCGGAGACCGCGATAGATCTCGCCGCGGCGGCCGCCGGCGTCGATAATCGCGCGCAATTCGTCTTCCGGCGTCGGCCCGACCCGCATCCGCAGGCCGTCGTACGTGAGGATCTCCAGCGACTCGATATTGTCGTCTGTCTTGCCCGCCATCACCGAGTGCACGCCGCACGAGTTGTTGCCGATCATGCCGCCCAGCGTGCAGTGATCGTGCGTCGACGGATCCGGCCCGAACGTCAGATGGTGTGCCTCCGCCGCCTTCCGCAGGTGATCGAGGATCAATCCGGGTTCGACGCGCGCGCGGTTCGCGGCCGGGTCGAGCTCGACGATGCGGTTCATGTACTTGCTGCAGTCGATGACGACGGCGACATTGCAGCACTGTCCGGCGAGACTGGTGCCGCCGCCGCGCCCGAGCAGGGGCGCGCGGTGCCGCCGGCAGACGTCTGCCGCGGCGACGAGATCGTCGGCATCGCGGGGAATGACGACGCCGATAGGGACCTGACGATAGTTGGAGCCGGCCGTGGAGTACAGTGCGCGGCTCCCTCCGTCGAACCGGACTTCGCCGCGCACGACGGCGCGGAGATCGCCCTCGAGCGCCGCACGGGCCTCGTCGGCCCAGGCGTGCGCGCCGAAGCGAACGTGACGGGGAGCGGCGGTGCGGTCGAAGCGGCGGATGTCGTGCATGGCTCAGGCCTGACGGTAGGGCTCGGCATCCGCGCGGCGCAGATCGATCCCGAGTCCGGGACGATCGCGGTCCGGCCGGAGGACACCCGCGACGGGAGTCGCGGCGCCGTCGAAGAACAGATGCTCGAGACGTTCGTGGTCGTGGAAGTATTCGATGTGCTGCACCGCGGCGACAGCGGCGCACGGATGGACGTGAAGAGAGGGGGCAGTGTGCGCGGACAGCGGAATCCCGAATGCTTCCGCGAGCGCCGCGGCGCGCATGAATCCGGTGATCCCGCCGCAGCGCGTCGCGTCGGCCTGCAGCACGTCCACGGCGCGCGCGTCGAGCATCCGGCGGAAGTAGCTCAGGTCGTAGCCGTATTCACCCGCGGCGATGTCCATGCCGGCCGGCGCGCGATCGACGAGCAGCGCGAGCCCGTCGAGATCGTCCGACGAGACGGGCTCCTCGAACCAGGACACGCCTTGATCCGCGAAGAGTACCGCCTGGCCGAGCGCCTGCTTGCGCGTATACGCACCGTTGGCGTCCACGAACAGCGCCGTCGACGCGCCGATCGCCTGACGCGCCGCAGCCACACGCTCCACATCGTCGCGGGGATGCCGGCCGATTTTCATCTTGACGCGCGTGATGCCCTGCGCCACCCAGCCGCCGAGCTGCTCCTGAAGGCGTTCGATCGAATACGACGTGAAGCCGCCGCTGCCGTACACGGGCACGTCCGCGCGTGCGGCGCCCAGCAGATCCACCACGGCGACGCCGAGCAGCCGTCCCTTGAGATCCCACAGCGCGTTGTCGACGGCGGAGAGCGCGGCGGACGCGATGCCCGGACGTCCGTTGTTGCGGAGCGCGACAGTCATGGCCGTCCACAAGCGGTTCGTGTCGAGCGCGTCCATGCCGCGGATCGCCGGTGTCAGGACCGATCGGATGAAGTGCGCCGCGGCGGCGTCGGCGTACGTGTAGCCGATCCCCGCGTGGCCGCCCGCCGACACCTCGGCGATCACGATCGTCGTCGACTGCCACTCGGCAGTGCCGTCCGATTCGGGCGCGTCAGTGGGGAAGACGAACGCGCTGGCCTCGACGGAGCCAATCGGCGCGGACGCTCTCGTCATTTTCGATGCGGCACGAAGGATTCGACCGCGTCCTTGGCCGTCTGTTTCAGGAAGCCGAGCGCGTCGGCGTCGCGGTGCAGCACCGACGAAAGGAACGCGCGCGCCTGCTCGAACGTGATGTGCGGCGGCAGCGGCGGCACGTTCGGATCCGTGATGGCCTCGAACACCGTCGGGCGATCCGCCGACAGCGCCTGATCCCACGCGGCGGAGATGTCGTCCGGACGGTTCGCGGTTACGCCGCCGAGGCCGAGCGACCGCGCGTACGCCGCGTAGGGAAAGTCGGGCAGATCCTGCGATGCCGCGAACTTCGGATCCCCGACCATCGCGCGCTGCTCCCACGTTACCTGGTTCAGATCGCGATTGTTGAGGACGAGCACGACGAGCCGCGGGTCGCTCCACTCCTTCCAGTACTTCGCGATCGTGATGAGGCCGTTGATGCCGTTCATCTGCATCGCGCCGTCGCCGGCCAGCGCGATGACCGGGCGATCGGGATGGCAGAACTTTGCTGCGATCGCGTACGGCACGGCCGGCCCCATCGTCGCCAGGGTGCCCGACAGCGACGCCATCATGCCGCGCCGGATCTTCACGTCGCGTGCGTACCAGTTCGCCGCCGATCCCGAGTCGCACGAGAGGATGCACTCATCCGGCAGCCGCGAGGACAGCTCCCAGAAGACGCGCTGGGGATTGATCGGATCGGCGCCGTTCATCGCGCGCGCCTCGAGCACCTGCCACCACTCGGACACATTCTTCTCGATCTGTTCGCGCCAGCCTCGGTCGGTCTTGCGTTCCAGCAGCGGCATGAGCGCGCGCAGCGTCTGGCGGCTGTCGCCGATCAGATTCACGTCCATCGGGTAGCGGATGCTGAGCATCCGGCCGTCAATGTCGATCTGGACCGCTTTCGCCTGACCCGGCTTCGGCAGAAATTCGCTGTACGGGAAGCTGCTGCCGACCATCAGCAGCGTGTCGCACTCCATCATCAGATCCCAGCTCGGCTTCGTGCCGAGCAGGCCGATCGAGCCGGTCACGAACGGATAGTCGTCCGGGACCGCCGCCTTCCCGAGGAGCGCTTTCGCCACACCCGCCCCAAGCGCCTCGGCGACCTCGATGACCTCGTCCGTCGCGTGCAGTGCGCCGGCGCCGACGAGCATCGCGACCTTCGAGCCGGCGTTGAGGATGTCGGCGGCGCGGCGCAAATCGGCGTCTTCCGGGACGACCCGCGGCATCGACAGGCCGATGCCGGAGTGCACGGTGCCGTGCTTCCGCGGCGGATCCGGAACGGCATCGAGCTCCTGCACGTCGTTCGGCAGGATGATGCACGTCACCGTGCGCTCCACGCGCGCGATCCGGATGGCGCGATCGACGAGATGGCGCACCTGCTCCGGCGTCGACGCCATGTGCACGTATTCGTGCGCGACATCCTTGAACAGCGAGAGGAGATCGACTTCCTGCTGATACGAGCCGCCCAGCGCCGCGCGCGCCTGCTGGCCGACGATCGCGACGACCGGCTGATGGTCGAGCTGCGCGTCGTACAAACCGTTGAGCAGGTGGATGGCGCCAGGGCCGGACGTGGCGAGGCACACGCCGACTTCACCGGTGAACTTCGCGTGCGCGCACGCCATGAACGCCGCCATCTCTTCATGGCGGACCTGCACGAACCGCATGCGCTCGCTGCCGGCGCGGTTCAGCGCGCCCATGATGCCGTTGATGCCGTCGCCGGGATAGCCGTAGATCCGGCTGATCCCCCACGCGTGAAGACGGTCGATCAGAAAGTCGCTGACGGTGTCGCTCATGGTTTGCCCCCGGGATTGATTAGCAAGGCTGGATCCGTCGAGCGGCAGCTCAGCAGATGGAGGTCGGATGTTGGATGTCGGAGGTGACGGTCGGGGTGGAAAGTGCCGGTCGCGGTGACCCCTAGGTGATTCGAAGAGAGCCAGCGAACGAGCGGAGCGAGTGAGCCACAACGCCGGAGACGGCGCGACGGAGTCGACAAGCGAACATTGTCAGCCAGTCCTTGCCGTCGCGCCGGTCCGGTCACGGCTGCTGCAGCAACCGTGGACCCTCATTCTACAGCCGCCGCACCCCGATCTTCGCGCCCGTCACCTCCGACATCCAACATCCGGCATCTGCTTCACAGCCACTCCCGCGTCCCCTGTGGCTTGCTCATCGGCCAGAACGTCGCACCGGCGGTGAAGCCGGCGGCAAGCAATGCCACGATGTACGACAACGGGCGCGGACCCATCAGCGCGTAGGTGACCGCGGGTCCGCCGATCGCACCCGCGAGCAGGATGATCATCGTCACCCACGCGTTGGGACTTCGTACGCCGAGTGACTTCAACAGCCACCATCCGCACGCGAAGCCGGTCAGCAGCGCGACGACGAGGACGAACGCGAGCGTCCAGGGGCTCATCGACATTTCAGCGTCCAAGAAGCGCGCCCCACCAGCTCACGCCGGCGTCCATGCGTCCGCGAATCCAGAACCAGCTCGCGACGAACTCGTCCCACGCGTACGGCACCATCGCGAGGGATACGGCGACCGACGTGAGGCACAGCGTGCACCAGGTGTCGTAGATCGTCGGCTGCAGGATGAAGAGCGTGACGCTGACGATGCCGAAGGGGATGACTGCAATCGCGAAGATGATGACGATCCACGGCATCGATCGCCATCGCGTGACGCCGCCGACCAGACCGAACACGGCGTCGGCGACGTAGCCGAACGCGCCGAGCGCCGCATCGGAGATTGGCAGCAGCCGGGAGATGCGGCCG
>DASSOM010000311.1:0-19727 GCA_035700625.1 Vicinamibacterales bacterium
GAACAACAATCCCGAGGGCACGCACCATCTGCTGCACAACCGGCTCGCTCCGGCGCAGGCGGCACGATCGATCGAGGTCCTCGTGCTCGACGCCGCCGGCCACTACACCAAGGCCGGTGCGGAAGTCCGCGTGTTTCGGCCCGGCACGCGTACGCCGCTCGGCAGTCGGCTCGTCGACACCGGCAGCGGCTATTGCTCGCAGAGTGCCGCACCGGTCCACATCGGACTCGGCCGCGATGCCAAAGTCGATGTCGAAGTGACGACGATGGGGCGCGCGGGGCGGCACGTGACGCGGGTCTCGAGCGTCGACCCGGCGACACTCCCGCGTCATGTGCTGGTGGTCAAGGCGAAGGAGTAAGAGCCCGCTCGATCCTGTATGCTGGTACCGCCAGCGCCGGGAGGCACCCATGTGCTCTCGGCTTCTCCAGTCCGTCGGCGCTGCGATCGCGATCGCGGCGCTCGTCTTCTCCTTCCAGCCCACCGCCGACGCCCGCGACGAGACGGTCTATCTCGCGCCCGGCAGTACCATCGCCCTGGCCACACCCCCGTTCCTCGTCCCGGGCAAGCGCTACGCGTTCACCTGGCCCGCCGGTGGGCCGCCGCAGACGTTCACCATCAAGAGCGTCCGGCCGGACGGCTGGGTGCTCGTGGAAGTGGCGGACGACAACACGAACACGCGGCTCGTCGCCTCCACCGAGTTTCCCGTCCGCTGGCTGCACGTCGGCCTGGCGCTGTCGATTCAGGAGATGCGCCCCCTTCCGTAAGGTGTAGAATGCGCCTCCCGGATAATAAGGAGGCACAGATGGTCGTGAGACACGTCGGCGTGTGGTCGGTGGCGCGCATTGCCGCGGCGCTCTACGGCGGGCTCGGGTTGATTGCCGGCGTGATCTTCGCGCTCATCGCGACGGCGGGGATGGGGTTCGCGGCCGCGCAGGGCAATCAGGACGTGCCCGCCTGGTTCGGCGCCTTCTTCGGCGTCGGGGCGATCGTGTTCCTTCCCATCTGCTATGCCGTGATCGGGCTCCTCATCGGGGCGATCATGGCCGGTTTGTACAACCTGTTCGCGGGAATGGTCGGGGGCGCCGAGATCGACTTCGATCGCCCAAGCACCGCGGGTGTATAGCGGCGCGCGCGCGTGTGTGACACGCTGACGTCATCTCCTGGAGGAAGGCCATGAAGCACGTGCTCCTGTGCGCGGCGGGTGTCGCCGCGCTCCTCGCGGCGCCGGCGCCGGTCCGCGCGCAGACGCTCGACATCACCGGCAAGTGGGACGTGACGTTCAACAGCGTGCAGGGCACGATCCCCGGCCAGTTCGAATTCAAGAAGGACGGCGAGACGCTCACCGGGACGCTGTCGTCGAGCGCCGGTGAAGGAGAAGTGGGCGTGACGCTCGCGAACCGCGACGTGACGATCACCTTTCCGTACGACACGCCGGACGGTCCGATCCCCATCACGCTGACCGGTACCGTCGACGGCGACTCGATCAAAGGGACGATCGACGCGGGAGGCGATCCCGCGGGCGACTGGGTCGCGACGCGCGTCAAGTCGGACGCCGCCGCGCAGCCGGCACCGGCGGACATGGCACCGGCCGCGTCTCCCGCTGCCGCCACGGATCTCACCGGCACGTGGCAGTTCCACGTCACGACGGCCGCACAGAACGGGAATCCCGTCTTCGTCCTGAAGCAGGAGGGGGACACGCTGACCGGGACCTACGACGGCCAGTACGGACAGGTGCCGCTCACCGGCACGATCAAGGATGGCGCGTTCAACTTCGCGTTCGATCTCGACATCCAGGGCACCCCCGTCCACGTCGTCTACGAGGGGACGATGGGGAAGGATGGCCTGAGCGGGAGCGTCGCCTACGGCGACATGGCGGACGGGACGTTCACGGCGGAAAAGAAGAAGTAGGCCGGCCTACTTCTTCTCGCCGACCGTCGGCACCGGATACGCGCGCTCCAGCGCCTGAAGGTACTCGCCGAAGAGTCCCTTCAGGCCGTCGAACTCGCGCTTGACGGCCGCGCGGAAGTCGGGCTTCGCCGCGAACTGCTGCAGCAGCGCGGCCATCGCCTGTGCCTGCACCGTGAAGCCGGCGTGGCCGACCGGCTTCAGATTGTCCTGCTCCATCTCGTACGTGTGATTCGGCGCGTTCGACGTGTGCGCGCTGAAGCCGATGCCCGGGATGTCGCGCGACACGCTGCCGCTTTCCTCATAGCCCTGCGGCTTGCCCGGTTCCGGCGCGATGCCCGTCGCGCCGTACAGCTTCATCAGCGCGAACGCCGGCTCCGCGAGCGTGGCCGTCGCGATGCCGTCGCGCGCCGACCCGTAGTTGTCGATCGCCACCTTCGTGCCGGTCGCCAGCGCCGCCGCCTTCGCCGCGTCGTCCACGAAGGCGCGCACCTGGCGCAGATACACTTCGTCCGGATAGCGGATGTAGAAATCCGCCTGCGCGCGATCGGGGACGACGTTCGGGGCGGCGCCCCCTTCGGTGATGATCCCCTGAATGCGCGTCTCCGGACGCATGTTGCTCCGGACCGAGTCGATGTTCTCGAACAGGTGGATGACGGCGGTCAGCGCGTTGCGGCCGTTCCACGCCGTCATCTGGTGCGCCGGCGCGCCGGTGAACGTGTACTTCACGCCGTCGATGTTGAGGCAGCACGTGCCGAAGCCCGGTGCCGGGCGCGACGTCGACATGCTCGCGTGGCTGCGGACGATGATGTCCATGCCGTCGAAGACGTGCGCCTGGTGCATCACCGTCTTGGCGGAGGGCTCGAGCAGCTCCTCGGCCGGCGTGCCGAACACGGTGACGCTGCCCGGCAGGTGATTCTTCGTGAGGTATTCCGAGACCGCGACGGCGGCGGCGATGCCGACCGGCCCCTGAGCGCAATGCTGGTCGCCGTGAAACGGGCCGTTGGTGCCGCGGAGCGCGTCGTATTCGACAATCACGCCGAGCTGCGGCGCGCCGTTGTTCTGCTTGTACTTCGCCACGAACGCCGTGTCGAATCCGGCCGCGCCGATCGTCACGTCGAAGTCGTGCGCTCTCAGGACGGCGGCGAGCTTCTCGACCGAGCGCGTCTCCTTGTAGCCGATCTCGGGATGCGTGCAGATGTCGTCGCTGACGGCGAGCAGCTCCGCGTCCATCAGCTGCTTCGCCCGGGCGGCGACGGCGTCGCGCGCCGGATCCGCGGCCGTGAGCGTCTTGACGAGATCCGGCACGTGCAGCGAGTCTTCGAGCGCGGCCATCTTCTGCAGCACATCACGCGCGGCGGTGCGCTCCGTCGGCGTCTCCTGCGCGAATGCAGAGGTGGCGAGCAGCGCGGTTGCGAGTACCAGCAGTCCCGATTTCCTCATCATCGCCTCAGTACTTCCAGCTCCTGAGATCCGCCCCTTCCGGCGCGTGCGCGTCGATGAACGTCGTCATCTTCTGCAGCAGCTCCGGGCCGCGCGGGCCCCAGCAGTGCGGGGCGAGGCGCTGGAACACCACTTCGCCCCCGAAGGACGGGTTCGTCGCCGATTTCAAGAAGTCGCTCAGCTTCTCGACCGCGTCGTTGAGGTAGTACGAGTCCATGTCGCCGACGTAGACGTGAATCTTGTCCGCGACCTTGGGGCCGAGCGTCGGCCAGTTCGTCTGGAGAATGTCGCGCAGATCGTACTTCTTCCATTGCGCCGCAACGGCGTGATCGATCGCGCCGGTCTGCTTGTTCCAGATGCGCTGCGGATAGCCGTCGGCGCCGACCGGGGAGTACGTCGCTTCCCAGATGTCCCACTGGCCGCCCGAGCGCGAGTGGTCGCCCACCGTCAGCTCGTAGCGGTTCTCGTCCTTCATCATCGAGACGATCGTCCCGTCCGGCTTCCGCTGGTTCGGACGCTCGACGGTCATCCAGCCCTTGTCGATGAAGTACGCGTTCGCGTCTTCGTACACGTTGACGATCTGGTGATAGCGGAAGTCGACGGCGTCGGGGCAGCTCGCGAACGTGGCGCCGTAGAAGTCGGGGTAGAACACCATGTGCGCGAGCGCGATCCAGCCGCCGGTGGATCCGCCCGACAGCATGCGCGCCCACGGCTCGCGGATGACGCGGAATTTCGACTCGATCGCCGGAATCAACTCCTGCATGATCGCGTCGCCGTACGGGCCGTTGTTGGCGGAATTCACGCCATAGGAGTCGTCATAGTACGGCGACGGGTGCTGCAGCGTGACGTAGATGAAGCGCGGCGTGCCGTCGGCGAGCCAGAACTTGTCGAAGTCGCCGCCGCGGCCGAACCCGTCCGGGGTGCGCAGCGAAAAGTGTCCCTGGATGTAGTTGATCGGATACCGGACGTCCGGGTGCGCGTCGTAGCCCTTCGGCAGCAGCACCGTCGCGCCGAGATAGATCGGATGTCCCCACCATTTCGAGAGGATCCGGCTCTGGATCTTGATCCGCTTCACGTACTCGGTGTCCGGCGGCACCTGAATCGGTGGGATCACCTTGTCGGCGCGCAGGCGAATCGGCGTCGACGATTTTGGATTCCACGTCACCTTCACCGGGTCGCCGTACAGATTGCCGGGCGAGCGTTTCCAGTCCTGGCCTTCCCACTGATCCATGTGCAGCCACACCGTGTGGCCGTCCGTGCGCGGGAAGCGCGTGTACACGTTCACGAACGGCTGCATCCAATACTCGCCCGCGGGCAGATCGCGCAGGCTCGACAGCGGGTGACCGCGATCCTCGGCCGTGATCGCCGCTGAGGTGCCCGGCGCGAGCTGCTCGACGGCGTGTGAGAACAGCGGCGCGCCCGTCGGATCCGTCTGCTCGATCGGCGTCTCCTTGTTGTCGCGCGCGACCGCGACGTACACCATGCCCGTCACCGGCTCGGCGCGCGCCGCGCGATCGAACGTCACCTCGATCCGCGGGCCGGATGCCGTCTGCGCGTCCGCTCCCATCGTCGCGGATCCCGCGGCAGCCATCCCCACCGCGCACGCCAGCGCCGTTCCCAGTCGCCTGAGCGCGACTCGCACACTCGTCGTCTTCAACGTGGATCTCCCTTCGTCACGGGACCTCAGCGGGCCATTGATATCATACGGAATGCGCGAAATCCTCGCAGGCGCCTGCGTCATGGCCACTATCGGCTTTCTGCATCTGCCGCCCCGGGAGCCGCGCGCGGCGCCCACGTCATCGTACCGCGTCGTCCACACGTATCCTCACGATCGCACCGCGTTCACGCAGGGACTCATCTTCCGCGACGGCGTGCTCTACGAGGGGACCGGCCTCAAGGGGCAGAGCGGGATCCGCAAAGTGAAGCTCGAAACGGGCGAGGTCCTGCAGTTCCACGCGCTCGACCCGATGTATTTCGGCGAAGGCATCACCGACTGGAAGGACAGCCTCGTCCAGCTCACGTGGCAGGCCGAGGTCGGCTTCGTCTACGACCTCGCGACGTTCCAGCCGCGGCGACGCTTCACGTACACCGGCGAGGGCTGGGGGATCACGCACGACGACACGCGCCTCATCATGAGCGACGGGTCCTCGTCCCTCCGCTTCCTCGATCCCGCCACGCTGAAGGAGACGGGGCGCATCACCGTGCGCGACGGCGGACGCCAGGTCGATCAGTTGAACGAGCTCGAATTCGTCAAGGGGGAGATCCTCGCGAACATCTGGCAGACGGAACGCATCGCGCGGATCGATCCGTCGACCGGCCGCGTGACCGGCTGGATCGATCTGTCCGGACTGCTCAGCGCGTCCGATCGCGCCGGGACGGACGTGATGAACGGGATCGCCTACGACGCGGCCGGCGATCGCCTGTTCGTCACCGGCAAGCTCTGGCCGAAGCTGTTCGAGATAAAGGTCGCGCCCCGCAGTTAACCAGTAACTGGAAACTGGAAACTGGAAGCTGCATGGAGCATATCCTCAGCATCGACGGACAGCCCGCACGGTATCTCGAGGCGGGAGCGGGCTGGCCGGTCGTCCTCATCCATGCGTTTCCGTTGAGCGGGGACATGTGGCGGCCGCAGCTCGAGGCGGTGCCGAAGGGGTATCGGTTCATCGCGCCCGACCTGCCCGGATTCCGGGGGCCGGACGCACCGCTGTATCGCGGGCCGCTGCCGAAGACGATGGACGACTACGCGCGGCACGTGGCGCGCGTGCTCGACGCGCTCGAAATCGACCGGGCCATCGTCGGCGGACTCTCGATGGGCGGCTACGTCGCGTTCGCGCTATTCCGGCTCGCGCCCGACCGCTTCAGCGGTCTCGTTCTCGCCGACACGCGCGCGGGGGCCGACTCGGACGACGGGAAGGCCGGACGCGATCGGCTCGCGCAGCTCGCGCTCGATCGCGGTGCCACCGCCGTTGCGGACGACATGCTGCCGAAGCTGCTGGCGACTGAAGACGCGACCGTCGCCTCCGACGTCCGCCGTCTGATCGAAGCGAATCCCTCGCCGGGGCTCGCCGCCGCGCTTGGCGCGATGAAGGGACGTCCCGACAGCACCGCGCAGCTCGCGCGCATGTCGTTCCCCGCGCTTGTCATCGCCGGTGAACACGACACGATCACGCCGGTCGCCGAGGCCGAGCGGATGCAGGCCCTGCTGCCGCGTTCGATGCTCAGCATCGTCCCGCGCGCCGGGCACCTGTCGAACCTGGAAAATCCCGCCGATTTCTCGGAGGCGCTGGCGTCGTTTCTCACGGCAAACCTGTGACGGGTTGCGGGGCGCGGCACCGGCGCACGTTTCTGCGTTAGGATCCCTCTCGTGCGTTTCGCCGCCGCCGTGTGCCTCCTCGCCGCCTCGGCCGTCCTCGTCGCCGCGCCGCAGCCGCCGTCCCCTTACGCGTCGACCGATCCGTTCCACCGCCCGCTGGATCAGGTTCTCGACACGCTCGTGCGCGACGGGCTCGTGTACTACAACGCGCTGAAGTCCGAGCGCGGCCGCCTCGACGACTACGTCCGCTCGCTCGACGTGAGCCCGGCGACCTACGACGGGTGGACGCGCGAACAGCAGATGGCGTTCTGGGTGAACGCGTACAACGCGTTCGTGCTCGAGACGGTCATCAATCACTATCCCATCCGCGGCCGCAGCGACCTGTACCCGTCGAACAGCATCCGCCAGATCCCCGGCGCGTTCGAAAAGACGACGTGGCGGGCGGCGGGGAAGCGGCTGACGCTGGACGAGATCGAGAAGACGATTCTGCCGGAGTTCCACGAGCCGCGCCTCTACCTCGCGCTGGGCCGCGGCGCCGTCGGCGGCGGACGTCTGCGGAGCGAAGCCTACACGGCCGCTCGTCTCGCGGGTCAGCTCGACGCGATCCGCAAGGAGTTCGCGACCGAGCGCGAACTGATGCGCATCGATCGCGACGCGAACGTCATCTCCCTCACGCCCGTCGTGAGCTGGCACGAGCAGGAATTCGTCGCGGCGTACGATCGGCCGGACGGCGATGCCGCGTTTGCCGCGCGTTCGCCGATCGAGCGCGCCATCATCGCGTTCATCCGGCCGGACCTGCTGCCGCTCGAGAAACAGTTCGTCACGCGGAACCAGTTCCGCGTCGTCTTTCACGATTTCGACTGGCGGTTGAACGACCTGACGGGCGGACGCGACTGATGGATCTCGGCCTCGCCGACAAGGTCGCGATCGTCACCGGATCCAGCCGCGGACTCGGCCTCGCCAGCGCGCGCGCGCTCGTCTCGGAGGGCTGCCGCGTGTGCATCTGCGCCCGCGGCGCCGAGCGGCTCGCGGAGGCCGCGATCGAAGTGGAGGCGGTCGCGAAGAAGCCGAACATGGTGGCGGCCGTGCAGGCGGACGTCTCGACCGAGGCGGGGATCGAGCTGGTCATCAGCCGGACGATCGAAATCTTCGGCGGCCTCGACGTGCTCGTCAACAATGTCGGACGCGCGGGCGGAGGAGATCTGCTGGGCACGACCGACGCGGAATGGCAGGCGGCGTTCGACGAAACGCTGTTCCCGGCGATTCGCGCGTCCAGACTGGCCGTGCCGCACATGAAGCAGCGCGGCGGCGGCGCGATCATCATGATCGCGTCGATCTACGGCCGCGAGGCGGGCGGCCGCATGACCTACAACGCCGTCAAAGCGGCCGAGATCAGCCTCGCCAAGGCGCTCGCGCAGCAGCTGGCCCCCGAGAACATCCGCGTGAACAGTCTCGCGCCGGGGTCGATCCTGTTTCCCGGCGGCTCGTGGCACAAACGCCAGCAGTCCGACCCGGCCGGCATCGCCGACTTCGTCCGCCGCGAACTGCCGTTCGGCCGCTTCGGCCGTCCGGATGAAGTCGGCACCGTGGTCGCGTTCCTCGCCTCGCCGCGCGCCAGCTGGGTCAGCGGCGCGTGCGTCGTCGTGGACGGCTGTCAGGGAAGATCGAACCTATGATTCAGGCCGCCGCCAATCTGCTCTTCATGCCCTGGGTCGTCGGGGTGCTGCTGCTGGGCGGTCTCATCCTGACGATCCGCACGCGCGCCGTCCAGGTGCGCCGCTTTCGCGACGCATGGCGCGCCGCATTCCTCCTCCCGTCCGCTCAGGGCACCGGCGCCCTGACGCCCTTCCAGGCGTTCATGACCGCGCTCGCGGCGTCGGTCGGCACCGGCAACATCGCCGGCGTCGCGACCGCGATCGTCTCGGGCGGTCCCGGCGCGCTCTTCTGGATCTGGGTCTACGGCTTCTTCGCGATGTCGATCAAGTTCGCCGAGGCCGTGCTCGGCGTCAGCTTCCGCGACACACGCGCGGGATCCGTGCTCTCCGGTCCGATGTACTACCTGCGCGACGGGTTGAAGTCGCCGTTTCTCGCGTGGCTCTTCGCGCTCGTCGCTGCCGTCGCCGCGTTGACGACGACGCCGTTTACGCAGCCGAATTCGATCGCGCTGGTCATCAACAGCGTGTTCGGCGTGTCGAAGCTGGTCGCGGGCATCGTCATCGCGGTGCTGACGTGGCTCGTGATCATCGGCGGCATCCAGTCGATCGGCCGCGTGGTCGCAAAGCTGTCGCCGCTGAAGGTCGGACTGTATCTCGTCGGCGGACTGATCGTCATCGTCATGAACGCCGGACAGCTGCCGGCGATCCTCGGCCTCATCTTCCGCGAGGCGTTCTCGCTGCGATCGGTCGCCGGTGGATCGCTGGGGGTTTTCGTCGCGATGCGGTACGGCATCGCGCGCGGCATCTACGCGAACGAGGCGGGCTACGGCACCGCCGCCGTCGCGTACGGCACCGCGCGCAGCACGCAGCCGGTGCAGCAGGGGCTGAACGCGATCGTCGAGGTGTTCATCGTCTCGTTCGTGACTTCGACCATCAGCGCGCTCACGATCCTGCTGACCGGCGTCTGGCAGTCAGGGCTGACGAGCACGGCTGCGGTCGCGGCCGGGTTCAACACGTCGATCCCGGTCGTCGGCGGATGGATCGTCGCGTTCTGCACGTTCCTGTTCGGCTACACGACGCTCATCGGGTGGGCGTATTACGGCGAGCAGTTCTTCGAATACATCCTCGGCCGCCGCGTGACGGTGCCCTACCGCTGGATCTACTGCCTGCTGATCCCGTTCGGCGCCATTACCCGCGTGGACGTCGTCTGGGCCTGGGGGGACCTGATGAACGCGCTGCAGGTGTTCCCCAACCTCGTCGGCCTCGTCGGCCTGAGCGGCCTCGTCGCCGCGGCGGCCCGCACGCAGGCCTCCGACGTGACGCCCCAACACCAGTAATCGCCAGTCGGCCCTCCGTTTCGCCTCTTGATCGCCCAGAGAGAGGCTGCTACCATCGGTCCTCAATTCCAACGGCTGCATCCACTTACCTCCACCATGACGCTCCCCGCCCTTCCCGTTGTGGCCGGCGACAAGGACCGATTGCTGAGCGAGGCGCTCGACCGGCTGGCGCGCTCGCCGATCCCCGGCGGCCGGGACGCCGACCCGATCGTCACGGCGACGAAGCGGCTGCCGGCCGTCGCGGCGGAGTACGGCGACTTTCCGGCCGGCACCGATCCGCGACTGCTCGCGGCGCTGGCCGCGCGCGGCATCGAGCGTCCGTACACGCACCAGGCGGAGGCGTTCGCGCACGTCCTCGCCGGACGCCACGTCGTGACGATCACGCCGACGGCGTCCGGCAAGACGCTCTGCTACAACGCGCCGGTCCTCGACGCGATCCTGAAGGATCACGCGACGCGCGCGCTGTATCTCTTTCCGACCAAAGCGCTCGCGCAGGATCAGCTCGCGGAGCTGCACGGGCTCGTCCAGCTGATTGCGCGCGAGGCGGCGGAGGCTGAGGGCAGCGAGCAGGCGGGCGATCCTATCGGCGTGTTCACCTACGACGGCGACACGCCGTCCGACGCGCGCCGCGCGATTCGCGGCAAGGCGCACGTCGTGCTCAGCAACCCCGACATGCTCCACTCGGGGATCCTGCCGCATCACCCGCGGTGGGCGAAGCTGTTCGAAAACCTGAAATTCGTCGTCGTCGACGAGCTGCACGCGTATCGCGGCGTGTTCGGCAGCCATCTCGCAAACATTCTGCGGCGGCTGCAGCGCGTGTGCCGGCATTACGGGTCCGATCCGGTTTTCATCTGTTCGTCGGCGACGATCGCGAATCCGCGCGAACTCGCCGAGAGCCTCACCGGACGTCCGTTCGAGCTCGTGGATCGCAGCGGCGCGCCGCGTGGGGAGAAGTTCTTCCTCTTCGTCAATCCGCCCGTCGTGAACGCCGAGCTCGGCATCCGCCGCTCGTATCTCTCCGAGGCGCGGCGCGTCTCACTCGAGTTCCTGAAACACAATCTGCAATTGATCCTGTTCGCGCAGAGCCGCCTTGCGACGGAGATCCTGACGACGTATCTGAAGGATGCGTATCAGGGGCCGAGGGGGGCGCTGGGGGGCGCCGACGTCATCCGAGGTTATCGTGGCGGCTACCTGCCGAACCGCCGGCGCGAGATCGAGCGCGGCCTGCGCGAGGGGCACGTCCGCGCCGTCGTGTCGACGAACGCGCTGGAGCTCGGGATCGATATCGGCGCGCTCGACGTTGCCGTGATGGCCGGCTATCCGGGCACGATTGCCGCGACGTGGCAGCGCGCCGGACGCGCCGGGCGCAGGACGACCCGCTCGGCGGCGGTGCTGGTCGCGAGCAGCGCGCCAATCGACCAGTACGTCATCCGCAACCCGTCGTACTTCTTCGATGCGTCGCCGGAGCACGCCCTCATCAATCCCGACAATCTGCACATCCTGATCGATCACGTGAAGTGCGCCGCCTTCGAGCTGCCGTTTTCGATGGAGGAGGCGTTCGGGACGGAAGACGTGCAGCAGGTGCTCGCGGTCCTCGCCGAGGAAGGCTACGTCCACGCGGCGGACGGCCAGTGGAACTGGACGCACGAATCGTATCCCGCCGACGCCGTGAGCCTCCGATCGGTCTCGTCCGACAACTTCGTCGTCGTCGACATCACGCGCGACGAGCGCGTGATCGGCGAGACGGATTTCAGCAGCGCCCCCGCGACGCTCCACGAGAAGGCGATCTACATCATCGAGGGACAGCTGTATCAGGTGGAGCGGTTCGACTTCGATGGGCGCAAGGCCTACGTGCGTGAAGTGGACTGCGATTACTACACGGACGCGATCACGTATACGAAGGTGACGATCCTGGATACCTTCGAGTCCGAGGTCGGATGTCGGAGGTCGGAGGTGGGCGACTTTGGCGGCGACAACGCCGACGCTTCATCCGAGCTCCAGCCGACCACCTCCGACATCCAACCTCTGACATCCGACTCCGCGAAGCGCTCCCACGGCGAAGTCCACGTCGTCTCCCGCGTCGTCGGCTTCAAGAAGATCAAGTTCTACACGAACGAAAACGTCGGGTCGGGGGAGCTGGATCTGCCCGAGCAGCAGATGCACACGTCCTCTTACTGGCTAACGATTCCTGCGGGCGTCATGGCGGCGCTGCCGTACGAGACCGACGATCGGCGCGACGGCGTCATCGGCCTGGCGTTCGCGATGCGCCACGTCGCGCAGCTCTTACTGATGTGCGATGGGCACGACATCGGGCTGTCGGTCGACGGCGGCTCGCTCGATCGGCGGACGCGGACGGGCGGCGCGTCTACTGTCCCCGATGGCGTGGCGACCGAGCCGAACGTCTTCATCTACGACAACTATCCCGGCGGCATCGGCTTCAGCCGGCCGCTGTTCGACATGCACGGGCTCCTGCTCGAGCGCACGCGCGACCTCATCGCGTCGTGTCCGTGCGCGTCCGGATGCCCCTCGTGCGTCGGGCCGGAAGGGAACACGGGGCCGCGCGCCAAAGCGGTCGCCTCTGCGATCCTGGACCGTCTCGTCGCCGCCGATCCGGTGCCCTCCTGATGCCCGGCGATCTCGCCTCGCGGCTCCGATCCATCGTCCGGCCGGCGGGCGCCAGAGACCTGACGTACGAGCCGGAGCCGGTCCGCTACGACGCGGCGATCGACCTCGATCGTGTCGCGCACGTCCTCGGCGGACGCGTCGCGACGAACGCGTTCGGGCGCGCGCTGGTGATCGACCGGCGCTACGAATCCGATCGGCGGCACGGCCGCCTCTGGATTGGGGACTGCGAGCTGGCGGACGCCGAACCGCTCCGCATTCTCGACGGATCGTTGCGCGATCCCGATGGCGCCGGCAGCCGGATTCTCTTCGTCGATCTCGAGACGACCGGTCTCAGCGGCGGCGCCGGCACCGTGGCGTTCCTCGTCGGCTGCGCGTGGTTCGACATGGGCGCGCTGCAGGTGCGCCAGTTCCTGCTCACCAGCTACGCGGCCGAGCGCGCGCTGCTGTGCGCCGCGGCGGAGTGCCTGGACGAAGCGGCGCTGCTCGTCACGTACAACGGTAAGACGTTCGACGTCCCCGTCATGGAAACGCGGTGGATGTTTCACCGGATGGAGATGCCGCTCGAAGGGGTTCGCCACTTCGACATGCTGCACGTGGCGCGCCGGCTCTGGCGCGAGCGCGCGCGGGCGGACGATCCGGACGGCGGCTGCCGCCTGTCGACGCTGGAGCGGCTGCTGTTCGACGTCCGGCGCGTCGGCGACGTGCCCGGCATGGATATCCCCGCGCGATACTTCCGGTTCCTGCGCAGCGGCGACGCGCGTCCGCTCGAGCCGATCCTCGAGCACAACCGTCTCGATCTCATGTCGCTCGCCGCCGTAGCGGCGCACGCCGCGCGGCTGGTGGAGCAGGGGAGCGCGCTGTGCCGCGACGCGGCCGAGGCGCTCGCACTCGGCCGTGTGTACGACCGCGGCGGACGGGCGACGAACGCGATCGAGTGCTACGAGCGCGCGGCGGCGGAAGGCAGTACGGAGGTGCGCGCCGAGGCGCTCTACCGTCTCGCGGTGCGCCTGCGGCGCGACCGGCGCTTCGACGAAGCGGCGAACGTGTGGAGACAGCTGCTCGATGTGCGGCCGGCGCGCGGACGCAGCGGGCGCCTGCTCACGGAGCTGCGGCACGTCGCCGCCGAGGCGCTCGCGATCCATCACGAGCACCGCGCGCGCGACTACGCGGGCGCGCGCGAGCTGGCGCTCCTCGCGCTCGAAGAGGCGAACAACGGCGAACTCGATCTGGTGAAGGTGCGGACGAAGACGGATGCGACGCGGCGCCGGCTGGCGCGTCTCGAACGGAAGCTCGCTGCAAACGACAACACCCACCTCTTCGGTGGGTGTGTTGAGGGTACGTAGGCCGGGTCTTCAGACCCGGCGACCGGTTTATCGCGTCGCGGCCTGCTTCTTCGCCTTCGACGCCTTGGCGGCCTTTGCGGCGGCCTTGCGCGTCTCGGACGTCTGCGCACCGAACCGCTTCGTGAACCGCTCCACGCGTCCTTCGGTGTCGATCAGCTTCTGTCGGCCGGTGAAGAACGGGTGGCAGTTGTTGCAGATTTCGAGGTGCAGCTCAGGCTTGGTGGAGCGCGTCTTCCACGTCGCGCCGCACGCACACCGGGCCTCGACCTCGTAGTACTTGGGGTGAATCCCTTCCTTCACAATGACTCCTTCAGGGCGTTCGGGAAACCTCTATTATAGCACCCTCACTCGACGTCCACGGTGCGGTCCCAGCGGTGCCGCCTGAGCTCCGCCATCAGGGGGGCCGGGAGCCGCACGCCGTCGCTGACGCCCAGATTGGCCTCCACGTGGCGCAGCTTCCGCATGCCCGGAATGACGGTGCTGACGGCGGGGTGCTGCAGGATATGACGCAGCGCCAGTTCCGGCAGATTCATCCCATCGGGAACGGCCCCACGCAGCCGATCCACGCGCGTCAACGTCTCGCGGAGCCGTTCGGGCGTGAAGTAGATGTTGCGGAAGTCCCCGTCCGGCCATTGCGTGTCCGGCGTCAGCGTGCCGGTCAGGCTGCCCTCGTCGAAGGGCACGCGCGCGATCACCGCGACGCCGCGGCGCTCGCATTCTGGGAAAAGCTCGTCCTCCGGGTTCTGATCGAAGACGTTGTAGACCACCTGCACGCTGTCGACGAGCCCGGTCGCGAGCGCCTTGAGCACGTTCGAGGGCTGCCAGCGGTTCACGCTGATGCCGAACGCACCGATCAGGTGTTCCTCCTTCAGCCGCCTCACCACGCGCTGCCAGCGTTCGTCCTCCGCCCAGGCGTCGGTCCACACGTGCAGCTGTTGAAGGTCGAGCGTGGGCTGGTCGAGATTGCGCAGCGTGCGTTCGGTGGACGCGCGGATGTGGTCGGGCGGAAAGACCTCGTCGAGCGGGTACGACGCCTTCGCCGGCCACTTGCCGTTCTTCGGCGGCACCTTCGACGCCGCGTACAGCCGCCGATCGCGATGCCGCTTCAGCAGCGCGCCGAGCAGCCGCTCGGAGTGGCCGTCGCCGTACGCGAACGCCGTGTCGAAGAACGTGCAGCCGAGTTCCACCGCGCGGTCGAGCGACCGCTCCGATTCGGCGTCATCCGAGCCGGTCCACCCGGCCATGCCCCACATCCCATAGCCGACTTCTGAAACCTGCCAGCCGGTGCGGCCGAACGCGCGTGTTTGCATCCCACCATTATCTGCTGTCCGGATGGGCGGGCCGGTGCGACATCAGAAGCTCGGGCCCAGCAGCAGCGCGTTGAGCCACAGCCGCTGCGCCTGCAGCAGGAACCCGCGGAACGTCACGTCGTCGGCGAAGCACGTGACGTGGCCGCCGCCCGTGGGCTCGTCCCAGACGAATGGCGCATTCTTCAGCGCCTCTTTTGCGTCGTCGAACGCAAAGCCCGCAATGAGGGGCCGTTCGGGATCCAGCGTCGCCGCACGGGCGCCCTCCTTCGACGGCGCGTAGACGACGTTCGATCGGAAGAGCGCCGTGACCGGACCGTCGATGCCGGCGCCGATGTAGTGTTCGCCGTCGACGTTCACACGCACGAACGCGCCAGGCACGGTGTCGATGCGCCGCGGCTCGCGGCCGTCCTTCTGATCCTTCGCCGGCTGTTCGGCGAACTTGTCGCGCGCCGTCGTCAGCCCGACGCGCTCGCCGGCCGCCCACTGCGCGGCCCCCTTCACGCAGACGAGCGTGCCGCCGTCGCGCACCCAGCCTTTCAAGCGATCGACGACCTGCTGGCTGAACATCCGTCCGTAGGCCTGCGGCTGACCATCCGGCAGCACGATGACGTTATAGGGTTTCAGGTCGACGGAGGCGATGTCCTGTCCGCGGATCGCGGTGAACGGGATGCCGTAGACGCGCTCGAGCAGATACCATATCGCGCCGTAGGCGGTGGTCGACGTCGGCTCCTCGGTCACGACGGCGACCGTGGGCGCTTTCAGATCCACGACCGACCGATCGCCCAGGTCCTTCCCGGCGTCGACCATCGCGGTGTCGGCCGCGACGATTTCGACGTCGTTCGCGACGGCAAGCTCCGCGATGCGCGCGTGCAGCGACTCCGGGTTGGGCTGCACGCGGACGACGACGGTGTTGGCGTCGAAGTCGCGACCGGCAAGCGTGAACGGCTCGCGCGCCAGCGAGACGTGGTACTCGTCCTTCCAGAGCGCGCCCAACAGACGTGACGCGCCGGCGCTGTTCCAGCGGAACAGGTAGGCAAACCGCGCTCGTGCCGGAGGCTTGACCGTCGTCGATGGCCTGGACGTGACCGGCTCGGCGTTCGTCATGCGGTCCTCCGTCCACCAGCCGTCCACGCCGTAGGCGAGCGGCAGCGACCAGGCGTTGATGTCGTAGAAGCCGTAACTCTTCTTCGGCGCGTTCTCGCCGACCGAGTCGTTGTAGGCCTTGGCCTTCATCACCTCGTCCACGAATGCCGGATCGAGCGGCGTCTCGCGATCGAGCAGCGTCCGCAGGAGCCGCACCTGCGGCTGGTTCGTGTAGACGAGATACGCGCCGGCAGGGAAGCTTTTCGCTTCGGCACCATCGTTCGCGAGGCGATGCGCGGCAGCCGTCTTGAAGGGGGCTGAGGCACGATGCACCTCGATCTGATGGCGCAGCAGCAGCGCCACGAGGTCCGCCGTCCGCGACGCATCCTTCCCTGGGACGAGCACGAACTGCTGCACCTTCGCGGTCCCGGCGGCCTTCATCGCCGACGCCCTGAAATCGTAGAGCGCCTGCACCCGCGCTTCGCGATTGTCGGCCGTCGTCAACAGCGACGCGAACGCGCCGGTGAAGTGGTGCAGCACGCCGTCCAGCAGCGTCGTCACGCGGCCGTCTGGCAGGCGGTAGGCGAGCCCCTTGTTGCCGCCGCCATCCGTCTCGAATGTCATGCCGGTGGCGCCGTTGAGCGTCGGGTAGCTGTCGTAATAGCCCGGGTAGTGCAGGTCGTAGACCTGGTGCGTGAAATACGTCCACCCGTGGCGATCGAAGGCGGCGGCGATGTTCTTCCCGTACAACTGGACCCACTTCTTCGCGTCTTCACCGAGCTGCGCGTTGACGGGTTTCGCCCAGGGCGGGAAGTAAAAGCGATCCGGATTGCCGTGATGATCGATGTAGACCACCGGATTCCAGCGATGGATCTGTTCGACGATGGTGCGGCTCTCGGGCTGGGTCTGGAAAACGGCGTCGCGGTTCAGATCGATCTGGTAGTGATTGTTGTTCGTGTCCATCCGCCAGTCGCCGCGGTGTTCCTGCGCTGACGGGTCGGGGTTGCCCGTCGCCGAGGCCTTCATCCAGGCGACGTGGCGCGAATGGCTCTCGGGGTTGTGCGCGGGATAGATGATCGTGACGACGTTGTCCAGCACGCGCCGGGTGGCTTCGTCCTGACCTGCGGCGAGGTGATAGGCGAGCTGGATTCCCGTTTCGAACGCCGCCGATTCGTTGCCGTCGTTCGCAAAACTCATCCACGCGATCGCAGGCGTCGTAGCCGCGATCTCGCGGGCTCGCTCGGCCGACGTCTTACGGGGATCGCGCAGCTCCGCGATCCGCTCGCGGATAGCCTCGAGATCTCTGATGTGCTCCGGACTGCTGACCGCGACCAGCAGCAGCTCGCGGTGCTCGATCGATTCTCCGACGCGGAACACCTTCACGCGGTCCGACGCGGCGTCGAGCTGCCGCATGTAGTCGGTCATTTCGCGGTGCTCGGTGTAGTACGTGCCGATGTCGTGGCCGAGCGTGGATTTCGGCGTGGGGACGGCGGGATCGTACGTTGCGCCGGGCCACCATTCGGTGGGCGCGGGCGCCTGCGCGTGCGGCGCGCTCACGAGAGCCGGGAGCAGCGCGCACGCGAGGGCCAGAACGGGGATTCCGGGCTTCGACATGCCCGAGATGATAGAACATCGCGGGCTGGCTCGAAGCCGGTGCTAGTTCGCCAGTTTGAACGTGACCGACACCGTCATCACGACGTCCACAGGCTTGCCGTTCAGCAGCGTCGGCGTGAAGCGCCACTGACGCACGGCCTCGAGTGCGGCGGCCGCGAAATCCGGATGGACCTGAGCGCTCAGCACGCGTGCGGACGCGACGTGGCCGTCCCGCCCGATCATCGCTTCGATCGGGACGACGCCTTCGCGTCCGGCGGCGCGCATGGAATCCGGATACGTGGGGTGCACATCGTGCACCTTCAGGGGCGCCTTGATGTTGCCGCCAACCCGGAGCGGCGCGTTCGCCGGCGCGGCGCCACCCGTGCCGGGCAGGCGCTTCGCCTCCACGGTGATGGTCTCCTGGAGATCGCCCACCTGAAGGGTGATCGCGCGATCCCAGTCCCTGGCGGTGCGCAGCTCGACGTCGTAGCGAAGCGTCTTGAACCCGGGAATCGACGCCGTCAGGACGTAGCGGCCCGGCGCAATCGCCTCGAATTCGAAGCGGCCGCTCGCATCGGTTCTGGTCGTCGCGGCCGTGTCGTTGGCGCCCTGCAGCGTCAGTTCGACATCCGGCATCACCGCGCCGGTCGCGTCGTACACGGATCCCTCGAGCGGCAACGGGGACGTCTGGCGCGCGCGCAGCGAGGCTGCGGGGAGGGCGATGCAAACGATGAGCGCACCGACGCCCGCGATCGTGCGGTGTGAGGCGCGCCTTCGATCGAGATTCGGGTCCAGCATGGCGGCGATTCTCCTTTCGAGGGTCGACGGATAGGCCATCAGCATCGCCGACGCCCACGCGGGGGAGGGGCGCCGGCAGATGCGTGCGAGTTCCAGGAGATGGGTCGCGTACGTGCGCGGCGGCGTGCCCGCGGCGAGCACATCGTCGTCGCACGCGTGCTCGCTGTCCTGACGGAGCCAGCGGCACGCGACCCAGACGAGCGGATTGAACCAGTAGATGCAGCGCAGCGCTTCGGCGGCGATCTGGACGATCCAGTCGTCCCGGCGAATGTGCGCGAGCTCGTGCCGCAGCACGATCCGTACGCGCTCCTCCTCCCACCCGCGGGCGTGCCGGGGCACCAGCAGCCGAGAACGCATGAAGCCCCAGGTGGCCAGAACGTCGGATGTGTCGGTCTCGAGGAGGTCGACGGTGCGCGTCACGCCGGCGTCCGTGCGCGATTGTTCGACCAACTGCGTCCACCGCGCATCGTCCAGCGGTCTTGCCCGCTTCGTCAGTCGCGCGAGACGCGCGATGCCCAGCAGCAGCACGGCGCCGTTCGCCGCGGCGCCGAGCGCCCAAAGCCAGAGCATCAGCGGCAGACGTGAGTCGGACTCCCGGGCCCGGTTGGCCGCGGTCACCGAGACCGACGTGCGAATCTCTCGAATGTGATGGTTCTGGGCGCGATCCGACGCGGTGATGCTGAAGGCCGGCACGGGCACGGCCCAGGCGGGCAGCAGCCACGACGCTGGAGCGATGGCCGCCGTCGCCAGCAGCGTCATCGCGAGCACCCGATGACGCAGGCTCGCGGAGCGGCGCCCGATGGCGGCGCGCGCGATGAGCCCGGCCGCGAGCACGATCGACGTCCGGATGGCCGCGCCGGCGAGCATCGTCATCGCGCGGCCCCTTTCGCGTTCTTCACGAGTTCGGCAATGCGGTCGAGCTCCGCGTCGGACACCCGGTTGTCGCCGCCGAGCAGCGCCGCGACGAGCTTCGCGCTCGAACCGTCGAAAAACGTGTCGATCAGGTGCTTGAGCGCCGACTTTCGCGCGGAGTGCCGAGGCACGCGCGGCATGTACACGAACCGCAGCCCTTCTTCCACATGCTGCACGTAGCCCTTCGATTCGAGCACCCGCAGCTGCGTGCGCACGGTCGAGTTGGTGGGAGCGTCGGGAAGGGCGGCCATGATGTCTGTGGCCGTCGCGCGGCCGAGCCGGAAGAGCACGTCCATGATCTGACGTTCACGTTTCGTGAGAACGGTGTGGAGGGGGCGTGGAGACATGTTATTTTTATAACAACCTGCGACATTGATAACACCGTTGCGCCGGCCGTGTCAAGGCGGCCG
>DASSOM010000312.1:0-16454 GCA_035700625.1 Vicinamibacterales bacterium
TTAGAGGCCTGCGACATGCTGATGGCGTATTTCGAGCAGGTTGAGGAAACGACGGCGTGGCTGCGAGCGCGCATCGGCGTGCCGGAGGTCGCGATCGTGCTGGGCTCCGGGCTCGGCAACTTCGCAGAGCGGCTGAACGAGCCGACGTCGATCCCCTACACCGACATCCCGCACTGGCCGGCGACGGCGGTGATCGGCCACGAGGGACGGCTCGTCGCCGGAACCCTCCACGGACGCCGGGTGCTGGCGCTCGCGGGCCGCGTGCACTTCTACGAAGGGCACGGGATGGGCACCGTCACGTTCGGCACGCGCGTGATCGGCCGCCTCGGCGTGAAGATCCTGATCCTGACCAACGCCGCGGGGGGCATCACGACGACCCTGACGCCGGGGACGTTGATGGTCATGGACGATCATCTGAACCTGCTGGGAACGAACCCGCTCGTCGGCTCGAACGACGAGCGCTTCGGTCCGCGCTTTCCCGACATGACCGAGGTGTATTCGGCGCGCCTGCGCCTGATCGCCGCAGACGCCGCGCAGGCGGCCGGGTTGACGCTGGGACATGGCGTTTACGCCGCGGTCCACGGACCGAGCTACGAGACGCCCGCGGAGATTCGCTATCTCCGCACGATCGGCGCGGACGCCGTCGGCATGTCGACCGTGCCGGAGGCGATCGTCGCGCGGCACATGGGCATCGAAGTGCTGGGCCTCTCGTGCATCGCCAACGCCGCGGCCGGCGTGCTGCCGCAGCCGCTGAACCATGCGGAGGTGATGGAGGTGACCCGGCGCGTGCGCGGCGCGTTCGCGTCGCTGCTGGAGGGGATCATTGAGCGACTCTGACGACGACATCCGGTGGCCGGAACGGGAACGGCGGAGCGGCGAGGAGCGCCGCGCGACGGCGGACCGCCGGCGGCGCGCCAATCGCCGCGCGTCCGCCGACGCCGACGCCGGTGACGACGAGACGCCGCGCTCCGGCGTCGATCGGCGCCAGGAGACGCGCCGCTCCGGCGCGGATCGCCGCAACGAGTCCTTCTGGCGCCCCGTCGATCTGCAAGCGGTTGAGGAAGGTCCGGACGAAGCGGATCTCGTCGCCGCCGCAATCGATGCGCGCACGCGCGCCCACGCCCGCTTCTCCGGCTTCCGGGTCGGCGCCGCGCTCGAAACGGACACCGGGCGCACGATCACCGGCTGCAATATCGAAAACGCCACGTACGGCCTGACGATGTGCGCCGAGCGCGTCGCGCTGTTGAAAGCGCTCTCCGACGGCCACCTCGCGTTCACGCGGGTCGTCGTCGTCGCCGACACGCCCGAGCCGACACCGCCGTGCGGCCCGTGCCGCCAGCTGCTCTGGGAGTACGCCGGGGATCTCGAAGTGATCCTCGCTAACCTCGACGGCGTGACCGCGCGCCTGCGGCTGTCGCAGCTGCTGCCAATGCCGTTCGATGCACGCCTGCTGACTGGAGGCAACGGAGGGGACGAAGGGAACGGATAGGAAACGCACGCTACAATTGTCTCCATGCTCCCGACCATCGAGTGGCAGGACGACGTGATCGTCATGGTGGATCAGCGCAAGCTGCCGGGCCAGGAGGTCTACGTCCGTTGCCGTACCGCGCCTGAGGTCGCGAAAGCGATTCGGACGATGGTGATCCGCGGCGCGCCGGCGATCGGCGTGGCGGCGGCGATGGGGCTCGCGCTGGGGATGAAGCGCAGCTCCGCGAAGGGCACGCGCCAGCTCGCGGTCGAGTTCCAGAAGCTGTGCGACCTGATGGCGGCCACGCGGCCGACCGCCGTGAATCTCTTCTGGGCGATCGACCGCATGAAGCGCGCCTTCGGTGAAGGGGCGCAGGCGGGAGAGTCGCCCGGGGAACTGGCGGCGCGGCTCGAGCGCGAGGCCCGGCGCATCCATGACGAGGACGTGGCGAGCTGCCGCGCGATGGGTGCGCACGGCGCGGCGATGGTGCCCGACGGCGCGCGCATCCTCACGCACTGCAACGCCGGCGCGCTCGCGACCGCCGGATACGGCTCCGCGCTGGGCGTGATCCGCGCCGCCGTCGAAGGGGGCAAACGCGTCGCGGTGTACGCCGACGAAACCCGCCCGTTCCTGCAGGGAGCGCGTCTGACCGCGTGGGAGCTCGTGCGCGACGGCATCGACACGACCGTCATCACCGAGAGCATGGCCGGTCCGATCATGCGGGCCGGCGAGATCGATCTCGTGGTCGTCGGCGCGGACCGGATTGCGGCCAATGGCGACACGGCGAACAAGATTGGCACGTACACGGTGGCCGTGCTCGCGCACGAGCATGGGCTCCCGTTCTACGTGGCCGCGCCGCTGTCCACGATCGATCTGTCCACGCCCGACGGCGAGCACATCCCGATCGAAGAACGCGATCAGCGCGAGGTCACGCATTTCGGCTCCTCGCGCATCACACCCGAAGGGGCGCGCATCCGCAATCCGGCGTTCGACGTCACGCCGCATCGCTACATCGCCGGCATCATCACCGAACGCGGGATCTTCCGTCCGCCGTACGTGGAATCGCTGCGCCGGGCCTTCGACCCGGTGACCGCCACCGCCTGACCGCCATGCACCTGCTCGCGATCGAAACGTCGTGCGACGAAACGTCGGCGGCGGTGGTCTCGACGACGGGTGAGCGCGACCGTCCGTGGACACTTCTGTCGAACGTCGTCGCGTCGCAGGCGGAGATCCATCGCGAGTGGGGAGGCGTCGTCCCCGAGCTGGCCTCGCGGCAGCACGTCCGCGACATCTGCGGCGTCGTCGAACGCGCGCTGACCGACGCGAGCGTCGGCTGGCGCGATCTCGGTGCGGTCGGCGTGACGCAGGGGCCGGGGCTGGTGGGGTCGCTGCTCGTCGGCATCGCCTTCGCCAAGTCGCTGGCGTGGTCGCTCGGCGTGCCGCTCGTGCCGGTGCACCACCTGGCCGGGCACATCGAATCGCTCGTGCTCGCGCACGGCGAACTGCCGCTCCCTGCCGCCGTCCTCGTCGTCTCCGGCGGACACACGAGTCTGTACATCGTTCGCACGCCGGGCACGTACGAGCTCGTCGCCCGGACGCGCGACGATGCGGCGGGGGAGGCGTACGACAAAGTCGCGAAGCTGCTCGGCCTGGGGTATCCCGGCGGACCGATCATCGATCGGCTCGCGCGCGAGGGCCGGGACGATCGCGTGCGGCTGCCCGTGCCGAGGATGACGCACGACGATCGCAACATGCCGGAACCGGCGAGCGCCGCGGGCCTGCTGCCGCCGGCACTCGCGCGCCGCGCGGATTTCAGCTTCAGCGGACTCAAAACGGCGGTGCTGCGTCTCGTCCGCGAGCGGACCGGTGTGGCCGCGGGACCCGCGGGCGCTGCCGCCGGCGCCGGCAGCGTGCTCTCGCGAGAGGAGATCGCCGATCTCTGCGCGAGCTTTCAGCGCGTCGTGGTCGAATCGCTGCTCGACCGCACGTTCGAGGCAGCCGGTTGGCTCGGCGCCCGGAGCGTCGGGATCGCCGGCGGCGTATCGGCGAACAGCCGGCTGCGCGCCGATGCGGAGGCGCGCGGCAGGAGGGCGGGCCTGCCGGTGTTCGTGCCGCCGCTGTCGCTTTCGACCGACAACGCCGGGATGATCGGCGCCGCCGCGCTCAGGCGTTTCGGCCAGGGCATCAGGGCCGGCTGGGATCTCAGCGCGGACGCGTCGCTGCCGATGTGAAGTGAAGCTGCCAGCTACCAGCCGCCAGCTTCCAGCTTCACAAGGAAGCCGGTCCTCCTTAAGAGCTGGCAGCTGGAAGCTGGTAGCTGGAAGCTATGGTGTTCACTGACTATCTCTGGTTCAACACGAAGCAGCGGCAGGAGTTCGTGCGCATCACGGACGAAGTCGCGGCGATCGTGAAGAGGAGCGGCGTCCGGGAAGGGATGGTGCTCGTTTCCGCGATGCACATCACGGCGGGCGTGTACGTGAACGACTGGGAGAGCGGTCTGATCGAGGATTTTCAGACCTGGCTGGAGAAGCTGGCGCCCGCGGGGCTGCCGTACCGCCACCACCAGACGGGTGAGGACAACGGCGACGCCCACCTGAAGCGGACGATCATGGGACACCAGGTGATGCTGCCGATCACGAACGGCGCGCTCGATCTCGGTCCGTGGGAGCAGGTGTTCTACGCCGAGTTCGACGGCCGCCGCCGCAAGCGCGTCGTCGTCAAGGTCATGGGCGAGTGAAGGATCATTTCGATCTCGTCCGGGCGTTCTACCGGCACTTCAACGCGGCGCGCCTGGATCAACTGGCGGACGGCTGCGATCCGGCGATCGTCACCGAGCGCCTCTCGTTCGATCCCTCGGCGCCCGAAATCGTGCGCGGGCGGGACGCGGTCGTCGACGCCGCGCGCGCGTATCACGACCGCTACCGCGGCGGCTTCGACGACGGGACGCATTACCGGCTGCGGACGGTCGGCGGGATCGAGACGGGATGGGGCTGGGTGCACGCGGAGTGGCTGCAGTCCGCGGTCGACCGTGCCACGGGCGAGCGCTGGCAGTTCAGTGGATACAGCCACTTTCTCGTCGAATCGGGATTGATCCGCCGGCAGCGCAGCGTCCGCGAGCCGGTCGCCGATCTGGCAGCCGTAGCGGCGGACGGCGGTCCGCGGCCGCGCACGTATCCGTCGCGCCCGCTGGTCGGCGTCGGCGCCGTCATCCTGACGGAAGACGGACGTGTCGTGCTGATCAAGCGCCGGCACGAACCGCTGGCGGGTCAGTGGAGCCTGCCGGGAGGGCTGCTCGAGCTCGGCGAGACACTCGAGGCGGGCGTCGCGCGCGAGGTGCTCGAGGAGACGGGACTCGTCGTCGACGTGGGTGCCGTTGTCGAGGTGTTCGATCGCATCGTGCTCGACGAGACGCGCAAGGTGCGCTATCACTTCGTGCTGGTGGATTACCTGTGCCGCGTCGCCGCCGGCGCGCCGCGCAGTGCGTCGGATGTGACGGATATCGCGCTGGCCAGGCCCGACGATCTCGACACGTTCGGTCTCGCGCCGAAGGTCGTGGACGTGATTGCCCGCGCACTGGGGATGGTGACGTCATGATGCCGCTGCTGCTGATGATGGCTCTTGCGGCTCCGCCCGCGTCGGGGCTGACCGCCACGATTCGCGTCGAGGTGGCGCGCGTCGCCGACGAGGGAAACGGCGCCAGCGAGGCGCCCGGGTCGCTGGCCGGGCTCGGACCCGTGCTCGCGCAGATGCTGACGCCGGACGGCCCCGTCGACATGACGTGGTACGCCGACGGCAACGGCGTGCGCGCGACGATCGCGCAGCGGCTGTCGCTGCTGCCCGCCGGCGCGATCGTCATCCAGCGCCGGCAGGCGCCGCAGATCGAAGTGCTGAACCCGTCGGCGCAGACGTACTACGAGATGCCGTCGGCGACGAGCACGTCGCTCGACGCGATGGCGGGCGTGCCCGATCTGCAGATCCGGCCGACGGGGGAGACGGCGACGATTGCCGGGCAGCGCGCGGAGCGTCACGAGCTGACGCTCACGCTCGCGCTGTCGGCGTCGGCGGGCCCGGCGGGCGGCCTGCCGCGCGAGCTGCAGATTACCGGCGATCTGTGGCTCACCGACGCGTTCAAGGGAGACGAGTACCGCGCGATGCTGCAGACGCTCAATGCGCTGATGGCGATTCCGGGGCTCGGCGACGCCGTGCCTCCGGGACGGTTCCCGCTGCGCACCCGGCTGCGCCTCGCGCTGCTGCCCGGCATCGAGCTGCGCAGCGACGTCGTCGACATCCGCTCCGCGGCGGTGAATCCGGATCTGCTGCGGGTGCCCGCCGGATTCCGCAAGGTAGACGCGCCCGGACGCGGTCCCGTGCGATGATGCGCCGATGCTGACGATCCATCTGGACATGATCCAGACGCTCGCCATGGCCGCCGTGGTCCTGTTCATCGGCTACGAGGTCAGACGGCGGGTCGGCGTGCTCGACAAATACAACATCCCCGCGCCTGTCGTCGGCGGCTTCCTGTTCGCCGGCGTCGCGCTGGTGCTGCGGCTGCAGGGCGTCCTTGGATTCGAGTTCGAGGCGACGCTGCAGACGCCGCTGATGATCGCGTTCTTTACGACGATCGGCCTCGGCGCGAGCCTTGCGCTGCTCAGAGTGGGCGGCCCGCAGGTGCTGCTCTTCTGGGTGCTGGCGTCGGTCCTTGCGGCCATCCAGTGCGGCGTGGGCGTGGGCCTCGCGCGCGTGCTCGACGTGCACCCGTTCCTGGGATTGATCGCCGGGTCGATCACCATGACGGGCGGCCATGGTACCGGTGCGGCGTTCGGCAAGCTGATGGAAGAGCAGTACGGGTTCACCGGCGCCGTCACGCTCGCGATGGCCGCCGCGACGTTCGGGCTCGTCAGCGGAGGGATCATCGGCGGGCCCGTCGCGACGCGGCTGAACCGGCGGTACAAACTGCAACACCAGGCCGCTCCGCTTCCGGCGGAGGCGGGCGCGGCCGCCGCGCAGCTCCAGTCGCTCGACGAGGAGATCGACGTCGAGCCGGCGGGGGAGCCCGCGACCGCGTACACGCTGCTCAAGGTGATGACGATCGTGCTCGTCGCGATGTGGATCGGCGGGCTCGTGAGCGGCTGGATCGGCCGGTGGGCGACGCTGCCCGCCTACATCGGCGCGATGATCGTCGCGGCCGTGATCCGCAACGTCTTCGACGCCACGCGAGTCGTCCGCATCGAGCAGCGTACCGTGGACGATCTCGGGACGATCGCACTGAATCTGTTTCTCGCGATGGCGCTGATGTCGCTGCGGCTCTGGGAGCTGCTCGATCTCGCCGTGCCCATGCTCGTCATCCTCATGGTGCAGGTCGCGATGATGGCGGCGTTCGCCTACTTCGTCACGTTCCGTGTGATGGGACGCGACTACGACGCGGCCGTGATGGCTGGAGGGCACTGCGGCTTCGGCCTGGGGGCGACGCCGAACGCGGTCGCCAACATGGAGGCGATCGTCGAAAAGTTCGGCCCGGCCCCGCGGGCCTTCCTCGTCGTTCCCATGGTCGGCGCGTTCTTCATCGACTTCACGAACGCGCTCATCATTACCTTCTACATCAATCTGGTGCACTGACGTGTCGCTTTCACGGGAAGACGCTTACGCGCTGATGACGACGTATACGCAGAGCGAGAGCCTGCGCAAACACATGCTGGCAGTGGAAGCCGCGGTGCGCGGCTACGCGCGGCTCTTCGGCGAAGACGCCGAGGACTGGGGCGCCGTCGCGCTGCTGCACGATTTCGACTACGAGCGGTATCCCGATCCGAAGGACCACCCGTTCCGGGGCGTGGAGATCCTGAAAACGAAGGGCTATCCGGAGTGGGCGACGCGCGCGATCCTGTCGCATGCCGACTACTCGGGCGTCGCGCGCGAGAGCCGGCTCGAGCACACGCTGTTCGCGTGCGACGAGATGTCGGGCTTCGTCACCGCCGCCGCGCTCGTGCGCCCGTCGAAGAGCGTGCTGGACCTCGAGGCGAAGTCCGTCATCAAGCGGATGAAGGACAAGGCGTTCGCGCGCGCCGTCAGCCGCGACGACCTGCGGAAGGGGGCCGAGGAGATCGGCCTGCCGCTCGATCAGCACATCACGAACGTGATTACGTTCCTGCGGGACCAGGCCGACGCGCTGGGTCTGCGCGGATCGCTGTGAGTCGAACGCTGTGCCCTTCGCGTCCCGCGCCCCGCGCCCCGAACCTCGAACCTCGCCCCTCGCTCCTCGAACCTCGCCCCTCGAACCTCGAACCCCGATCTCCGTATACAGTTAACAACCCATGACACACCCGGCGACCGCCGCTCCCGTCGTCCAGCTCGATGACGTCACGGTGATCTACGGCCGGAACCACGCGCTCAACAACGTGTCCGCGCGGTTCGAGCCGGGCGCCTTCGGGCTGCTCGGCCCGAACGGCGCCGGCAAGAGCACCATGCTCAAGGCGCTGCTCGGGTTCGTCGTGCCGTCGAAGGGGCGCATGACCGTCCTCGGGATGAACGTAGCCGAGTCGCCGCTGGCGATCCGCGCGCGCATCGGCTACATGCCGGAATCCGACGCGCACATCCCGGGGATGAACGCGGTCTCGTTCGTCGCCTACTGCGGCCAGCTCGCCGGGTTGCCGCCGGTCGATGCGATGCAGCGCGCGCACGAGGTCCTGTTCTACGTCGGCCTGGGGGAAGCGCGGTACCGGAACGTCGAAACCTACTCGACCGGGATGAAGCAGCGCATCAAGCTCGCGCAGGCGCTCGTCCACGATCCGGATCTGCTGTTCCTCGACGAGCCGACCAATGGCATGGATCCCAAGGGGCGCGACGAGATGCTCGAGCTGATTCGCGACCTCGGGCACAACAAAGGGGTGAACCTGATCCTGTCGTCGCACCTGCTGCCCGACGTGGAGTTCACCTGCGACAGCGTCGTGGTGATGGACAAGGGGCAGGTCGCGGCGCAGGGGCCGATTCGCGAGCTCAAGGGGCCCGCGGGGCGCGTGTTCGAGCTGCGGATCAAGGGAGAGCAGAACGGCTTCATCGACGCGCTGCGCGGCGCGGGTATGGACGTGCACGCCACCGACGAGGACGTCATGCGCGTGTTCGTGCCCGGCGACGCGCCCGGCGGCGGCGATCAGCGCGCCATCTTCGCGCTGGCGGCGAGGCAGGGCGCGCAGGTCCGCCACCTGCGCCCGAGCATCCCGACGCTCGAGGATGTCTTCGCGAAAGCTGTTGGAGAAGAGTAGTGCCCATTCACGACCAGAGCTACCGGCACTACGGCGGGGAGCGGGCCAGGCCCGGCGGGGCGTGGACGGTGATCGCGTGGGCCGGGATCCGCACGATGATCCGCAAGCGGACGTTCCTGGGGCTGCTGATCTTCGCCTGGCTGCCGTTCATCGTCCGGGCCGTGCAGATCTACCTCGCGACGAACTTTCAGCAGGCGGCGCTGCTCGCGCCGACGGCCGAAACCTTCCGCCAGTTCCTCGAGCAGCAGGACTTCTTCGTCTTCGTGGTGACGATCTACGTCGGCGCCGGCCTGATTGCGAACGACCGCCGCGCCAACGCGCTGCAGATCTATCTGTCGAAGCCGCTCATGCGCGCGGAGTACATCGCGGGAAAGCTCGCCGTCCTGTTCACGTTCCTGCTGTTCGTCACGCTCGTGCCGGCGCTGCTGCTCCTGCTGCTGCAGGTGCTGTTCGCGGGCAGCTTCGCGTTCCTGCAGAAGAATCTGTTTCTGTTCCCGGCCATCACGGTCGCGAGCCTGATGCAGGTGCTGCTGGCCTCGTTCACGATGCTGGCCCTGTCGTCGCTGTCGAAGAGCGCCCGCTTCGTCGGGATCCTCTACGCGGGCATCACGTTCTTCACCGCGTCGATGTTCGCGGCGGTCTACGCGATCACCGGCAGCAGCGCGTTCTCGTGGATGTCGATCGGCTCGAGCCTGACGCAGGTCGTCGACGTCATCTTCCGGCTGAAGCCGCGCTATGACACACCCTGGATGGTGTCGCTGCTGGTGATTCTCGGCCTCATCGTCCTGTCGATCTCGATCCTCGAGCGCCGCGTACGCGGCGTGGTGGTGGTCACGTGAGCCGCGCGAGCGAGCGACTGCGAGCGAGCCACACGAGCGGAGCGGGGCTTGTGGGCCCCCGCGAGCGAGTGTGTAAGGGGGTCCGGGGGACGAAGTCCCCCGGTAAAGAACGCGTGGAGGTGGTGACGTAATGGCCGCGACTGAGACTCTGCACTCCAGCGGGGTCGCCGCCGTCGTCACGGCCGATCACGTGTCGAAGTGGTACGGCCAGGTCATCGGCCTCAACGACGTCTCGGTTGCCGTGCCGCCCGGCGTGACCGGGCTGCTCGGCCCGAACGGCGCCGGCAAGTCGACGTTCATGAAGCTGATCACCGGGCAGCTGCGGCCGAGCAAGGGAAGCGTCCGCGTGCTCGGCGAACCGATCTGGCGCAATCCGCACCTGTACTTTCAGATCGGGTTCTGCCCGGAGCAGGACGCGTTCTACGAGCGGATGACCGGCCTCGAGTGGGTGCGCGGGCTGGTGCGGCTGAACGGCCTCGGTGAACGGGAGGCAGACGAGGCGGCGCGGCGGGCGCTCACGGCGGTGGACCTCATGGACGCCGCCGACAAGAAGATCGGCGCCTACAGCAAGGGCATGCGCCAGCGCGTGAAGCTCGCACAGGCCATCGTGCACGATCCGGCGCTGCTGATCCTCGACGAGCCGCTTGCCGGCATGGACCCGCTCGCGCGCCGCAAGACGATCCGCCTGATCCGCGAGTGGGCCCGCGCCGGGAAGAGCCTCATCGTCTCGAGCCACATCCTGCACGAGATCGAGTCGATGACGTCGAACATCCTGCTGATCAACAACGGCCGGATCATCGCGGAAGGGGACGTCCACCAGATCCGCGATCTCATCGACGAACATCCGCACACCGTGTTCGTGCGGGGCGAGGATCCGCGCCGCCTCGCGCGGAAGTTCCTCGAGCGCGCCGACGTGCTGAGCCTCCGGTTCGAGCCCGGTGCCGTCGTCGTCGAGACCGGCCGCCCGGACGCGTTCTACGCGCAGCTCACCGAGATGGCGGCCAGCGGCGAGTGCGGCACGATCGACGAAGTGACGTCGCCTGACGACAACCTGCAGGCCGTCTTCCAGTACCTGGTGAAATCATGAGCGAGCGTCCGCTGCCCGCCGCCCCGGGCTATCTCGCGTCGAGCCTGCGCGTGTTCGATCTGTCCATCGGCGAGATGTTGTGGTCGCGGCGGACGATCTTCATGGTCCTGATCGTTGCCGCGCCGGTGCTCATCGCGTTGCTGATCCGCGCCATCGACGCCCTCAGCGGCGGCCGCGCGATGCAGGTCGACGGCATCCGCATGGCCGGGCCCGCCATCTTCGGCATGATGATCTGGATCTTCTACCTGCGCTTCACGGTGCCGGTGCTCGGCGTGTTCTACGGCACGTCGCTCATCGCCGACGAGGTGGAGGACAAGACCATCACGTACCTGTTCACGCGGCCGATCCCGCGCGGCGCGGTGCTCGCGGGCAAGTACCTCGCCTACATGGCCTGCACCGTCTTCGTGGTGCTGCCGTCGGTCGTCCTCGTGTACCTCCTGATCGCGCCGCTGCGCGGATCGCTCGGCGGCTCGTTCCTCGATCTCGTCAAGGATCTGCTGCTGCTCGCCATCGGCCTCGGCGCCTACGGCGCGCTGTTCGCGCTCGTCGGATCGACGTTCAAACGTCCGCTGCTGATCGGTCTCATTTTTATCTTCGGATGGGAACAGGCGGCGCTGGCGTTCCCGGGCTATCTGAAGAAGTTCACCGTCGCGTACTACCTGCAGGCGCTCGTGCCGCACGCGATGCCCAGCAACAGCGCGCTGAGCCTCATCCAGGGGATCTTCCGCGACACGCCGTCGTTCGGGATGAGCCTGTTCTGGCTCGCGGTGATCTGGGGCGTCTGCCTCGCGGTGGCCGCGCGCATGGTCGAGCGGAAGGAATACGTGCTCGAGCAGTGACCCGTCCGATTTCGAACACCCAGCGTCCGTTCGCGGGAACTTTTTACGCGTCCCACCCGTTATACTGACTCAGAGGCATCGCGCATGACGAAGCAGACGCGCTATTTCATGGCAGGTTCGGCCGCCGTCATCGTGGCCGGACTCGGCGTGGGTCTGGCGGCGTATTACACCGGCGGCTTCCCGTCGCTGTCCGCGTCGCGGACGGGCCCGGCGGAACTCGCCTACGTCCCGGCCGACTCGCCGGTCGTCGCCTATGCGAACGTCCGCGAGGTCATGAACTCCAGCCTCCGTCAGCAGTTCAAGCAGTCGATGCCCGATCGCACCGACGAGGGGCAGCGCGAATTCCAGCAGCGGACCGGGATCGACATCGAGCGCGACATCGATTACGTCGTCGCGGCCATGGCGGGTCCGGAGACGCAGGGGGAACACGATCCGAACGGCCTCGTCGTCGCGCGCGGCCGCTTCAACACGGGGCTCCTCGAAACCCTCGCGCGGGATCACGGCGGCGTCGTCGAGGAGTACAAGGGCAAGCGGCTCGTGACCGTTTCGGAGCGGCGGCAGGACTCCGGCACGCCGGACGACACCGACCGGCGCCATCACGGCGCCATCACGCTCGCCTTTCTCGAGCCCGGTCTCGTCGGCATCGGCAGCCAGGCCGCCATCAAGAGCGCCATCGACGCGCAATTGACCGCGCACAGCATTACCAGCAACGACGCGATGATGGAGCTCGTGAGCGACATCGAGAGCGGCAACAACGCGTGGGCGGTCGGCCGCTTCGACGCGATCGCGAATCAGACGCATCTGCCCGACGAAATCCGCTCGCGCATTCCGGCCGTGAAGACGTTCGCCGTGATGTCGCACATCGACGGCGGCCTGACCGGCACGCTGCGCGCCGAGACGCGCGACGAACAGTCCGCGGAAAATCTCCGGCAGGTCGTCCAGGGCTTCCTCGCGCTCGGCCGCATGCAGGCCCAGAGCGACCCGAAAGTGGCCGCGATGCTCCAGTCGCTGCAGCTCTCCGGCTCCGGGACGACCGTCGCGCTGTCGTTCGCCGTGCCCGCCGAGGTCTTCAGCCTGATGGGCCAGGCGCATCGCAACGGCAACCAGCGCTAAGCGCAGCAGTCAGCTTCCAGCTTCCAGCCGCCAGCCTCCAGCTTCCAGTTGGGGGCTGTCGCTGCGCTTGGCCCCGGTACGTCACCTCCAACATCCGACATCCGACCCCGCGCCTTGAACCGTGAACCCCGCTGAAGTACCCTCAACACACATCCGTGGCTGATCTGGTGTTCTTCTACGGCACGCTGATGGCGGGCTTCGATCGCCGCCGTCGCGCCGGGATCGACAGCAAGCTGACCTACATCGGACGGGGCTCGATTACCGGCTCACTCTTCGATCTGGGGATCTACCCGGCGGCGGTGCCGGCCGACGAGGGGCTCGTCTGGGGGGAAGTGTACGAGATGTCGGACCCGGACGCCGTGCTGGCGGCGCTCGACGACATCGAAGGCTACCGCCAGGACAATCCGGATGGCAGTCTCTACACGCGCGCGCAGGCGGACGTGACGCTGCCCGACGGCACGACGGCCCGCGCGTGGGTGTACTTCTACAACGCGCCGCTCGGCCGCGCGCCCCGCATCGCGTCCGGCGACTACCTCGAACACGTGAAGGTGAGATGATGAAGAGTCTGGTGATCGTGGCCGCCGCCTGCGCGGTCCTGGCAATGGCGCGCCCGGTCCACGCGCAGCCGAAGGCGGACGCCGATCCGCGTATCGAGAAGCTCCTCGCGTCCATCTCCGAGGAGCGGCTGCAGCAACTCCTCGAAAAGCTCGTGAGCTTCGGCACCCGCAATACGCTCTCGGATCCGAACAATCCCACCCGCGGCATCGGCGCCGCTCGCCAGTGGATCCTCGACGAGATGAAGCGCTCGAGCCCGCGGCTGCAGGTCAGCTTCGACACGCACCAGATCGCGCAGCAGGGACGGATCACGCACGACGTCGAACTGCGCAACGTCGTCGCCATCCTGCCGGGGCGCACCCCCCGCCGCATCTACGTCACCGGCCACTACGACACGCTGAATCTCGGGCGCGGCGGACAGCTCTCGGGCAACACGCGGACGCGGGGCACGACGCGCCCAACCGCCGCGGCGACACCAGGCGCGGCGACACCAGCCGCGGTGTCCGAGGGACAGAGCCGTCCGGCACAGAACACGGATCCGCAGCGGCGTCCTGACTTCGATCACAACGTCGACGCGCCGGGGGCGAACGACGACGGCAGCGGTACGGCGTTGACGATGGAGCTGGCGCGGGTGTTCGGACAGAGCGGCATCGACTTCGACGCGACGCTCGTGTTCATGTGCGTGGCCGGGGAGGAGCAGGGGCTCATCGGATCGCGCGCGCACGTGCAGACGATCGCCGCCGAGAACGTCGACGTCGTGGCGGATTTCAACAACGACATCGTCGGCAACTCGCACGGCGGCAACGGCATCATCAATCAGGAAACGCTCCGCATCTATTCGGAGGGGCCGGAGGATTCGGCGTCCCGCGCGCTCGCGCGGTTCGTCCGGCGCGTGGCGGCCGCCTACGTTCCGTCGCACCACATCGAGCTGATGGCGCGGCGCGACCGCTTCGGCCGCGGCAGCGATCATTCCTCGTTCAACGCGCACGGGTATCCGGCGATCGTTTTCCGCGAGGCGAACGAGAACTTCTCGAAGCAGCACTCCGCGAACGACACGCTGGACGGCGTGGACGTGACGTACCTCGCGCAGAACGCGCGCGTGAACGCCGCCGGTCTCGCCTCGCTGGCGCTCGCGCCGCCGGCGCCGCAGGTGACCAGCGAGCGCGGCCGGCCCATGCTGGGCCGCCGCCCCTCGGGCTACGACGCCAACCTGCAGTGGGCCGCCTCCCCGGGCGCCGTCGCCTACCGCATCTACTGGCGGCAGGCGTGGACTCCCGACTGGCAGCACTCGCAGGTGGTTGGCAACGTTACCGAGTACGTGCTGCCGAACGTCAACATCGATGACTACGTTTTCGGCGTGGCCGCGATTGGCGCGGACGGGCACGAGAGCGTCGTCAGCGCGTATGTCGCGCCCGACCGCCGCGATGAGGATGTGAAACTGGTGAAATGACGAGGCCCTACGCCTCGTCCGCAATCTGGGCGTCGACGATCGGCGGGACTTCCCGCGCGAACCGCAGGGCCTCGACGAATGCGGTGACGGCCGTCGTGACGTGCTCGGACGGTTCGACGAACTCCACGCCGGATCGATAGCGGATGGTCTCCTCGCCCAGATCGCCGATCTGGCAGTGGGCGACCCGCCCCTTCACGACGATCGATCGTTCGCCGAGCGACAGCCGGAACTCGTGCAGCGAATCGACCTGCAGCGCGAACGGCGTCTCGATCTGCGCTCCGCCCATGCTGATGTCGAGAATCGTCATGGGTTGAAACACTTTGACCTCGCCGTGCAGCGGCGACGGCACCGGCACGCGTTCGGTGTCGCGCTTGTTATCCTCGGACATGGATGGGAAGAATATACACGAACTTCGATAAGATAGACCTATGGCGACGATGACGGCGACGGTTTACAAGAACTACATCGACGGGCACTGGGTGCCCTCCTCCTCCGGACAGACCTTCGAGAACCGCAACCCCGCGAACACCGACGATCTCATCGGTGTCTTCCAGCAGTCGAGCGGCGACGACGTGCGGGCGGCAATCGACGCCGCGGCGCGCGCGTACGAACGCTGGCGGCTCGTGCCCGCCCCGAAGCGCGCCGAGATCCTCTTCAAGGCGGCGCAGCTCATCGTCGAGCGCAAGGAGCAGTTCGCGCGTGACATGACGCGCGAGATGGGGAAGGTCCTCAACGAGACGCGCGGCGACGTCCAGGAAGCGATCGACATGACCTTCTACATGGCCGGCGAAGGCCGGCGCATGTTCGGTCAAACGGTCCCGTCCGAGCTGCGCAACAAGTTCGCGATGTCCGTGCGGCAGCCGCTCGGCGTCTGCTCGATCATCACGCCGTGGAACTTCCCGATGGCGATCCCGTCGTGGAAGATCATCCCCGCGCTGGTGTGCGGCAACACCGTCGTCTTCAAGCCGGCGTCGCAGACGCCGTTGTCGGCGCTCAACTTCGTCAACGTGCTCACTGAGGCGGGCGTTCCCCCGGGCGTCGTCAACTTCGTCACCGGCGACGGCGAAGAGGTCGGCACGCCGATGACGACGGACCCGCGCGTGCGCGTCGTGTCGTTCACCGGTTCGACGCACGTCGGCCGCATCGTCAACCAGGCCGCCGCCCCGACGTTCAAGAAGGTCCATCTGGAGATGGGCGGCAAGAACGTCATCATCATCATGGACGATGCGGACCTGGAGCTGGCGGTCGACGGATGTCTCTGGGGCGGGTTCGGCACGACGGGTCAGCGCTGCACGGCGGCGAGCCGCGTCGTCGTGCACGAGAAGGTGTATCGACGGTTCGTCGAAGAGTTCGTCTCGCGCGCGAAGTCGCTGAAGGTCGGCGACGGCCTGCAGGCGGACGTGGAGATGGGGCCCTCGAACAGCGAAAGCCAGCTCGGGACGGTCATGAAGTACGTGAAGATCGGCCGCGACGAAGGGGCGAAGCTGGCCACCGGCGGCGGGCGCCTCGAGACCGGCGCCTGGGCGAAGGGGTACTTCCACGAACCGACCGTGTTCACCGACGTCGATCCGAAGATGCGCATCGCGCGCGAAGAGATTTTCGGCCCCGTCGTGTCGGTGATCCCGTGCCGGTCGCTCGAGCAGGCGATCGAGATCGGCAACAGCGTCGAATACGGCCTGTCGGCGTCCATCTACACGCAGGACATCAACCGCGCGTTCGCGGCGATGCGCGATCTGTACACGGGCATTTTCTACGTCAATGCGCCGACGATCGGCGCGGAAGTGCACCTGCCGTTCGGGGGGACGAAGCATACCGGCAACGGCCATCGCGAGGCCGGGGTCGCCGCG
>DASSOM010000313.1:0-2017 GCA_035700625.1 Vicinamibacterales bacterium
TCGTCCTGTCGGTGAACTACCGGCTCGGCATCGGCTACGGACACGACTTCCACTATCCGGAGCAGGCTGGCGCGAGGGGCGCGTCGGAGTATCTCGACGTGCTCGCCGGCGGCAAGTGGCTGCAGGCGCGCACCGACGTCGATCCAACGCGCATCGGCATCTGGGGCGGATCGTACGGCGGATTCCTCACCGCGCTCGCGCTCGGCCGCAACTCGGATCTCTTCGCGGCGGGCGTGGACATCCATGGCGTCCACAACTGGGATCGCCAGGGGCGCGCGGCGCCGAACCTCGGCGCGGCGCTCGCGGGGGACGGCATCACGCTTGACGATCTCAAAGCGGCCGCGCGCGTCACCTACGAGTCGTCTCCGATTTCGGCGGTCGACACGTGGAAGTCGCCCGTGCTGCTGATCCAGGCGGACGATGACCGGAACGTTGAGTTCCACCAGACGGTCGACCTGAAGCAGCGGCTGACCGCAAAGGGCGTACACGTCGAGGAACTGGTGATCCCGGACGACATCCACGACTTCCTGCGCTGGCACAGCTGGCGACAGGTCACCGGGGCGACCGGCGAGTTCTTCGAACGGATGTTCCTGAAGAAAGGGGTTTCGTAGTGCCGCGCGTGCTGAATCGTCTCGAGCCGTATTTCTTCGTCGTCCTTCGCGTGGTGGCCGGCGTGCTGTTCGCGTTTCACGGCATGCAGAAGCTGTTCGGCCTGTTCGGCGGTCAGCGCATGCCGCTGATCGGCCAGTTCGGCCTCGCCGGCATCATCGAGTTCTTCGGCGGGATCATCATCGCCATCGGCATCCCGACCGTCACGCCCCTCGTCGCGCTCGTCGCGGCGCTCGAGATGATCGCCGCCTACTCCATCGCGCACGCCCCGCGCGGACTGGTGCCGATCCAGAACAGCGGCGAACTGGCACTGCTGTACTGCGCGATCTTTCTGTTCGTCGCCATGAGAAGCAAGTAGCGCAGGCCTTCAGGCCGCCGGGTGCGGCAGGACGCCGCGCACCAGGAACGTGTCGCGCGCGAAGCGGAACGTCGCCCGTTCGAAGTAATCGAGCTTCGCGAACTCGACGGCCGCGCGCGTCGCGATGGAGTGCCACGTCTGCAGCCCTTTGGGACGTCGGGTGGCAAACGCGCGCGGCGTGAACACGCCGACGTTCAGGCGGCCCTCCGAATCGCGCGCGGAGACGTACCGGAACGCCTCGACGCCCGCCTCGCGCATCGCCGTGCCCAGCGGCTGAGTGGCGGTGTAGCTCGTCTTCGACGCGAGCGTCGCACGCCACCGATCGAACGGCGGACGGCTCAGATCGATCCCGCGCGGCGTCGCGACGCTGGCGCGAAAGGCCGACAGGTCGGTCTCCACCGCGCCGAGATCCGCGTCGGTCCCCTCGAGAAAGAGCAGCCGGTAGTACGCGACCTCCGCGAAAGCGGCGGGCAGCGATTCCGATCCGTACCAGATGCCGGGCTCCCACCGCGAGCCGAACCGGGATCCGTGCGGCAGCGGGGGATAGCGGAACGGCGTGAACAGCAGGTAATGAAGGTGTTCGCCTTCGGCGAGAGGAGGCTTGACCGATTCGAGCAGATCCTCGAGCAGCGCCTGCTCGCGATCGGAGTCGACGAGCTTCCGCGTGGAAATCCGATGCTGCGCCTCCACGACGCGCCAGGGTTCTGACGCAAGTGATCCGAGCGTGCTTTTCAGGAATGCCTGTATCCACGGCTTCGCTGCTGACTTGGGCGAGCCGTCATGCGATCGCCGACGGGTGTCTTGCTTCATCGCATGACGGCGGCGCGCACAGCGCGCCCGCGAGGGAGCGGCGCGGGGTAGGGGCCCCCGCGAGCGACCGAGCCGGGGTCCGGGGCGGAGCCCCGGCCAAGATTAGAGTTTCCCGCGGATTGCGTCCAGATACTGGACGACATTCACCAGCCCTTCGGGCGTGCGCACGCGCTCGGCGGGCACGCCGCCGAGGTGCCGGTTCGACGCCGTGAACCAGGCGCGCGCCTTCGCTTCGTCGCC